>NZ_JABSUV010000008.1:0-167089 GCF_013284275.1 Brevibacillus sp. HB2.2
AAGATGAATCTGACTTCAAGTAAAACACAAGCTTATTTTCACAGATTAATTCTATTCCGGTTTTCAAGGAGCATTTCATACCATCTGTGCCTCAAGCAGAGGCGACGCTTTTTAATATAGCATAGACTAAAACCTAATGCAATAGGGAAAACTAAATAAGTTAAAAAAATGACGTCAAAACAAAGGAAGTGAACAAGGGTGCGTGTAGTCAGCTATAACATTCATAGCGGACGTGACCTCTGGTGGCGAAACCGGCTGAACGAAATGACTCTGACCTTAAAGGGCTTACAACCAGACATCATCGGTCTTCAGGAAGTTCATCAAAACGGGAAGTATGGGTATCAAGCGAGCTACATCGCCGATCAATTACAATATCACTTGGCCTTTTCCCCTTCAATCTCGATAGGAGATGGGTATTACGGCAATGCGCTACTATCGAAGTACGCGCTTGAAAATGTCGAGGCTATCGTTTTACCAGCCAGAAAAGAACAACGAACCCTCCTGTATGCATCCTTCCAAGGATTCGGACGTACGATTACACTTTGTGTTACACACTGCAGCTTAAATCAAGTAAGCAGACTGGCCCAGCTACAACTCCTGTCTACATTGATACAGCAACACGCAAAAGCCCCATTACTCCTAATGGGGGATTTCAACGCGAGTAATGTGTCCTTTACTCCACACCTAATGGACTGTGCCCTTGTCTCAGGTCAGGAAAAAAAACCGACGCTTCCTGCCTTCCGCCGACGCCTGGACTATATTTTTGTTTCTCATCACTGGAATATCGAGCACTACGAGCTGTTACCTGTCAATTGGTCCGATCATGTCCCGGTCATTGCGGATTTGAGGCTGACGGAATCCCCAGTTCACGGAGAATAAAGTCTTTGACATCTACCAGTCTTGCTGGGAGTGGAAACAACTCCGAAGCCCCTGCAATCACTAACGGAATCAGAGAATCTTGCTTATGCAGGGATCCATGGCTTCCTCCCCCTAAATGCGTGGGTGCACATTCCGATAATAATTCATAGCTCTTGGCAGCGGTAACGACTACCACGTCACCGGTCTGCGAGAACAATGCCCCGTATAGTCGAGAAAAAGCATCCGGGTATGTATCAAAAGAAAGACACTCCCCATCATATTGCACATCCAGCACGGTAACATCTCCTTCAACGGACCAAGAAGAACCGTAGGCATCTTGATACTCCCCGTTTCGCCAAAAACACATTTCCTGTTGCGTTCCGCCCCGACGCACCTTTACCTTCGCGCCCTCTTTCCAAGCAATCAAATCAATTCTTTCTTCCACACTAACCGCTTCTACAATAGAAAGTGGATTCGTTCCATTCACTGGATATAAATAGGCCATACGCTCATTATTGCAAATGACTACTTCCACTTCTGATGTCACATCCGTACCAAGCGCATGGACCGAGAAATTCGCCAAAAGATGATCCAGCGGTATATTGTGATCCTCACTTTCTCCGATGACGGTCTGCCCATGATCACTAATCAAAATGCATACATTTCTCTCCAGCATTTGCTCCCATGATGCGAAGCTATCCAGCAAACGAGCCAATTGCTTGTCCACATCTGCCAAGTGCTGTACGGCATCCTCCGGGGACTTGTGGAGTTTATGATCATTCTCTGGCAGATAGACCAGCGTAAAATGTGGCTGATGACCACTGCGAATCACCTCAATCATCACATCGATTGCATAAGTATCATTAATTCCGTAGCCTTCCAAAGCGGATTGAGAGAAGCCCCAGGGGACGGTACGAAATAACGCCGGGCTCACCAGTGTCCCCATACTCATGATCGTTGGACCACTCACCTTTTCGCGCAAGGAAAAAGATGTAATTGTATCAAGCAAGGTTGGCATTTTCACTTTATGCTGCTTATGTCCGCGATGGGCGATCACATTGATGGAACCAGATACAAGTTTGTTTTCTTCCAGTACCTCATGAATGGTTTTGACATCCTTGCTCAGATGACGTTCATTCAAATCAAAAAGGACGTTTTCGGCACAGCTTGAGATGCCTATTTTTCGGATAGAAGCGACCCCATTAATATAATTCACCATCTGTTTCTGCTCTGCATCATACCAAACTAAACCCGGTACTTTGTGCTGATCGGGATAGACTCCCGTAATGAGAGAGCAATCTATCGAAGCCGTCATTGTAGGGAAAACGGTCACACAATCTGGTATGTACTGGCTATGCTCCATGAAAAACCGAAGCGCCGGTGCTTTATTGGCAGCAATGCATCGCTCCAGAACATCAGGCATCATAGAGTCGATCAGGAATAATATAACCTTTTTCATCCGGCTGCCACCCTTCTCTTCGTAATAGCAATAGTCATAGTCGCACCTGATAGTGTTCGATTTTGCATGACCGAGTATACGCCTGAAAAAGAAAAAGCCCCTGCTCGCCAAAAGCGTCAGGGGACCATGCTCACGAAGTAAATGTGAGAGTGTTGATACCATTTTTCGTTTGCTGTTTTAGTGCAGGGTACTTCTTCAAATACGGAGCAAGTGCTACGTAATCTTTCTCGCCAATGGACGGATCACCCAGCAAATGCGAAAGTACAGCAGCTCGGATTTGCAGCCCTTGAGGCGTTTGTTTAAAGAGAGGATCTACCGTAGGGAAAGGAATTCCATTGATGACGGTATCGCCTTCTGCGTCACTCAGTTCCCACGTATTGACGTTCAATGAATGGAGAGCTTCTACCACTTGTGCTCCATAATCCTCCACAACCATATCCGGTTGCAGCCCTACGTGATTCACCACGGTATGCTTAGGGGTAAAATATTCATTTAATGTGAGCTTGAGTGCGTCGCCGTCCGACAAAGGAATAACTTGTTGGGCACTCCCTTTTCCAAATGTCTTGGTACCCACAAGTTTGGCGATGCCATGATCACGCAGCGCACCTGACAACAGCTCAGATGCAGAAGCGGTTCCGCCGTTTACCAAAATTCGCACTGGAATGCCGATATCCTGCCCATTTCGTACCCACGTCTCTACCTCTACCCCATTGCGATTCGTGGTATACATGAGCAAGCCTTCTTCCATAAAGAGGCTCGCGATATCCCGCGCTGTGGACAAGTATCCCCCGCCATTATCCCGCAGGTCTAACACCAATCCGGACAACGGCTTTTGCACACGGGATAGTTCAGCAAGCTTATCACTTACCTGGATGGCTCCTTCTGATCCGAATGTTTCAAGACTGATATAGCCAACTGCGCCCTTCGAAAACATCTGTCCTTCCGCTTCCGGCAATGTCATCGAGGCACGCTTCAACTTTATCTGGTGCTCCCGTTTGTCAGATGGACGATATACAGTAAGAACGGCTTCAGTCCCTTCGTTACCCCTCAAATAAGCATACGCTTCTTCAAAAGTCTTTCCGACCAGCGAGGTCTCATTGACTCTGATCAATTGATCGCCTCGTTGCAAAGGAGAAGCTGCTGCTGGAGAATTCGGAACGATTTCACGGATGATAATATGATCATTTTGCCTCCGGAGACGAAAACCAAATCCAACGAACTGATTCTCAACGTCAGATTGGAACAAACGCAGTTCATCTTGCGTAAAAAATACGCTGTGCGGGTCGTCGAGTGTAGAGAGCATTCCATCAATCGCCCAAGTGTTCATCGTCGGCGTATCAAACCCGCCTTTTTTCTGCCATTCTACAAGCCTCAATTCCAACTCGTCCCAGGTGTCATCTTCTTCAGAAACTTTGAATTGAAGCTGTTTTTTCTGATTAGCCTGCTCACTGACCACCTCTAGAGCCCCTTTTACCAATTGTTTGGCTACCGGTTTGCTCAAGTGGCTCTGCATGACGTGCTGGAATACTTCTTCTGTTTCTTCGAAAGGATACTCTGCCGCTTGCACAGGAAGAACAGTTGTGAGTAGCAGTACAGCTGCTACTGCCCATTGACTAAATCGTTTCATGGCGCCACCCCTTTTCGAACATCATCAGGTATCGAGAATGCAACATTGCTTGTAAAGTCGTAATTGTCGGTACCCGAATAGGCTACGTATCCGTCGCCCTCATAAATTTCTTCATAACGCCACGTATGTTTGACAATTTGGTCGCTAGCTCGATCAATATAATACTTGTTCATGAACAAGGGAACCTCTTTCACTTTTCCCTGTCCGAGCGTAACCTTCTTTGATTTCTCTACCAGCATAGAGCCCGGAATCCACTCCGTAATGACATCGTACTTCCCGTATGATTGTTTGTAGTAGCGTGCATGAAGCTCCTTGGCACGATCGGCTACCTTGACAGCACCAATCCACTCGTGCAAAAAGTCCACTTTGTCCGTTCTACTCTTATCCCATGTCTGCCGATCCGTATCATACGAGTATTGCGTGTTTGTTTTCCCATCTGTATAGGAGAGCAGCTTGTCTGATATTAGTTTTTGCGGAGATTGATAAAAGCCGGATATTCTGCTTATTTGCTTTTCCTTGTTAACATCCTGCGTGTATGAGAACGTCAATCCACTCAACACCGCTTCACCCTTCACTTGATAGATGTCGGCATTGTCCAACTGGCGCAAAGAGTACCCCAAATCAGAAATAATAGCTGGCTGATCTTTTAAAGAGGCAAACTCTTGACGCAACATTTTGTGCAGCTGATTCATTCTGCTGTCTGAAGCTTTCAGTTTCATCGCAGCAAGAACTTCTTCAGCTTCCTGCATACGTCCTTCCTGCAAATAATAGTAGGAAGTATTCAACAATGCCTCCGGGCTCCTGTCGGCAAATCGCTTGTAACGAGCCAGCGCCAGGTCTACCTGATTACTCCTGATTTCCAGTGCCCCCAAATACATGGCGAGCGATTCCCACTCTTTGGAATCCTGCTTCACTTTTTGTTCATAAGCACTAAGTCGGTCAAGCACTTTTTTGTATTGGCTTTGATCCTTGTTCCCTAGCTGCAAGGCGATATCGTACACATTGGCACTCAACAGCCCGAGTGTTTCCGGGAGAATGATTTTGTCTTCGAAGTAAGCGTCGATAGAAAGAAAAGCTTCCTCCAAATTGGTTTCAATCGGTGTTTCAGGATTCCAGCTCAGTAAGTAGTGAACACCGACTTGATTGGGGAAGGAGGCATCCGCCAGCTTTCGTAACTGTTCAAATGTCTCTTCACTATCATTTCTACTGCGAATAGCGGCAGCCGCATCTACATAAATCTGTTCTTCTGTTGTTTTGGGATCTGCATAGGTTGCGAATAACGGCAATACCTCTTCGAGATCCGGGACCATGGGGAACTTTTTCCCGTCGTAATCCAGCAGAGGCATGATTCCATCCTGAAGGAAATAATTCACCATGCGATCAGCTGCGACCGCAGCATCTCCTCGCTTCACTCGTTCCGTTTTTTCTCCCTCTAGCCATCCCCAGGAACGCACTTCTTCCCACGCATTTTTACTATCTGGAGACATGGTAAACATTTGCAAAATCTTGGCAGCTTCTTCTTTGGTGATCGGCTGATTCGGCTTCATCATCTCACCAGGAAAAATGTACTGAATCGCATTTGGGCCGTACAGTCTATCCAAGATCGTGGAGATGCGCAATGTTGGTTTGTACATCCAGGTCAGACGGTCAACGTCTTTATACGGCAAATACGGTTCCTGAAAACCTTCTGCCCGCGCCCACTCCGAATGCTCGGATAAGAAAGTAAGCGGATAGATCTGATACTGCCCCCCGTAATAAAGCCGATCGATCATGACGAGAAATTCCGCACGTGTCATGTCACGATTTGGGTAAAACTTCGGAACATTTGGACCAGCCTCAAACAAACCGAGCTGCACGCCTTGAATAATTGCATTTCTCGCCCAGTGCTTGCTGATGTCATTGTATGGCAATAAGCCCCCAGCCGCTGAAGCGACGCCGGGGGTGAGTAAGCTTAATGTCAGTAATCCACAAGAAATTGTCCGGATTAGTTTTTGCACATAAAATCCTCCTACACTTCATCTGGCAGGCAACAAAAGGTTGGTCCTGCTACGTCTTAAACAAACTGGAACGGATCTGTGTGCACGCGCGAAGGAATAACCTCTGTTTCGTAACCATTTGCCTGCAATTGTTCAAGCAAAATAGTCGCCAGCTTTTCCTTCATAATTTTTTCGATATTGTGACCAGCATCTACGATCGACAAGCCTTCTGCTTGCGCATCGTGTGCGGTGTGATAACCAATGTCTCCTGTTAAATAAACATCCGCGCCTTTAAAAATGGCTTTGGAAACAAAGGAGCTTCCGTCTCCACCTACTACCGCTACTTTTTTGACTGTCGCATCCAAGTCGCCAACTACGCGTAGACCGTGGAGGGAGAATCGTTCTTTGACGAGCAAAGCAAACTCTCGGAGCGTCAGTGGTGCAGGCAGAGTACCGATTCGCCCAATTCCGTATGCAGTTCCGGACTGCTCCAAAGGAATGATGTCGTAAGCGACTTCTTCGTAGGGATGGGCAGCAAGCATTGCTTTAACCACAGCCGATTGCCTGGAGGCAGGAACAATCATCTCGATCCGAACTTCCTCTACTTTTTCCAATTGACCTGTCGAACCGATATGGGGATTCGTTCCTTCCCCTGGTAAAAAGGTTCCGGTGCCTTCTGTCTGAAAAGAACAGTGGCTATAGTTGCCTACATGCCCTGCCCCCGCTTCAGCAAGTGCGGAAAACACCACTTCCTTATGAGTAGCGGGCACGAATACGACGAGCTTCTTCCAAGCCTCTCTTGAAAGAACATCCAGTACATCTACATTAGTGAGTCCAACCGCTTCTGCGAGCCAATCGTTCATCCCCCCATACGCAACATCCAAATTGGTATGGGCTGTATATACCGCAATGTCATGCTTGATCAGCTTTTCGAAGACACGTCCTGCGGCGAGATCTGTCCTAAGGTGTTTCAGTGGTCGATATATAACGGCATGGTGAGCCACAATCAGGTCTACACCCTCTGCGATTGCTTCATCCACCACAGATTCCAGTACGTCTAGTGCGATCATCACTTTTTTTACCTTTTTTTGCAAGGTGCCAACATGAAGGCCAATCTTGTCGCCTTCCATCGCCAACGATTTAGGTGCCAGACGTTCTACATATTGGATTACTGTTTGTCCGTGCGCAAGCATGCGATCACCTCATCGATCCATTTTACTTCTGCTTCGATTTCTTTGATTCGTTCTGCTGCTTCCGGCTTGTCCGAACGCTTTAATTGAACGATGATCTTTTGCCATTTTTCATGCTCATGTAGCCACTTCTCTTGCAATACCTCTGATTTTTCCACCCAAAGAAATGGACCAATGCGCAGGAGCTCTTGCTGCATACGATCTTTGCCCTCATAAGGCAAGGTAGGATTGCCTCGTTCTGCGACGAGAATCTCATAAATCACGCCGTCTTCTTCCAATATGGATTCCGCGATTAACTGCCAACCATTCTCTATCATCCACAGGCGAACCGCTTCTTCCCCTACGTTTGGTTGCAGAATCAGGCGTTGCACACCTTCCAGTTTGTCTTTTCCTGCTTCCAAAATGGAAACGATCAATTGTCCGCCCATCCCAGCAATGCAGATCACATCTGCTTCCCCAGGTTGTAATACCGCGAGCCCGTTTCCTTTACGTACCGAAGCGCGATCTTTTACCTGCAATGTATGTATTTGTTTTTTTGCCGCTTGAAAAGGCCCTTCATTCAATTCGCCTGCGATCACGAAAGAAGCAATTCCTTTTACAAGCAAATAAGAAGCCAACAACGCATGATCCGACCCGATGTCGGCGACGCGGGCTCCTTCTGGACAATAGCGGGCAATTGTTTGTAGCCGCTTGGATATTGATACTGATGTCATCTGTATATTCACCTTCCGTTGCCTCTATTCTACCCTATTTGGCAGCAATTGCGAAATGCAAATTCCCTAACAGATAATCAGCAAAGAACGACAAAATCCTCACTGTTGCGCCCAGCAGGGACAAGGTCATTAAAGGGGCCCTTGGGTAAGTAGTCGAGAGGCTTACAGGTTGCCATTACGTGGATGTAATGTTCGGAATAACAAGCAAAATTTTTAAATACGGCGTTGTTTTATCGCATTTTATACAATTTGATTTAATTTTCACTGAATTGTGAACTTTATTTTAATAAATAAATATTTACAAAATTTTTACAGATATGTATATTAACGCCATGAACATCATGAACTAACACAAACTAACTATCTTTAAGGAGGAGAAAAGTTTGAAAAAAAGAACCGGCAAGTGGTGGGCAATGGGATTACTCTCTTCAGCGCTAGTGATGAGTGTCTTCACAGGTGTGGGGGCAGCAAGTAACGATTCGCTCAATGAATTTGATACTGAACGGGTATTAATTCAATCAGATTCGGATGTGAGAACCGGTTATTTTGCTGGACCTTTGGAAGTTCGCCATGATTTTGGTGAAGATGGCTTTACCCTCGATGTAAATAGTGATCAACTTGACCAACTGAAAAGCGATCCCAATGTAAAAATCACCGTATTGCAAAAATTAAAGATCGCTGAGTATATAGAAGAAGATCAAGCAAGTGCGCTAGAGGTCTCTCCTGCGGCAGTCGTTCCGTGGGGAATTAAAGCAATCTATAAAAACCAATCCCTCTCCGCTACAACTGGCGGTGCAGATGTTCGTGTTGCAGTCCTGGATACTGGCGTGTATACGCAGCACTCGGACCTAACCGCTAACGCAGAGCAGTGCAACGATTTCACGCAATCTTCTTCGCCTGTTGTTACTGGTGCTTGCAATGATGCGCATGGTCATGGAACACACGTCGCCGGAACTGTTCTCGCTGACGGCGGCAATGGCGCAGGTATTTATGGTGTAGCACCAGATGCAAAGCTATGGGCATATAAAGTACTGGATGACTCTGGCTCCGGCTATGAGGATGACATTGCCTATGCTATTCGTTACGCTGCTGACCAATCCGCTCAATTAGGCGTGAAAACGATCATCTCTATGTCTCTTGGCTCTAGCGGTAAGAGTACCCTTATGGAAAGTGCCATCACGTATGCAAACCAAAAAGGTGTATTAGTCGTCGCAGCGGCTGGTAACTCCGGACCGACAGTGAATAGCATTGGCTACCCTGGAGCATTAGTGAATACAGTAGCCGTAGCAGCGTTGGAGAATGTTCAACAAAACGGAACCTACCGTGTAGCTGACTTCTCTTCTCGTGGTAAGAGCGGGCAAGCGGGAGACTACGTGATTCAAGAACGCGATGTGGAAGTATCAGCACCAGGACGCGCTATTCAGTCTACATGGAATAACGGAGGTTACAATTCCATCAGCGGAACCTCCATGGCAACCCCACACATTTCTGGTTTGGCTGCGAAAATCTGGGCATCCAATCCATCTTGGAGCTCTCAAGATGTTCGTGTAGAATTGCAAAAACGCGCGAAAGGAAATGACATCAAAGGTGGCTCAAACGCTGCTGTAGGGGACGATATCGCGAGTGGATTTGGTTTCCCAACTGTACAATCTGGCGATCAATAAAAAGTAACAAACAAAAAAAGAGCCATGGCTGTCAGTTTACGCTGGCAGTCATGCTCTTTCGTTGTCAAATACGTAGGGCTAGCACCCGATTTCTCTTGCGATGACATTACGTAAAATCTCTGAAGTCCCCTCGCCGATCTCTAATAGTCGGGCATCGCGGAAAAATCGTTCTACCTGATACTCCCGCATATAACCATACCCACCGTGAATCTGAATAGCCTGATGTGTAGCAGACATGGCAATCTCCGAAGCATACAATTTTGCCATTGCTGCTTCTTTCGTAAATTTGCGACCATGATCTTTCAACCACGCTGCTTTATACACCATCGTTCTCGCCAGCTCTATTTGCATCGCCATATCCGCCAGCTTGTGCTGGATTGCTTGAAAATGACTCAAGGAATTGCCAAAAGCCGTACGCTGCTTGGAGTATTGCAACGCCTTGTCATAGGCAGCCTGTGCAATTCCTACTGCCATAGCTCCGATCCCGATTCGCCCACCATCAAGTGTAATGAGGAACTGCTTGAAGCCTTCTCCCCGCTTCCCAAGGATGTTTTCCTCTGGCACGCGGACATTTTCAAGAACGAGCTCCGTTGTATTGGAGCTGTGCAAGCCGAGCTTTTCATAGTTCGCCAACACCTGAAAGCCAGGTGTATCTGTCGGAACGATAAAAGCAGTAATACCCCGTGAGCCCTGCTCTTTGTCAGTCACAGCTGTCAAGGCGAGAAACGAAGCATAGGAGGCATTGGTAATGAAGCATTTGGAGCCGTTAATCGTCCACTCCCCGTCTGCTAAGATCGCATTCGTCCTCGTACCACCTGCGTCAGACCCTGCATTTGGTTCCGTCAAGCCAAACGCGCCAAAGCTTTCGCCAGAACAGATTTTGCTTAAATAGTTCAGCTTTTGCTCTTCTGTTCCAAACAAAGCCAGTGGAGCGCCACCTAACGAGATATGCGCCGAATACGTAATTCCTGTAGAGCCACATGCACGACTTAGCTCTTCCACAACGATCGCAAAACTCGTGGAATCAGCTCCTGCACCCCCGTATTTCTCAGAGAAGGGAAGGCCCATCAAGTTCAGCTCGCTCATCTGCTTGAATATTCCGACAGGAAATTGTTTAGTTTGATCGCGTTCATCTGCTTCCGGTGCCACTACCTCATCAGCAAATTCGCGTATCATTTTTTTTAACATTTGTTGTTCTGAAGTCAAATCGAAGTTCATAATCGCTGCCCCCTTGAAAACGCTTTAGTAAAGAACCATCAAGAAATACACAATTTTGACTGAGCGTTTGTTCAGAATACTCTTACCATTATACACCACGATTTTGGATTCATGTGGAATTTCTCAAAAAAAACACGCCTATGATCGGCGTGCTCCTAATAAAATCGCTCCCAAAAAAGAGACAGATGCTGCTATGAATCCGATGCTATATGTATGTACACCCATAAATTTGGCTACTGTTTCTCCACCCAGAAAAAAAGCCACCAGCAATATACCGATTAAAACTTTCCAATTGTTGTTCATTTATTCACCCCGTTTGCTCTCTTCTGAAATTGTAACAGATAAGCAGGCAGAGGAGAACGAGAAGTCTCGCATAGTCTACAGTCTCAACCACGCATACCAATATCCACGCGTGAAGAAGAACAAAATGGACGCGATGAACACCTTAATGAACAACAGCAATTGAATCATATCTCGCTTCGCCGCTGGAATATACAGAGCCTGTATCTCTGCACCAAAGAAAAAGGCAAGTCCACATACTGCAAATACTCCCGCCCATTTCGAATTGGCCTTATTCATCAAGAAGCCCATACCTGTGAGCAAGCACGCAAGCGGTACCCAGTACAACTCCGATGTCCACCATGTATAGTCCATCCCTACTCGATGAACGGTTGTAATGCCATACAAGATGGCCAAACCCAGTAACCCTGCATAGAGCAAATAAGCATAGCCGAAAACAATTGCGCTGATGCACAGCAACATGCAAACGAAGCCTAAATAAAACAGGATAAACGGCAAGCTACCATCCATTTTTTGGATACAATAAACGCCTCCCGCGATCAAAATCCCAAAGGACAAAGCCAGGAATACATGCGTCAATGGCGGGGCCGATCTTCGATAAACGAGTCCCAGAATATAGAAAACGAGAGCGAAACAGGCAAAGATGGTAATTTGCATTGGGGTTTGAAAACGGTTAAAATGAAAAGCAAGTAAGATCAAACCAGCAATGACAAAAGCACCAAGGAGCCATGCCATTACCATTTTCCCCGTCACTGGAGAGACAGTTCTAGGTGCATATGTGTTTGTGACAGATGATGTTGAATTGACTTTTCCTGACAGCACACTCGGTGCCGTTCCCATTCGCTCATTCCCGCCTGCGGACGCCGGTGTATTTGGCCGATCCCCTTCTGTATACAGATTTAACAAGAAGATGCAGTAATGTTCAGGCAGTAAATGGTTGCGCCGCCAGTTTTCAATTTCGGCGATAATCGTGCGCTTGCGCTGGTCGTCCAACGCGGCCCCTCCTAACTACGACAAAAAGTGTTTTCCTTCATGAATAAGAAAAGCCTACGTCGGCTAACGTAGGCCACATACTTCTTATATCGGTTATTCTAAGAAATCTTTTAAGCGTTTACTTCTACTCGGATGACGCAATTTGCGAAGAGCTTTTGCTTCGATCTGACGAATCCGTTCACGGGTTACACCAAACACTTTGCCTACTTCTTCTAATGTCCGTGTACGTCCGTCATCTAACCCAAAACGCAGACGCAGTACATTTTCTTCCCGGTCTGTTAATGTATCCAAAACGTCTTCCAACTGTTCTTTCAAAAGTTCATAGGCAGCTGCATCAGATGGCTCCAATGCATCCTGATCCTCAATGAAATCACCTAAGTGGGAATCGTCTTCTTCCCCAATTGGAGTCTCCAGGGATACTGGTTCTTGAGCAATCTTCATGATTTCCCGAACTTTTTCCGGAGTGAGATCCATTTTTTCAGCGATTTCTTCTGGCATAGGTTCACGACCTAGCTCTTGCAGAAGCTGACGGGAAACGCGGATTAATTTATTGATCGTTTCCACCATATGAACCGGAATCCGGATCGTTCTAGCTTGGTCTGCAATGGCACGGGTAATCGCTTGGCGAATCCACCAGGTCGCATACGTACTGAACTTGTAGCCTTTGCGATAGTCAAACTTTTCCACCGCTTTAATCAGACCCATGTTCCCTTCTTGAATCAAGTCGAGGAATAGCATACCGCGTCCTACATAACGCTTCGCAATCGATACTACCAATCGCAAGTTCGCCTCAGCCAGACGTCTTTTGGCTTCCTCATCACCTTGTTCAATTCGCTGCGCTAGTTTAATCTCCTCTTCTGCGGAGAGCAGAGGAACTCGACCAATTTCCTTCAGATACATCCGTACAGGGTCATTGATCTTAATTCCAGGCGGAACGGAGAGATCGTCAAAATCAAATTCTTCGTTGTCCTCGTCTTTGATGATCATTTGATCGACTTCATCGTCGTCATCTTCATTCTCATTGTTGTTAATCTCAATGCCTTGATCACCTAGATATTCAAAAAACTCATCCATTTGATCAGAATCCTGCTCAAAACCTGCCAGACGAGCAGTAATCTCCTTATACGACAATGCGCCGCGTTTCTTGCCTAATTCGACCAACTGTTCCTTCACTTGTTCGATGGACGTTGCTTCCATGTCGGAAGTAATATTTTGCTTGTTCATCTACTTTCCCTCCTTCCCCGGGAATGATCTGAAGCTACCCTTCTTTTAAAGCATTTTCCAATTCAAGAATCTTCATCCCTGTAACGGCTGCTTGAAGTTCAAGTTGTTTGCGCGCATCCTCGCTGTCCGCTGCGGCCGCTTGGAGGTGTAAGCTCCGCTGCTCATCGCGCAATCGTTCCAACTCGGCACGCTTCGGGTAGTTATTCACTTGTTTGATGTAGTCACCGATCTCTAATTCAGATACGTCGTTGTTGCACTCCATCATGGCCAATCCCGAGGCTAATTGCTTTAACAAATCGTCTTGCACGTAATGTATAAACTTTCCAGGGTCTTCCGGGTTTCCCTCTGCATAGTAGGCGTACAGGTAGGCAGCCAGCGCATCGTGTTCATCCACCTGAAAGTGGGCACTGCATTCCTGCTGGACGCGGGCGGCTATTTCTTCGTTCCGCATCATGTAGTAAAGCAGCATGCGCTCAGCCGTGTGATAAGCGGGTGGCAGTGTTTTCGCGAGCGTAACTTTGCCATTATTTATACTATTATTCCATGCTGGCGTCACTTTATCCCTTTGGCGCTCACTTTTTTGCTGATTGTAGGCGCGTTTGGACTCCCATTTGAGATCACCGAGAGTAAGGGAGTATTCTTCAGCCAACTGCCGTTGATACATGTCCCGTTCCACCGGGCTGCCCAGTTCATTGATGATCTCGACCGCCTTCGCGATTAAGCGAGCTTTGTCCGTCTCATCTTTTATTACGAACTGACTGCGTAAATGTTTCAGACGGAAAGCCGTAATTGGCATCGCCTGTAACAATACCTGCTGGGAAAATGCTTCAGCCCCATGCTGGCGGATGTAATCATCCGGGTCCACTCCTTGTGGAAGCGGAGCTACTCGAACGATCAAACCGGCTTGCTGCAAAACGTGAATCGCTTTGCTCGTTGCTTCTTGTCCTGCAGCATCTCCGTCATAACAGAGTACGACTGACTCTGTATTGCGACGAAGAATTCTGGCCTGCTGCTCCGTCAAGGCTGTTCCCAAAGTGGCAATACCTTGCGTAAAACCCGCCTGCCATGCCGATATGACATCGACATATCCTTCAAACAACAGCGCCTCTTTTCTCTTTCTAATGATGGGGCGTGCACGATGAAGATTAAACAGCGTAGCACTTTTGTTGAACAAAAGGCTTTCCGGGCTATTCAGATACTTGGGTTGAGACTTTTGATTGGAATTGGGCTTCGATCCTTGCAGTAAGCGCCCACCAAATCCGATGGCGTTACCTTGGGAATCCTGAATCGGAAACATGATACGACCTCGAAAGCGATCAAAGATTTTTCCTGCATCGCTTCTAGCCAATAACCCTGCTTCCACCATCAATTCCTGTGAAAATCCCCGCTTTGTCAACTGCTGCGTCACGAAATCCCAGGAATCCGGGGCAAACCCGATTTGGTATTCGGCGATTGTCGCCTCAGACATTCCGCGCTTTGCGAGATATTTCATCGCTTCTGCGCCATACGGGGTTTTCGTAAGCACGTAGTGGTAGAGGCGTGAAACGAACGTATGCGCTTCTTGCATCACATGCTTCATCCGTTTTTCAGGTGATTCCTCTACTTGCTGCGGCTGGGGCACAGCTATCCCGGCACGCTCCGCCAATTTGTGCAGTGCCTCTGGAAAAGTCAATTGCTCCAGTTTCATTAAAAAGGAAAAGATGTCCCCACCTGCTCCACAGCCAAAGCAATGAAAAAACTGTCGCTCTGCATTTACGTTGAAGGAAGGGCTCTTTTCAGAGTGAAACGGACATAGACCGAGAAAGGCACGACCGCTTTTTCTCAGTTGAACGTACTCTCCTACAACGTCTACGATGTCGACAGCGGCACGCACTTGATTTACAAATTCATCTGAAGTGGGACCAGTCATGTCTTTCCACCTTTATAAGGAGAATCGCACGTGAGAATATTTAGTTCGTCAAAATTCGTCAATTTCCTTCTTTGCATCGAACTTCTTTTCTTCTTTTCTACTTTTCCACATTTCTTCGGGCAATAAACGCTGAGAACTCACGTATGAGAAGTACCTCAGCTAATTGAAATTCTACAAAAAACGTCAAAATCCTTCTTTCGGCCTATTTCCTTTCATTCCGGAGATTGTTTTTTCGAATCATCTCCAAAATGATGTTTGCCGTTTCTTCTACTGCCTTGTTGGAAACATCAATAACGGTACATCCGAGGCGCTCAATAATGCGCTTCGAATACGCCAGTTCTTCGGCAATCCGTTCGAGATTGGCGTAATTTGCTTGTGCTGTCAATCCCAGTGCCTTCAGACGCTCTGTCCGAATGCCGTTCAGTTGCTCCGGATTGATGGTAAGCCCAATACACCGTTCGACTGGCAGTTGGAACAATTCTTCCGGTGGCTCTACCTCCGGGACAAGCGGAACATTGGCAACCTTAAGTCGTTTGTTAGCCAAATACATGGAAAGAGGCGTCTTGGAAGTACGCGAAACGCCAATCAAAACCACATCTGCTCGCAACAGACCGCGTGGGTCCCGACCATCGTCGTATTTGACAGCAAATTCAATGGCGTCTACTTTGCGGAAATACTCCTCATCCAGTCGACGTACCAATCCCGGTTTTCCGGTTGGTGGCTCTTTCAACATGCCCTGCAATGTATTCATCAAAGGCCCCATAACATCAAGAGCCGGAATTCCGTGAAGAGCAGCTTGTTGTGTAATATACGCATTCAGCTCCGGAATGACCAGAGTGAAAACGATCATTGCCCGCGATTCTTTTGCCGAAGCAATGATTTCGTCAATCGATTCCTTGTCTTCTATATACGGATACTTTTGTACATCAAACAAAAAACGATCAAACTGACTAGCTCCTGCGCGAACGACAAGTTCGGCCGTTTCGCCGATGGAGTCTGAGACTACATAGATGAGCTGTCCTTGCTGTTTACCTAGCATCGCTTCTCCCCCTACACTTTCGGTTCGCTACCCAATTCTACAAATGCTTTCGCGATCGTCGTCTTGGTGACGCGCCCCAGCAGCTCCATGTGCTTCGGATCTTCCTCGCTAGGCCTTACAACAGGCAGAGAATCGATCTGAAAATCAATCAGCTTTTTAGCGGCTGCGTACAAGGTCTCATCAGGTGCACATGTAATGATATTCGGCATTCTAGACATGATGATGCTGACTGGCACATCCTCCAGCGTCTTATTGCCTAAAGAAGCCCGCAGGAGGTCTTTTCGTGAGATCACGCCAGCCAAATATCCTTTTTGGTTGACGACGAATAACGTGCCAACATCCTCCAAAAAGAGGGTAACAATGGCGTCGTAAGCCGAGGCGGATTCGGATACCACGATCGGTACCGCCTTGTAGTCATTGACGAGAAGCTTGTGAAGCCGTTCACTTATGACTGAGCTTGCGGGTCTGCCGGCATAAAAATACCCGACCCGAGGTCTGGCTTCTAGATATCCTGACATCGTGAGGATGGATAAATCAGGGCGCAGCGTCGCACGAGTCAAATTCAGTCGCTCCGCGATATGTTCTCCTGTTATCGGTCCGTCATCCTTCACTATCTGTAAGATGTGCTCTTGTCGTTTGGTAAGCTCGATGACCAATCACCCCGGTTCTGTCTTTACCTCTTCCTAGTATTACTCTATTCGACGGGATATTCCTTCTTTCACGCGGAAAAAAGGTGCCCCCGCCTGATTTTCAGACGAAGGCACCAGTGTTATTTGGTTTAGGCGAAAACAATTTTGGAAAAATCTGCGTAGCGATAAAGCACACGAGAAAGCTGCAAGAGAAGTCCAAGACGATTCGCACGAACAGCCTGATCTTCGGCCATGACCATGACTTTATCAAAGAATGCGTTAATCGGCTGGCGCAAGGTTGACAAGGTTGCGAGCACCTTCTCTTGATCCTTCAGACCCTCTACATCCTTCTGAACAGCTTGGAATGCCTGATACAAGGCCCGCTCCACATCTTCTGCGAACAAAGATTCGCTGACTTGGTCTGCTTCCGCTTTTTGCGCCAGATTGTTCACCCGGTTAAACTGCTCTACAATCAGCTTGAATTCTTCTGTTTGTACCGCCCCCATCAGTGCTTTTGCTTTTGCCAGCACCTCTGGAACCAATGTCAGGTCGGCAGCAAGAACGGCGTCGATGACATCGTAACGAACACCATGATCCTGCAACACATTTTTCAGTCGGAGTGCGAAGAAGTCTATGAGGTCTTTTTTCACGTCTTCTGCGACTCTCTTGTTTACGCCTTGCGCTACATAACCTTCCATCGCGGCATTCCACAGATCGGCAAGAGAAATTTGCCAATCTCGCTCCACCAAAATTGTAACGATCCCCGCTGCCATACGGCGCAGACCATACGGGTCCTGTGAGCCAGTAGGCACAATACCGATCGAGAAGCAGCCTACGATCGTGTCCATCTTGTCAGCCAGACTGACGATCGCGCCTTGAGCCGAAGCAGGCATTTTGTCCCCTGCAAACCGCGGGAGGTAATGCTCGAATACGCCACTTGCGACGACGTCGGACTCACCTGCTTTGCGCGCGTAATCTTCACCCATGATCCCTTGCAGTTCAGGGAACTCCCCTACCATGTTGGTCACGAGGTCGAATTTTGCGATTTCTGCAATGCGGTCGACTTGCTTGGTTTCTTCTGCGCTCACGCCTAGCTTGCTTGCTATTTGTGCAGCTGTTTTGCGTACACGGCGAACTTTATCACCAATTGTTCCCAGCTCTTCATGGTAAACGATTGTCTCCAAGCGTTTCAGGCAGCTTTCAATGGAAAGCTTTTGGTCCTCCACGTAGAAGAAACGAGCGTCAGACAAGCGTGCGCGAAGAACTTTTTCATTTCCTTTCGCTACGTTTTCCAGAGCGCGGCTGTCTCCGTTACGTACTGTCACAAAATGATTCAGCAATTGACCCTGTGCGTTTTCAACAGGGAAATAACGCTGGTGTTCACGCATGGAGGTAACCAAAACCTCACGTGGAATGGAAAGGAACTCTTGCTCGAACGTACCGTAAAGAGCAGTCGGATATTCTACAAGATGAACTACCTCATCCAGAAGCCCTTCGTCCATTGGAATTGTCCAGCCATTTTCTTTCTCCAAGCGATGGATTTGTTCTACAATGGCTGCTCTGCGCTCGTCGGGCTTCACCATGACATATTGCTCAGCCAGCTTGCTCACGTATTCGCTTGGGTGATTCAAGGTAACCTCTGTTCCCAAGAAGCGGTGTCCACGCGAAACGCGTCCGCTTTTTACACCTGCAATCTCCAGATCGATCAATTCATCGCCGAACAAAGCTACCAGCCAACGAATCGGACGAACGTATTTCAAATCGCGTGCGCCCCAGCGCATATTTTTCGGGAAGCTCATGCCGGTGATTACTTCAGCCAGTTGCGGCAAAAGCTCAGTAGTTGGTTTTCCCGCTTCGGATTTGCGAGCATGAACATACTCGATCCCGTTTACTTCTTTATAATACAGTTGGTCAGGCTCAATATTGTTGCTCCGTGCAAATCCGAGTGCTGCCTTGGACCAGTTGCCCGCTTCATCTTGTGCGATTTTGCGTGCAGGGCCTTTCGCTTCATCATTGCGGTCAGGCTGCTTTTCTGCCAATCCATTGATTAACAGGGCAAAACGACGAGGTGTCTCCAATGCCGTAATTTGATCAAACGGCACGCGCTCAGCAGTCAGCCACTTTTCTACTTTTTCCTTGAATTGTGCCGCTGCCTGTGCGACAAAACGAGCAGGCATTTCTTCTAAACCAACCTCTACGAGTAGATCGCGCTTACTCATTTGTATCCTCTCCCTTCACCTGATTCACTTGATCCGCAGCGTCTGCGTTGCCTTTTTGCAAAAGCGGGAAACCGAGTCGCTCACGCTCTTTATAGTAGGTTTGTGCTACTTCACGAGACAGATTACGTACACGAGCGATGTAGCCTGTACGCTCCGTCACACTGATAGCTCCGCGTGCATCCAGCAAGTTGAAGGTGTGGGAGCATTTCAGTACATAGTCATAAGCCGGGTAAACCAGTCGCTCCGCCATCAGTCTCTTTGCTTCCGCCTCATACGTATTGTAGAGAGAAAACAGCATGTCGACATCAGACAGCTCGAATGTGTATTTGGAATGCTCGTATTCTGGTTGCAGGAATACATCTCCGTACGTATACCCGTTGCACCATTCCAGATCGAACACATTTTCTTTTTCCTGAATATAGGAAGCCAAACGCTCGAGTCCGTAAGTCAGCTCGACTGCCACTGGTTTACATTCCAGACCGCCCACTTGCTGGAAGTACGTGAACTGTGTGATCTCCATTCCGTCCAGCCAAACTTCCCAACCTAAGCCCCAAGCGCCAAGACCAGGGTGCTCCCAGTTGTCTTCAACAAATCGGATATCATGCTCCAGTGGCTCGATCCCGAGTTCGCGCAAGCTCTCCAGGTACAGCTCCTGAATGTTGTCCGGCGATGGCTTCATGATTACTTGGAACTGGTGATGCTGATACAAACGGTTTGGGTTTTCCCCATATCGTCCGTCAGCCGGGCGACGGGAAGGCTCCACATATGCTACATTCCACGGCTCAGGTCCAATGGAACGAAGGAAGGTCATTGGGTTTAGCGTACCCGCCCCTTTTTCAACGTCATACGGCTGGACAATGAGACAGTTTTGCTTTGCCCAAAAGTTTTGCAGCGTCAAAATGATGTCTTGAAATGTCATTTTCATGCTTGATCCTCCTCTAAACTTCGTAGAACTTAGAACTTGGCTTTAAGTCGAAACTAAAAAAACCTCCCGCCTCTACACTGCCTGATGCGACAGTGTAGGGACGAGAGGATTCTCGCGGTTCCACCCTACTTGGCGAATGACTTCTTCGCCCACCTTACAATCAAATTGCTCCAGAACGCCCTTCATCAGCATGGTGACCGGGCTCCCACTATCCCCGATTCGCTACGCACAGCCAGTGGCTGACTACTCTTTTCCTTCACGGCAACATTCGGTATACAAGTTTGGTTCTTATCATAACGAAAACAAATTCGTATGTCAATTAGTCCTGATCTGATTGCGTCATTCTTTCCATACGCTCCAGTTGCTCCAGAAATGACCGACTTTTCAGCCTGAGATCCAGATACTCGTCCATGAAGCTCCGCAGTACATGCTTGAGCTGGTTGCGTGTAGCCGGTTTTACCTCAATGTCACCAAGTCGTTCCAAATCAAATACCTGGAACAGCCGTAACAGCTTCCAGGTCGAGGGTGTAACTGCCATCGCATACGGATCGGAAGGCAGGCAAACTGGGCACAACAGGCCGCCCTGCCCCACACTGATCGCATAGGGTTCGCGCTGTTCGCCACAGTTTGCACACGCTGTGAGCTGCGGGGAGATCCCCGCTACAATGAGCATCTTGGTCTCAAAAATCCGACACAGAATCTCAGCATCTCGTCCTTCATCCAAATGGCGGAACGTATGAAGAAGTAGCTGAAACAAATAGGGATTCGGCTCCCTTTCCTGCGTCAGTCGATCCAAAAGTTCTGCTATGTATGCGGCATAAGCCGTAGCAGTCAGGCTTTGCCGCATATCCCGGAACGAATCCAGCATATCTCCTTGAGAGAGATCAGGCATTCCCGTACCGGGTCCTGCCTTGCATAGATAATAACTATGCGAAAACAACTGAGAGACGGCGGCAAGACGGCTTTTGGTCTTTTTGGCACCACGGGCCATCACGCCTAATTTGCCGTTCTCCCGGGTAAACATTGTCACCACTTTACTGGACTCGCCATAGTCCACACTGCGAATGACAATCCCTTCCCATTTTACAAGCATGCCTGTGTGTCACCCAATTCTTCCTGGGCGAGATCAAACGAGGTTTCCTCGCTGGAAACATCCGTTTGATGGTGATCACGGTAGAGAAGGTAAGCATGGATGTCACCGGTTGAAGCGAAAACTCTCCAAGAAAAGTCACGAAGCAAGGAGCATCATCCTTTCCTATATCGGGTCTATCCACTTCCTTCTTAGAATCACCTTTGCCCGTTATTCTATGCCTTGGAAAAATTAACACATCGCGTTGGGAATATTATTGCTCGTCGTAGAAACCGAAGTTACGCAGCATCCGATCTTGGTTGCGCCAATCCTTTTTCACTTTGATCCAAAGCTCCAAAAATACTTGGTCCCCCATCAGTCGCTCGATATCCTTGCGCGCGCGTTGACCAATTTCTTTGAGCATCTGACCTTTTTGCCCGATCAAAATACCGCGCTGGGAATCCCGCTCTACATAAATGGCCGCGTAAATGTAAAGTGTCTTGCCATTTTCGCCTCGCTTCATTTCTTCAATGACGACAGCAATGGAGTGAGGTACTTCTTCTCTCGTCAAATGCAGAACTTTTTCCCGAATCAATTCAGCTGCTACAAAGCGTTCCGGATGGTCTGTCACCTGGTCAGCAGGGTAATACATCGGGCCTTCTTCCATTTCACCCAAAATAGCCTGCTGCAATGATGCTGTATTGTTACCTTCCAGAGCAGAGATCGGAACAATCTGCTTGAAATCATACAATTTGCGGTAATCGTCAATAATTGGCAACAATGCTTCCGGGTGTACTTTGTCAATTTTGTTGATGACCAAAAATACTGGCGTTTTGACCTGCTTCAACCGCTCGATGATGTAGTCGTCCCCGGCTCCGCGTTTTTCTGTTGCATCGACAACAAATAAAACGAGGTCTACTTCGTTCAATGTATTTTCGGCAACCGAAACCATGTAGTTTCCGAGTTTGGATTGAGGCTTGTGAATCCCCGGTGTATCCAAGAAAATAATTTGACCCTCTTCGGTCGTATGCACCGCCGTAATTTTGTTGCGTGTCGTTTGCGGCTTATTCGACATGATGGCAATTTTATGCCCCACAATATGATTCAACAATGTTGATTTTCCAACATTTGGACGTCCCACGATGGAGACAAAGCCCGATTTAAACGATTGCTTGGTCTTGCGATTATCCACGTAAATCCTCCTTGGTGAATGCGCCTGGAAGCAGGGCAGATACTGTCGTTTCCCAAATGTCGCCTTTGAGATTCGTCAAAAATACAGGCATGTCCGGCGGGCACAGCTCCGCGATGACTTGTCGGCAAGCCCCGCACGGTGATACAGCTTGCGGTGTATCAGCAGCGACAGCTAATGCCTTGTAAGTCCGATCGCCTTCCGAATACGCTTTAAAAAGAGCCGTACGCTCTGCGCAGTTGCACAACGAGTACGCTGCATTTTCGATATTGCCTCCCAAATAAACCTTGCCACTCTCAGCTAAAAGAGCTGCTCCGACCTGAAACTTGGAGTACGGTACATAAGCGAGCTTTCTGGCTTCGATTGCTTGTGCTAATAATGATTGTTTATCCATTTTCATCATTCCTCATATGATTGTTCTTTAACATCATTTCACAACAGAATCTGTCCAAAGAGACACGAAGAAACCAGACTGAAAGGTCAACTGGAATGACCCGTCCGGTATCACTAGTAAAAACTATCCCCATACTTTTTGCAACAGTGGCTGTCCAAATACGATGACTCCGATGATAAAAGACAGGATCGCCGCCACAAGCACAGCTCCTGCTCCCACATCTTTGGCAATCTTCGCCTTGGCGTGCCATTCCGGGGAAGCTAAATCAACGACTGCTTCGATCGAAGTATTTACCAGCTCAAGGGAGAAGACCAGACCGATAGAAAAAAGGACCAGCAAAACATCGCTGCGGGGTATCTGCAGCCACCACGCTGCCGCCAGCACCACTATGGCTGCAGATACGTGGATTTGCATGTTTCGCTGTGTCCGTACGGTATAGGAAATTCCTTGCAGAGCGTAGGTGAAGCTGCGAGTCAATCGTCGCCATTCCTTCAACGTAATCTCCTACCTCGTCAAGCCGATTTCTTCCAGTACCTTTTCTTGACGTGAAAACATTTCCTTCTCTTCTTCTGGCGTCCCATGATCATAGCCCAGAAGGTGAAGAAAACCATGAACCGTGAGAAATCCGAGTTCGCGTTCGAATGAATGACCATAGTCTTCGGCCTGCTCATGTGCTTTTGGCACCGAGATGATGATATCTCCAAGCATATTCGGAAACTCGCTGGCCTCATCCTCATCGATGAAGATTTCCATTTCCCCTTCACCTGGCTCGTTCATCGCAAAGGACAGAACATCCGTAGGCCGATCAACGCCACGATAGTCGCGATTTAGCTCGTGGATGCGCTCGTTGTTCACCAGCGTGACAACCACTTCTCCTTGTACCTCTTCCAGCTTTGCCGCTGCTTCCAGACAACGGACAAGCAGGTTTTGCAAATTCTCATCGATCGGTTCGATTTCTTCATGAAGGATTTCTACAGATAACACAGGTAAACGATCTCCTTTTTGTGACGCCATTTATTAATAGCCGTGTTCTACTTCTTCCTTGGCATAAGCAGCGATGATTTTTTGTACCAGACTGTGACGAACGACGTCTCCCTCTTGGAAATGAATAAAGGCTACATCGGAAATCGGATTTAAAATGCGTTGTGCTTCGCGCAATCCAGATTTCTTGCCTTTTGGCAAATCCACCTGAGTCACATCACCCGTAATGACCATTTTGGAACCAAAGCCAAGCCTGGTCAAAAACATTTTCATTTGCTCGGGAGTCGTGTTCTGGGCTTCATCCAAAATAACGAAGGAATCTTCGAGCGTACGACCACGCATGTACGCCAAAGGAGCAACCTCAATAAGTCCTCGTTCCATCATTTTGGCAACTTGTTCATTGCCCAGCATGTCGTACAAGGCATCATAGAGCGGACGCAGGTAAGGGTCTACTTTTTCCTGCAAATCTCCTGGCAAAAATCCAAGGCTCTCCCCCGCTTCTACGGCCGGTCTGGTAAGAACGATCCGTTTGACACGCCCATTTTTCAACGCATTTACTGCTGTGACAACAGCCAAATACGTTTTTCCTGTACCAGCTGGTCCAATTCCAAACACAATGTCATGCTTCTTGATCGCAGACAAATAATGACGCTGGCCCAAAGTCTTTGCCCTGATTACTTTGCCACGTTGGGTACGAGCGACTTCTTCATCATACACATCGAGCAGTTGGGCACCTTCTCCCCGTTCAATCAACGACATCGCATAAGAGATGTCTCTCTCGGACAGGGCAATCCCTCTGCGAATCAACTGTAGCAGAATTTCAATCAACGCTGTCAGTTTGTCCACTTCCGGCTTATCCCCGCTAATAACCAATTCGCCTTCTCGGGTCATGATTTTGGCGGAACTTCTTTGCTCGATCAGTGTTAGGTACGCGTCATGTGGTCCGAACAACAGCAAGGCCTCAGATGCGTCTGAAAACGGGATTCTTACCTCATCTTGTACGTGCAACAGGCTTCCATCTCCTTGCAACGGTAATCAGCAATGCGTCATTTGCTTGCCATCCCTCACTGCCCAACAAAAGGCTGTTCAATGGCAATATCTTCAATGACGGAAAAATGAATGCTTACGTAAACTTTACCATTCTCTGTTGTGACGTGCAAAACTTTTTCGTCCTGAATGAACGCATCTTTTCCAGCTTTTTTCAAGATATCCTCCCTGGCGAATTTTTTAGCCAGCTCCGTCGCTTCCTCTACGCTCATTTCTGTTTGAACGGGTTCTGTTTGCGCGTACGTTACTGTCTTCCAGCCAAGTGGTGAGGTATAGCCCGCATACGAGGGCAAAAACCGTTGTTCTGCCATTTCGGCTTGTGCAAAGGACTGTTTTTCAAAGGGCCACACGTATACCGCATAGGGGCCTACGAGCAAGTATTGATGCTGCAGCTTTTCTCCCGTCAAACGGTGCATCGTTTGTTTTAGCGGGACGGATGTGTTGCTTATATACCACACTTCCCCTTGCACCTTGCCTCGTGCTGATACGGCTTGTTGACGGTCATCATTGCCGATGATCCCAGAAATAAGCACTTGGCCTTTTTCTACCAATTGATTGCTCACAACCTGACTGCGACCAACCTCCGGGAGAATTTTATGGACAACAGCCCTCTTTTTCGCTACAAGATGACGGGGACCAGTTGCAAGCGGCTTTACGGGAGCCTCTTTTTCAACCACCTGAAGCTTGACCTTGGTTCCTTGAATCTCAATTCCAACCCAGGACGCTTCAGGCAGCAGACTCAACAGCTCTTTTTGCAAAACCAACGGTTCTTTTAGTTTGACCTTCCATGCCCCTTCTTTAATCCCTACTTGTTCGGCGGCTTGAATCACTCGTCGCGGATCAACCATTTTCGTCCCACTCACTTCCACACTCCAAACAAAAGAGGAGAGCATGTACAATCCGATGAAAAAAAGAGCAGCCCCAATTGCCAGTCCAGATCGTCTACGTATACGCAGCAGCCAGAAAGGTAGCCCATCTCTTGCCTCGACGTGACTGCGACAGCCTGTCTCTTTTAAAAGCGGCCGCAAACGAAAATAATCCCGAATCAAAATATCGCAGCGAGTCACCTCTTCTCCTACCCTGCGAATATTCCAGATTCGAATTCCATCCCGTACGGCCATATTCAGCATCCGCTCAAACCGTTTTCCCCGAACGGTAATGGTTACATGTCCATCCACCCACTCCTTGATTCCATACCTCATACGTGCCGCCCCCTACCTCAACAAAGATTACGAGCTCTGTGGTCCCGTCTCCAAAAATTTCACACCACCGATTCTGCCTTCTAACAGAACCTCCTCAGGTAAAATCGCTCGGATGACAAGCTGTTCACCTGAAACAATCATTTGACCGTTCGTCAACAACAGGCGAAGCTCTTTTTCGCTAAAATGCAAGACTCCTCGATGATTCTCTATATACATTTGCAAATGACCTATCATCGTGATGCGCGGGACTTCCAGGACTACATCTTGCGGCAGATCCAGCACCCCTCCTGCCAGCTGGCGCAGACGGCGGCTCCAACGCTTCATGGATTAGCCCCCCTTCTCGTTCTATATATTGGCGAATATGACGACCTCAACTGTTTGCAGGTGCAAAACCATTCTTATCTATGCGTATGCGCGAGTATAAAGTGGCATTCATCAAAAACGGGCACAAAAAAAGAGCCCTCATCGCTCGCAATTTGGCAAGCAGGTGAGAACTCCCTTTTTGAAATACATGTAACAAAATCCATTGATTATTTGCTTTCTTTTGTAAGCGCCTTCCATTTTTTCATGACTCGTTTTACTTTCTCAGCGGAACAACCGCACGCGATCGCTGTTTCATACACTGATTTCTTTTCGAAGATGGCAAGCCGAATCACTTTTTGGCGAAACCGCCCCATTTGTTCGAAAATTTGTTGATTCATCGCTTGACCTCTACTCCTTCTTCTATTCGGAAGAATTTTCTTTACATTCAGGATAGTCAACCGGGATACGAGAAACAAGACAAGTTGTTCGAGATATTTCGACATGAAAACATTGCGTATCAAGAAAAACAGGCGAACCGAGGTTCACCTGTTTTGACTTGCTGCTATTATCAAATCTTTCTTTGCCGAACCTGCTGGGCGTACGGAGCTTTAGAGCGCGGCTCTCCAAAAATGAGCGCCCATTTCATCCCATCACGCGGATTGCCTTGTTTCGCTGTGAGGGTACTCGCTCGTTCCGAAACAGCAACCTTCTTCGTTTCCGATTCCTTCACTGTAATGGTCGGACCCGTCGAAGCACGAGCTGGACTGGAAAATGCCCATTCCTGCTCAACTCCAACCCCTTCCAGCGATTCTTGCTGAAGTGGCTCATATTTAGAGGATGCTCGCACCGTCTCTCTGCCGTACTCTTCCGTTTCCATCGGGATTTCCGACGTGCTTACCGGGGTAAGCGGAGGCATTTTCTTGCCTTGAGACATCTTCTTCTTTCCGGTTTTGCCAAGGGCTTTATATCCTAAATAACCAAGGATGACAAACCAGAACTTGCCAATGAGCGGGATGATCCACTCGACTAAATCCAGTAAATCTACGACGAGATCCATGAGATCTTCCATGGCAATCGCCCTTATTCTTTCTCGTCTGGCAAAGCAGGTTCTTGTTTGTCACCTGCATGCCCAAAAGATTGACGCATTTGTGTATCAGCAGCAATGTTTTGCATGTTGTAATAATCCATTACGCCCATTTTGCCGCTTTTCAATGCTTCGGACAAAGCGAGTGGTACTTGTGCTTCTGCTTCTACTACTTTTGCCTTCATTTCTTGTACGCGCGCGATCATTTCTTGCTCTTGGGCTACCGCCATGGCACGACGCTCTTCCGCTTTCGCTTGGGCAATACGTTTATCTGCTTCTGCTTGGTCGGTTTGCAATTGTGCCCCGATGTTCTTCCCTACATCCACGTCCGCAATATCAATCGAGAGAATTTCAAAAGCAGTTCCGGCATCCAGACCTTTGTTCAATACCGTTTTGGAGATCAGATCCGGATTTTCCAATACGTCCTTATGTCCTTTTGACGAACCAATTGTCGATACGATCCCCTCACCAACACGGGCGATGATGGTTTCTTCACCAGCACCACCGACCAATCGATCAATGTTGGCACGAACTGTTACTTTTGCACGAGTGCGCAGCTCGATACCGTCTTTTGCCATAGCTGCAACCACAGGTGTTTCAATCACTTTCGGGTTAACGCTCATTTGTACTGCTTCCAATACATCACGACCAGCCAGATCAATGGCTGCAGCTCGTTCGAAGCCAAGTGGAATATCCGCGCGTTGTGCTGCTACGAGGGCATCTACTACACGGTCTACGTTACCGCCAGCGAGATAATGACTCTCCAATTGGTTTGTATCCAGCTGCAAGCCCGCTTTACGCGCTTTAATCAACGGATTCACGATACGAGATGGTACGACGCGACGCAAGCGCATAGCGACGAGGGTAATAATCCCGATATTCACACCGGAAGCCAGTGCAGAAATCCAGAGCATGACTGGTACGAACGAGAAGAAAACTGAGAGTACAACAATGGCTACTGCCACCATAAAAATAAGGGGAATCAAACCGCCTTCAAACATGAAGAGCTCACTCCTTTTGTTCTAGTTCGGCAACGACGATACGCGTGCCTTCTACTTGCACAACGGTGATGGCGGTACCTGCTTCAATGAACCCACCAACCGATACGGCATCCACACGTTTTCCTTCCACCTTGACGACCCCTGCCGGGCGCAATGGCGTTAGCGCGATGCCTGATTTTCCTTCCAGCTCACGCTGATCGCGCGGAGCTACGTAACCTTCTTCACTGCTTTGCGTCTCACCCAAGACAAACTTGTTGAATAGACCTTTGACCCCGTATTTCTTCACTAACATGAATGCTACAATTACCGTGACCAAAGCGGCTACACCCAGGGATGCGAGCCCTTGCTTCGTGTCGTAGGCTGCCATTACGAGACCTGTCACAATGCTCAGGAAGCCAATCGCACCGACAATGCCGCCCGGAAGAAAAATTTCCAGAAGCATCAGTAAGATTCCGACGACAAACAGTCCGATGTGCAACCAGTTGGCAAATCCCGCTACATAATGACCGAAGAAATACAGACTAAAGGCAAAGAGCGAAATCGTCCCCGCAACCCCAAAGCCAGGAGCAAACAGTTCGACTACAATTCCTCCCAATCCAATGATGAGCAAAAGACTCATCACAATGGGACTCGTTACCCATCTAGCTACCAGCTCGCCACCGGTTGGCTCAATCGCCTGAAGGGAATCTGGCTGAATGCCAAGCTTTTTGAGCAGTTCTTCCTTATTGGACACCACATCATCCGCATAACCCAACCGCTTCGCTTGTTGGGCATCGAGAGAAAGCACCGTGCCTTTTGGCTTTAATCCCGGGAATTCTGTATCGATTTCCACCATCGCGCGAGCAACGTCAGGATTGCGATTATTCAGCTCAGCTGCCGCCTTCATTTTATTACTCCAACCGGAAATGAACTTGATATCTGCTGCATTCCCTGCCAAGTCAATCGGTGTTGCTGCCCCCATGCTACTACCCGGAGTCATAATAATTTCATTTGCATTCAGGGCGATGTAAGTTCCCGCTGAAAAAGCCTGATTATCAATGTAGGCTATCACATGCATGGGAGCCTGACGGATCAACTGCCCAATCTGGTCGGCAGCGTTCACTTCTCCACCTGGCGTATTGATATGCAAGATAACAAGATCTGCCTGTTGCTGCTGTGCGTCAGCAAATGCTCTGTGTAAAAAGCTCTCCAACCCTCGCTCGATCGTGCTATCTACTGGAATCCAGACAGCTTTTTGATAGGTCTTGGCTGTTGTGGACGCGGGAGCAAAAAGCATCGTCATACCCATAATCAGGCAAAGAAGTGAAAAAAGCAATCGCACGCGGCTTTTTACTAGCCTTGTTGCACTCATTGCATGTACCTCCTTTCCTTCTATCAGCTTCAACTTGTGTGCAATAAGGTATACGAAAGAGGTTGGCAATCGTTTCATATTTCTTTCACATTTGGAAAAAAGAAAAACCCAACCTTTACAGGTTGAGTTTTTCTGTTCGTATCTATATGAGGTGTTACTCGCGTCTACGATGGTAGTTCCTCAGATACAATCTTTTGCACGAGGTTTCCGTCTGCTCTGCCTTTCACTTTCGGCATGATCGCACCCATCACTTTGCCCATCTCCTTTTTGGAGGAGGCATTGGTAGCTGCGATACCTTCCCGAACGATATCACGAATTTCGTCTTCGCTAAGCTGAGCGGGTAAGTAAGCGGAGAGCACGTCGATCTCTTCGCGCGTTTTCGAGGCAAGTTCCACGCGGCCTGCCTTCTCAAATTCGTGGAGGGATTCACGGCGTTGTTTTAACTCACGAGTCAAGATGGTCAGCACTTCGTCTTCAGACAAAAGTCTGCCCTTGTTAATCTCTTCGTTCTTTAATGCGGCTTTCACCATGCGAATAACAGAGAGTTTTAGAGCAGCTCTGTCCTTCATTGCCTGCTTCATATCTTGATCGAGTCGCTCCATTACACTCATGATGAGCCCTCCGTCAATTAAAACTTGCGTTTGCGAGCTGCTTCGGATTTCTTCTTGCGCTTAATGCTAGGCTTCTCAAAGTGGCGACGTTTACGCAGTTCCGCCATCACCCCGGATTTTGCGCTTTCACGCTTGAAGCGGCGAAGTGCGCTATCCAAAGACTCGTTTTTCTTGACTCGAATTTCTGCCATTTGTCTTCCCTCCCTCCGCTAAAACCGTGGGACGCCTGAGTCGAACGTACGAACAGACTGTCACACTTCATTATAGGATAATTGACTAAAGAAGGTCAACCTTTAGTTCAATTTTATTCGTAAAAACCGGACAACAGGTGATAATGGATGTGGAAAACCTCTTGCCCACCCTCTTTGCCGCAGTTGTTAATCAAGCGAAATCCTGGCAGCTCCAGCTTTTTCGCCAGAAGTTGTGCTACATGGTGGATATGTCCGATCAGCGGCAGGTCCTCGGCGCTTACATCCATTAGCGTCGGAATTGGCTTACGCGGGATGATCAACATGTGAACGCGTGCTTTTGGTGCAATATCGTGGATGACAATGACGTGCTCGTCCTCATACTCGATACGAGCAGGAATTTCACCGTCCATGATTTTGGTAAAAATACTTTTTTCCATGGGAGACTCCTTTCTTCCTCATGTATGTGGATAGTTATGTATGTAAGGATTGATCGTATCATATTCCCTCACTTTTGTCTTGCGGCGCTACTTAACGCATGGTAGCATGACTTCGAGGTTGAAACAGGATAACAAGAAAAAGGAGTTCGTGCAGATGAAACCAATTGCACTGGATCAGGCAGCAATCAACGCAGAAGGGATTTTGATCGCTGGTTCCCCAGGGCTTGCCTTGTCATCCGTTCACTTTGATACCCGCGAGCTGACTGCGGGATCTTTGTTTGTAGCGCTGACAGGCGGCGCACGGGATGGACATGATTTTTTGTTACAAGCAGCTGAGCAAGGAGCCGTAGCTGCTCTCGTTTCGAATCAGGAGAAGATTCCTGCGGACTTGCCAAGCGATTTTGGGTTAATTCTCGTCAATGATACACTGCGTGGCTTTCAAAAGCTGGCTGCCGCTTATCGGAAAAGCTTTTCGTTCCCTCGCATCGCCATTACCGGAAGTATCGGGAAAACAACCGTGAAAGACATCGTGGCACACGTACTTGCGAGCCGTTCGCCTGTATACAAGACATATAAAAACTTCAACAACCATATCGGTGTACCTTTGTCGTTATTACAGATGGAAGAAAAACATCAAGCTGCTGTACTGGAGCTCGGGATGAACCACGCCGGGGAAATTGATCTGCTCGCTTCGCTAGTCCAGCCAGATATTAGTGTGATTACATTTATCGGAGAGTCCCATATTGAGTATTTTGGCACGCGTGAAAAAATCGCTCTCGCAAAGGCGGAGCTGCTTCCTCATACCGCTCTTGACGGGCTTGTGCTGCTCAACAAAGATTCCGAATATCTGCGATCGATAGCCCACCTGTATCCGGGTGAAATCATGTATTACTCTGTTAATGAGAAGGCGGATATTTGGGCAGAGCAAATCGAAACGGTTGAAGGTGGGACCCGCTTCAAAGTGTGCTTTGCCTCCGGAGAGCATTTCGAGGCATTCCTTCCGCTCCACGGTCGCCACAGTGTCCTGAATGCACTGCCTGCTGTCGCGATTGCCAAGAGGCTCGGAATGGATACAGAGCAAATCGCTTACGCCTTGTCCACCGTTCAGCTCTCCGCCATGCGGTTTGAGCAAATTAACGGGAAGCACGGTACTGTGTATATCAGTGATGCATACAATGCCAGCCCCGTCTCCATGGAGGCTGCCGTACGGACATTTGCTGAGCTGTACCCTGAGCGCGCAAGAGTCGTCGTGTTAGGTGACATGTACGAGCTGGGACCAGATAGCAGGGCTATGCACGCGGGCGTCGGAGCCTCGATTCAAGACATTGCTGAGCGCTTCGAGCTGCTCGTGACAATCGGTGAGGATTCACGCCATCTCCATGATGCTTATGCGGGGAACAAGCTGCATTTTGCTACCAAAGCAGAGGCACTGGCTGCTCTACTGCCGCTACGGGATGAGAAGCATGCCTTTTTGTTCAAAGCTTCCAAAGGCATGTCCTTATGGACGCTTATCACTGATCTGGAAGGTCACGAATAATAGAAAGGGAAAACCGCCTCTCGTATCATACGGGAGACGGCTTCTTTTTTAGTGCTTGTCCTTGTCATTCCACAGACGTTCTACCTGAATCAATTGATCTTCCTCAAAGCTTAGTTTATAAATATCGGGCATCGAGGTCTTTTTCCAAAAGGAGAATTCGTACGATGGATCGTAGTGATTCATGATGATCGTCATGATGTTTCCATGGATGCCAATCGCGACTTTTTTGCCTCGATGGTGATCCAAAACTTCCTGTAAGGCAGCGAGTCCCCTTTCCCCCGCTACCGCATTCGATTCTCCCCCTGCGAAAGCGAACTCACGGTTTGCAAATACATGCTCGACAGCCTGTACAAAATGCTCAAAGCACTCTACCCAAGCACCTAATTCGCGCTCGCGAAAATCCGGTTCCAGCTTGATTTCCCGATTCGCTTGCTTCGCCGCAGTTTCAATTGTCTGAATGGCTCTTGAATATGGGCTGGAGACGAACACGTCAATTTGTTCCGCTTGCAAGATTTCTGCTACACATTGCGCATCTTGCCAGCCCTTTTCAGACAATCCGCGTATTTTCTCCTGATCCTGAATGTACGGAGATTCTGCGTGGCGGACCATATACACTTGTGTGAGCATCCTTGCACCTCTTCCGTTTTGGTGATTTCGATTGAGCAATCATCGCAGTTCAATGACATTGTTGGCAGGACCCAACTTTTCAGGCGAAAAATCGCTATAGTGGATCGATGCGAGATCAGCTACATAATACGACTTGCCGTCCTTTGCCCAGCCGATGATGCGCTGATTGTCACTTAACTCGTAATAGCCAGGCATTCCCTTGTCAGGAGAACCGAATGGATAGCTGCATTTCGTGACTTCTTTGCATGATTGCATGTACATATACGAGTCTTGAGAATTGGAAGTACGAGCGTGCTGTTCTACTGCCATCAGATGCCCTGCTGGCGACCAAACAATCTTGGCCAAGTAGCTCTCAGTGAACACGGAATCCTTCAAATTGACCTTTTTCCCTGCCTGCAAATCCAGCATATATTCCTCTGTATTGGTTCGCATATACCGGTACTTCATATCGTTGGAGTAAGAAGGGAATGTCGTCATGTTATGATCGTATTTCAGGCCAGTCGGTAAGTCTAATTCCTTGTATGCGGTTTGCGTTTTGTAAAACAGCTTTTTCGAATTCGGCACCCAGTAATACCTTTCTTCTTCTGTTCCACTCGGCCATTCATACTGGTCATTCTTTTTCATTTTGAGTGTAGGCAGGTGCTGCAAGATCAGGTGACCGCTTACTTTGGAATTGGAAGAGAGCATGTCCATCCGGGTGAACGCCATGTACTGTTCATCCGGTGAAATAGAAAAATCAAGGACGGGATACTGAGCTGCTGCCGGGACGAGTACCGTTTTTTTGCCATCTGGAAGACTCAACCTTACGATACCGCCGTTTTCACGAACGTAGAGTGCGTCTTGCTTCGGCGACCATTTGCCATAGCCGGATAGCTGCGTCATCTTTTTTGTTTGCATATCGTACAGGTACGGTATGGTTCGGTCTGTCTTCCCGTATCCGATTCGCTCCCCGTATACAAACCTGCCCGATGGCGACATGCTCGCCCGGTGAATCAAGGTCATGTTCGTCACGGTTTTTGTCACTTTTCCATCTACTGGTACTTGATAGATGACGACTGGCTCTGGCTTGCGAGGGTCTGCCTTCGCAGGAGCAGAAGCATTGATTTGTCCAGGAACAAGGATGCCCAGCAAGGAAATCAGCAAGCATGAGAGCAATAGGTGTTTTTTCATCAAGGGTCCTCCCGAATAAGTAATCAATACGTAGACGCTCACTGGAAGCACTTGGTTTCCTTTTACACGAAAAAAGATCGGAAGCACCCCTGCGCCCCCGACCTTTTTTCACTTACGCACGAACCATCATTGCCTTCCGCAACCACTCTACCTCTTCCGCTAATACACGCTGCGGACTCTGACCAAACCATTCAATCGATGCAAAATAATCCGTATCCGCAATCTTTTCTAAAATAGGCCCATAATCTACAACACCTTCACCGAGCAGTACCATTCCCTCGCGATCGCCGTTAGGGGCATATACATTATGCGGAGCGAATACTGGTAAATGATTCGATGAAGAAATATTTTTCAAATGATAATGAGCTACCCACGGTCTCAATTGCTCGTACGCATCGATCGGATCAGCACCGGATTCCCAGACATGAAGAAAATCAAGATTCACTTTTAGTGCGGGATGATTGACTTCCTGCAACAAAGCAAGTGTAGAACTCAGCGAATCTGTAAGCGTGTTCGGATGTGTTTCGACCAAAAGCTGAATCCCGTGCTCTTGACACATCTTACATAAAATTTGTAGATGATGCACATAGCGTGCACGCTCTTCTGGTCCTACTTCTTGACTTGCCTTCTGTCCAGCAAACGTCCTGATTTGCTTCACATGCAACAGATTCGCCAGTGAAAGGAGTCTTTTTGCTTTTTCCAATGTACGCGGAAATCCTGATGTAGTAGCAATATCCAGATAATCGCTAAGCATGGAGATACTCATGCCTTGATCCCTGACCAGCCTTACCTGTTCCTCCATCTCTACTCGATCATGATCGTACAGATGCTGGGCGTGAGTTCCCCATAACTCGATTCCATCAAAATGATGACGATGAGCAAACTGAACAAGCTGTGCAAACGAAATCAACTGGTGGCGAAAAGTAATTGTGCACAATGAGAGTTTCATATGGTCTTTACCTCCACCCTTGTTCGTCGACAGTGACGAGACTTTTATCCATTTGGGTCCACAGAACAAACTGACGTTCCAACTCTTTTTTCACTTCCAGCTCGATCAGATCAATCTCTTCAAGTGCCTCGATAATCGGAGGCAACAACGCCATATTCTTGGTCATCGCCATTTTGACAGATAAGTACTGAGCTGTCGTAAACCCTTGGTAGATGTCCTCCACTTTATAGGCAATGCGCAAAAACTCATCACGATGGTATTGCAGGTAATCTTGCAGATAGAGAAATGCATACTCGTAGCTATATTTGCGGATCGCAATCACTTTCACCTGAGTCACTGCCGCAAGCAACATATTCAAGTTGTATCCATTGCGTCCTTCTGCCATGTCTGTAATCAATTGCTTTAGCTCAAGGGTAAACGGGTTATGATCACGCTTGAGTGCGTCGTAGAAATAGTCGTGGATCATTTCATAGGTTGGTTCCTTAATTTCACTCGCATCCACCATAAAGCCGCCACCAAACGGATTTTCCAAGAAGGCTTTGATCACCGTCTCCTTCTTCACATTGCCCTCCCAACGAAAATCCGGGTCAAACATAAACCACTCATCCTCATTCTCCGTCTTTGAAATCATCAAAAAATGCGGGAATGGCTTCAACGCAAATTTATTATCTCGTTCTGGAACCAGCGACATGTCTATCTGAACAAGGACAAACTGATCCTCGGTACGCTTATCGATTAGCTCTAAGAACATGTCCAGATTGGAGGCTTTATCTTGGGAATGATCATACCATTCTGTTACTTTCGCTCGGAAAAGTCGCTCATATCCCTTGATAATCTCCTCATGGTTATCAATGTAATAGGTGACCACACCTTGATCTGTAATGGAGTACTCGGCATCCCATATGCCAAAATAATAGGGACGATAATCGATCTTTGTGCGGCGCTTAATCACTTCGCATAGGCAAGAAATGATGCAATGAACCTTAACCATTCTGTATCCCCCACTCGCTGTTTGTATAGACGCTAATTCGATACATGCTGCGGTTCTAGCTGTTCAACAAAAGTAAGGAGCGATCCAACCGTTTGGAAGATTCGTGGATCTAACTCATGAGCAGGAACTACCAAGCGCAAATCTTCTTCGACATACACAATCAATTGCAATAGCATAATCGAATCTATATGAAGATCCTCATTCAATCGCATGGACTCTTCTAGCGTGTGAATATGCGATAATTTTAATTTTTCGGTCATGATCGTATGGATTTGCTCGATTCTTTCTGATCGTGTCATTTGCTGATCGTCTCCGTTTCTACTAATCGACGGCTGATTTTTCCTGTGGCTGTTTTAGGAATGCTTGCCACGCATTGGATTTCGAATGGGACTTTATAGCCTGGCAAACGATCTTGGCACCATTTCCTGATTTGTTCAGGCGTAGTTCCTCCCTCTGCAATAACCTGCGCCTTCACAATCTCTCCCATGACCGGATGATGTCCACGATACACGACTACTTCTTTTATCCCACTCATTTTCAAAATGACGTCCTCGACCTCTAATGGAAATACCTTTAAGCCAGAGACGTTGATCACATCATCCATCCTTGATACAAATTGAATATGTCCTTCTCCTGTCCAGAAACCTAAATCCTGCGTCGCTATTTCGTTCTGTCCATTCCAAATCTTAATTTCACCGGGGTGTTCTTCATTTTCGCCTGCTGTCATCGTTACATGGGAAAGAGGAACTCCCAGATCGGTATGCGTCCGCATCTGTTTACTCATACTGACGCACCCCGCCTCAGAGCAACCATATTGTTGCATCAAGATGTCGCTCATGCCTTGCAGCTTGAGAAACAAGCCTTCTGGCATGGGGGCTCCTGATGTCATTAACCGGTGGAAGCGTACCTGCTCTCGCGTAAAGCTAGATAAGATGTGATAAAAGACTGGCAGACCATACACAATATGCTGGGGAGTATCTTGAATCACCTGCAAAGCAAACTTCGGATTTTTGTGCGTCACAATCGAAGGCTTACTCCCCCGCTCCAAAGCTGCCAAAATTCCACATATCAATCCATACGAATGTGTCACAGATGCCAGCACGATCGGGGTTAACGCTTCCTCTCCCTGAAACAACTGGTTGTAGGCATGAATTTCTGTTTGGATATCCTCCCAGCTTCTTCCGATTAGCTTCGCGTCCCCCGTCGTACCTGAGCTATATTGATAAAGCGATGGTTTTTCGCTCTGTTGTTTATCCGTGATGGACAAGAAGTGCTTCGTCTCCTGATAAACAAGCCCATAACATCTTGCCTTCACTGCCATCTGATAGGCTGTTTCCATTGGGGTTTCCCCATGAATCAACAACACGGAGGCATCATGCTCACGTAAATATTGAACAAGACTAATCACGTCAAGTGGGTCAGCTATGCAGACAGCGTACCTCTTTCCTTCTGGCTGTCGAAAATGATCCATGCTTTCGAATCCTTGCTTATGTCTCTCCATTTCATGCACAGAAATCTCGTTTTGATTTACAATGAACATGCTAGTAACCTCCCACAGCCATGGAATGAAGCCTTTTCCTTGCCTCGAACAAAGGATTGGGAACTTCATGTAAATGATAGTTCTCGGTCGTTGTATATAGCTTTTTCTTGGTCAATTTCTCTACTTGCACCCTAGGAACAAACAGATCAAATCGCGTAAATCGCTCCGCCAATTCCGGGAATCGTTGTTGGTGCCCCTCCAATACCTGAACGACCATCTCCCAGAAGCGCTCTTCGGCATATCCGTAATGTTCTTCCAATAGCCGTGCGAGTTGCCCCAGATTGATCAGAAACAAGGTCTCTAACGTCAAATCTCTGACTGTTGAAGTTTCATTCATGTGAAACATCACATCGTCGGGCTTCGTTGCGTAATATTCATGCACTTCCGCGAAGTTCGGGCATTTGTCCGGCTCACTCAAGAACGGTTGGCAAAAAATCAAATCTTCGTGAAAATCCTTCAATGCTACCCGAGTAGGAACACCATCCCGATGCACCAGGATCATATTCTGTGCGTGGGTTTCCATGGCAATTCCGTGTTTCACCAGAATATGAACGACTGGCAATACACTGCTTTCCATTAATCGCACAAGCCAATTCTCTAGCCCTTGCTCACGAATCCAGCGATCAATGAACGGCACCTCATCCACCTCTACTGCCGCTAATGCGTTATAAGGAACCGCATCTTCTCCCGCTTCGAGATGAGGGATGAGACTTTCTCTCCACATGCACCCAATTACTCCGAATGTAACCATTTCCACCAGTTCAGAAGCAGGAGGAGGATCGTATGCCACTGCCGCAAACTCCTGAAGCATGATCACCTTTTGCACGTCTCGTAAATACGCATCTGCGTCCGCAATCTCCTTGAGCCACCTCGAAACAATGGGTGCACTTGCCAGTGAGTGCGAGGTGAGATGACGTGCCGCTGAGGTATTCACCACGTTGATCGAGAGTTTCAGATACGGTTTATGCGGATTACTTTTGTTAGCAAAGGTGCGAATAGATTGTTGTGGACGATGACCATCAGAGCCTACTCCTAGCACAATGATCTCTTTGCGGTGGATATCGTTCAGGAATCCAGGCACGATATGATTACGCCACTGCCAAGGATGGACAGGCACGAAGGCATACTGATCCGGATCACATCCATGATTGACGATGATTTGTTGAAAGGCTTCTTTTTGGTCTCGACCTAATTCATCCAAAAGAAGGTCATCGAAATCTTTCCCTTGATCAATGGACACTTGAGAATATTTCTTATGTATCGCTAGCCATAGAAAATGAACTTCCTGCTTAAATTCAGGACCATAGGCAAAATGATCGACGTAGGTAAATCCAACACGTGATTTATAGCTAGGGTGGTAAGGGTGACCGTCCATCAAATCCCCTTCCAGCTCATCGTATGATTTGCCCTGCATCCGAATATCATTTTGCACCCGATAGTATTGAGCCAATGTATCCTTTAACAACGTTTGCTCCAGATCATTCGCAAATAGCTTCAGTCTTTGATCATCTACCGTATTCATTCGGAAGACTTCCACTAAAAAACGAGTGAGGGATATCGCTTCTGATTCTTCTTGCGCAGCTCCGCTTTGATCGAAAGCAACACGAGTAACCGGGTCCTTCCCTAAACGTACCAGCCCAAAACTAGCACTCTTCCGCCCCCGGCAACGATAGCGAACAGGCAGATCTCCCTCATCAAGCCCATGTAGGATATAAATCGTCTCGTCATCTTCTTGGATGGTCTCAGGAATCACAATTCCCTCATAGAACAAAGACTCGATGCATTGTCGAAACACCCTTCTTCTCACCTGCACGTACTGTGTCGAGTGAAGTGCCTCTTCAATCGAGAAATCTTGTATTGTTAACTCCATACCTTATCCTCCAAGTCTCTTCAAGCTATCCAAAAGCATGCAGCCCTGCTTTTTCGGTCTGCTTTACTTTTGCTAAAGGATTATCTATGTAAACAAAAACAGATGATCTCTCTTCCGGTTGGGTTAATTCATCCAAATCATAGAAGCGCGTGAGCAAATTAGCCTTACACGGAAGCTGTTCACGCGTAAGTAGATTCTCTAGAAACTTCGACGCCTCTCGATTCATAGGTAAAAACTCCGTCAAAACCTCATGCATCTCTGCCAATAAGATTTGTTCGTCAATTAAACCTTCCGTTCCAAATCCATTAATGAGTCCAAACATATGGTTAAAAATCATATAATAGGTGATTCGCTCATCGACAAGATGGTCTTTGTAAATGTTCCTACTCGCCTTGCCAACCCCAGGCAATTCTACCTCTAGTACCTCTTGCATCGATTCTGAGAAATAATAGCCTTGATTATCACGATAAAAGAACTGATCCGGGTATCCATCTTTGAGCGTGACAACACTATTCTGTTGATGAGCTTCCAAGCCGATTCCGTATTTTAGATAGAGCCATACCATTGGTTTCAATGAAATGTCTACATACCGCTTAAACCATTCCAGACTAACTACATCCGGTGCCTTCCCTTCCTTTTGTGCCAGATGGTGGATGATCGTTGCCAACCGACTCTTGTAGCCAGGAAGTGGATCTTGCACGAGTGCCGCGATTTGCGTGACTTGTTCTGCATTCTTCCCCATAAAGGGATTATCACGCAGGATTACTTCAAATCCCGTTTCTCCCTCATGCTCCAACATGATCGTGATGTAAGCTGGATCAGAGATAAAGCCAAAGCCCGGATACTTGCGACTCACTTCACCGATCCCTGTTTCAAAAAGTTTCTTCGCCTCTAAACCGATCTCCATTTCACTTAACTTGTTGATCCGTAATGAATTCGTAACTTTGATTGGGACGGACAGCTTGAGCATGTATTTCTTCTCAGGATGATAAACCGTTCGAAGAGAAGATGTCGCCATATACTCCTCACCCGCTGGCCCTAGGTATAGAAGCAACCCTTTCCGGATCAAGGATTGTACAGGTGCCTTTTCGAGCAACCATTCTGCTTGAAGCGGATGAATCGGGACGATTGAAAATGATGAATCGACATCAGCTATCGAAGGAAACTCATCCTTCAGTAATTGCGTAGCGGACTCTTTTTGCCCAGATTTTTCGTGAACAATCGACGGATGGGCTGCAAACAAGTGGAGTTGAAACTTCCCGCAACACTCCGGTGCATACAGCGCTTGCTTGGCCTCAGGAATTCCTTGCTGACTCTTCGGCGTTGGATGGAACAAGTGACCGAACAAAAGCGCCTGCTCTGCTTCGATGAAGCTTTGTTCCACGCCATATAACATCTCCGCATTACTTTGGCGCGTCCGAACAAATTTCTCAATGCTTTGGCAGCTTTGAATCATCCGCAAGACTAATTCATCCGGAACTGCATTTTCCCCATGCTGAAGCGTTAGTTCTTTAATCAAAAGCACCGCTAATGTCAAATAGTCCGCCTGAACGAAACGAGTGCAGTCACCACTTCGGTAGCAAGCTGGGTAATGAAACAAATGCCTGCCTGTCACGGAATGATATTTGACACTGACATAGAGGGAAATCCCCTGATACGGGAGTTCACAATGAAGGTACATACCTGTTGAACTCGGCTGTATGATTTTCGTTAGCTGCTTCGTAATCTCGTCTTTTCGATTGATCCACTCGCCCCTACCTGTTTCTCGGAGATAACAATTGAGAAAGCTCTGCATCGTTGCATGCTCTGCGATATGCTTGACTACGAACATGTTACCTCTCCTCTTGCTTGATCCAATTTTTTATTCAAGCATTGCGACTTACATAACTGGTAAAACGTCCCATGTATAATGTAAACGATTATCATTCTCATTTCAAGTGATAATATTCTTCGGATACAGTTAAAAGAGATACGCAGGCCGAAATTCGTTCCTCCATCCACACACAAAAAAAAGATGCCGATTCATCAGCATCTTTTTTCTCATGATTACTCCAACTCTTCCGCATCTACGACGTTGCGACCTTTATCCGCATGTCGCTCGATAGCGAGTTGTACCAGACGATCGATCAGCTCGCTGTAGCCCACACCCGCAGCTTGAAAGAGCATTGGATACATGCTAAACGGCGTAAAGCCTGGCATCGTATTCACTTCGTTGATATAGAGTTTGTCGTTTTTTTCATCCCAGAAAAAGTCTACACGGGAAAGGCCAGAGCCATCGAGTGCTTGGAATGCCTGCTTGGCTATTTCCGCGATTTGTTCGGATACATGCTCGGGAACGATGGCAGGAATGGAGAGCTCTGTTCCCGCCCCCTTGTACTTGGCTTCATAATCGTAAAATTCTTTAGCGGCAATGACTTCCCCAACGACAGATGTCATCAGTTCTTCATTCCCCAAAACGCCAATCTCCAACTCACGAACCTGAACGAACTCTTCCACGATCAATCTGCGGTCGAATTTGGCAGCTACATCTAATGCGTGCTTGAGTTCCTCACGATTTTTCGCTTTGTTAATCCCTACGCTGGAGCCCATATTCGCTGGTTTGACGAAACACGGATAGCCGAGTTCACGCTCGATCCGATCCATGACATCGTCCTGGCCTTTTTCCCATTGAGAGCGCAGCAAGCCTACATATTTCACTTGCGGTAGTCCAGCCTGTGCAAAGACGGTCTTCATCATCCATTTATCCATTCCGACAGCGGAAGCCATTACTCCGGTTCCCACGTACGGGATATTCGCCAATTCCAGCAGTCCTTGAATCGTCCCATCTTCGCCAAATGGTCCGTGAACCACAGGGAAAACAACATCCATTTGCTCATTCATGGCAAACAGCGATCCTGACTTGCTTGTTACTGCCAGCTCTTGCCCTGTCTCTGTTGCCTCGTTACTAACTGGTGTTTTTGCCGATAAACGCAACGCTTCGATCTTATCCGGCAGTTGACCTGCCAGTGTTTCTCCAGTCACCCAAGAGCCATCCAATTGAACGTACACAGGGGTTACCTCATATTTATTTGCATCTACAGCCTGCATAATGGACATTGCCGTACGCAATGAAACTTCATGCTCTGAGGATTTTCCTCCATAAATAATGCCCAGTCGAATCTTTTGATTTCCCATCTGTGTCATGCTCCTTTCCCCTCCGTACGATACCCGGAGAGTCTACCCAGTTTCTACTCTCTCCTATGCTATGCAAAAGCCCAACATCTGCTCTATTTACCGGGCCGAGCCCGTCATTTAGCATACACAAACCAAACGCCAAAAACAAGAGAAGCAAGTATCACCTGCTCACGTTTTTTCTCATACGATATAAATAAAATTCCTGTCATGGAGCTATTTTTTGGAGGGATTTCCATGAGAGATTATTTACTGTACTGCACGTACTGCTCTTCTTACACTTTATTGCACAGCTATGATAAGGACAGCGGTTCTTTTTTGGGGGAATATTCCCTGCTGCATAACAACTACACCCGTGACCCAATCGTCTTGAACAAATTTCTCCTCGCCCATCTCGGTCACACCATCCGTACCATTCCCTCTAAGACGGATGACTACCGCCATATCATCTGCAATGCCTCGCATTTTTTGGAGGATGATATTGACAAGTATGTGGAGGAAAGTCAACAGCGGGCTAAATTCAAGGAGCGTGATCGGAAAAGCGAACGGGAAATTGGTCAGGTACAGCTATATCTGGTCGAGCATCTATTGACCCACGAGCTTCAGAACTTAAGCCAGGCCCGCGCTTCTACCCCCGCCGAAGGACAAGTCTTTTTAGGCAAGGAGCTGGGGTTCAAGGAGGCACTCGATCTCGTCAGGCGTGTAAAAAATGACAAGCAATTGTCATGAGCACTTATTTCTTCATTCGAAATGATTCACATTCTTTGTGCAACTCTTTCCGCTCGTCGCGCGTATAAAAAGAGAGACGATACAAGCGGGGGGAAAGAACATGTTTGAATACAAATTCGTCCGAGTTGAGCTGTCCTCTTTTCGACGCCAACCAAAAGAAGATTATCAGACCGTTGTCCACGAGCACGCCAAGGAAGGCTGGCGTTTGGTGCAAATCTTTGCTCCAAGCATCGGGGGAGATGGTATCGCCAAATACTTCGAATTGATTTTTGAAAAACCAACTTCTTAAATCAGACTAAAAGCCGAAAAGAAAAACAGCGCCGTTTTAATGCGGACGCTGTTCAGAGTGTCGAGAAAGTCCCCTTTAGAAAAAAAGGGGACTTTTCGTTCCATTTTAGGGGGCCCCCACCCTCTTAAAACGCCTTAGATGCCCATTCTAGAGGGTTAAATTTTTCAGCCCACTCCATGGATATTATAAACTACTTTTCAGCGCCGGTTCCATCTACCCATACTGGAGCTCCCTGTGAATCTTTCAGAAATAAGGGTTTTCCCATATCCGTATCAAAATAGTAAACTCCTGCCCCCATATGGTGATACTTTGGTCTCAATTTAGTTGATCCCCTATTAACGATAGGCTGAAAGATTACATTATAGTTGTTAGAGCCCGCTTTGTTAACAATCTTGTGGTCTGGATCTCCGAAATCTTTGGCAAAGTGATTATTCCTGATATGCGTTTCATTATACACATGGATAATTTCTGAGCCGGGAATGAAGCCCTCGAATATGCAGTCTTCAATTACAGTTCGAAATGCTCTTGAATCAAATGCAAGAATGGCCTTCTCCTTGCTACCGACAAATTGACACCTGTAAAAACTATTCAAAGAGGAAGATCTGACCACTTCATTTTCTACAGTTGTTTTATCCTCAATGTACACTTTAGCAACATCACCTGTTGTAACGTCACAATTCCAAAATGTATTTCTTTTCCCGTTGATAATTTTAATACCATAGCGAGCTGAACCTCTTTCAACAATACACTTTTGGAAGTCATTTCCTTCTGGAGTATCACTATAGGCGTTATTTTTATAACCGTAAAGATTTTTATTGGCCCCTATTTCTATACCTACCTCAGTCGACTCATTTATTTCACAACGGTAAAATGCATTGTTGCCAGCTCCGTTTAATAATTCTATACCTTTCCTGCATTTCTCGATATTCACCGAAATAAACGTATTATTTTGTGAAGCATCCAAACGAATTGCCGGGCCGTTCACATTTTCTATCTCGATGGCCATAAAAGTTCTTTCTACCGTAACATAGGCCAGATCTACCCCGACTTTAGCGACTCCAGCACCGTCTACGAATAATTGTGACATGACCCCATAACGGTTGCCGGAGATATTTTTTATATCTTTTGTATTTTTTATACTAAATTTGATCATTGGATAATTTCCATCTTTGTCTGGCTTTAGATATTTCGTACCTTCGTCCGGGTCGGGCTTGATACCATTCTTACTTGCCAGTATTTTTGAATGATATCCAACTCCATAAATGCTTACATATTCGGGAATAAGTATTGTTTGGTCAATTATATATGTACCTGCTGGAAAAAATACAGGGCATTTCTGAATATCTGCGTCCGCTAAAGCTCTTTTTATGGCAGGAGAATCAGTTGTTTCTCCTTCTTCTTTGGGATAATCTTTTACGTTAATGACTTGTCCTGAAGGATTAGCTGCTGCACCAAAGAGACCAATTCCCCCTGACAAATCGCGTTGAATTAAGCTATTTTTATCATCCATAAAAAAATCCACTCCCATTTTTATAAATTTTTATTCAATCAACGCCTTAAATAATATCATTAAATTTCATGTAATTCCAAATTTTGTACATCAAATGTGCGGATGCTAAAGAACAGCATGGGTTTCGCTATTGTAGGTTACGCGGACGTGAACATGTCCAAGAGCAGGTATTGATGACAGCAACAGTAAAAAAACATGAAAAGGATAGCACTACACCTAGCGAAAACAAGTTAGGTGAAGGCTATCCTTTTTTCAGCACTTCGTCTGGAACAATATCAAAAAGAAATCCCCTAAAAGGGGGGTTCTCATCAGTCTGAACAGCGCCGTTTTAATGCGGACGCTGTTTTTCTTTTTCTCTATCGACGATCTCTTACTTCAAAGATGGCAAATTTCAAGTAATGAGCCTCATCAGCCCCACTGATTTGCGGGTGATCCTTGCCCGCTCCTCGCCATTCAATCAGGCGCAATATCTTTTTCGCATCGACTGCTGCCTCTTGAATCGTTTGCAGGAACAGCTCAGGAGACATATGGTACGAGCAAGACGCGGTAACGAGAAAGCCGCCCTGACGAACGAGCTTCATTCCGTTTAAGTTAATGTCTTTGTAACCGCGGCAAGCGCCTTTCACAGCTCCACGCGATTTCGCGAATGCTGGCGGGTCAAGAATGACTACATCCCAGCTCTTGCCTGCCTCTACATTTTCACGCAAGTAATCAAACGCATTCGCCACCACAAAATCAACACGATGCAAGAAGCCATTGAGTGTAATGTTTCGCTTCGCTGTTTCGATAGCGTGCTCGGAAATATCGAGGGCTGTCACTTTTTTCGCACCGTGCTTGCATGCGTTCAGGGTAAAGGAACCCGTATGTGTAAAGCATTCCAATACCTCAGCGCCATCCCAAAACGGATTTTTGACCACTTTCCCCCGCTTGTCTACAGGCACCTGCTTTGTCTCGCCGTCTACTTCTATGCTCGTCAGGGAAATGCCGTGCTTTTCGCCCCAGCCTTTCATCAATGGCGCGATGGAGGCGCGATTTTCCCGCTGATCATAGAAAAAGCCCGTCTTTTGCCCCTCTACGATATCCACATAGTATTTCAATCCGTTTTCTTCGATCAATACTTCACGCGGACACTCTCCGTACAGGACCTCTTTACCCTGTGTGAGCCCTTCCAGTTCACGGACAGGTACATCATTGCGCAAATAAATACCGGTCGGTGCAAATACCTCTACCAGTGCATCCCGAATCCAATCGATGCGCTTCTCCATCCCCAATGAGAGGACTTGGACAACCAATGTATCCTCGTAGCGATCGACGATGAGTCCAGGCAAAAAGTCAGCTTCCCCGTAAATCACACGGCAAGCCCGTGGGTTGTCCACAAATCTCGTCCGGAATTCTGCCGCTTCCTTGATTTTCCGCAAGAAAAAGTCGTAGTCGATCTCTTCCTTTTGGTCGTAGCTCAAAATGCGCACGATCATTTGTGAAGCTGGGTTGATGTAGCCCTTTGCCAAGAAATGTCCTTTGTGATTGGTGACCTCGACGATTTCACCTGGTTCTACATCCCCTTGAATTTCTAATACCTCTGATTGAAAAATCCACGGATGTCCTACTTCTAGCCGCTTTTTCCGATGTTGATTCAATAGCACACGTGCCATGCAGCCATTCCTCCTCTTTGTCATGCTTGCCCTAGTACAGGCATAGCGTTATAGTAACTTGCTAAAAATGGACAGGGAGGAACGTATCTTGTGATAGTCTCCATCCTCGCCCCTTTTACCTTTGGGCTCACGTTTTTTCTTTTCGGTATGTATGCCATGCGCTCCGGCTTTCAAAACCTCGCCGGCAAAAAAATGGAAGAATGGATGGGGCGCTTTACTCGTACCCCACTCCATAGCTTCTGGATTGGTCTTTTCGCTACTTTTGTCTTGCAAAGCTCCAGTGCGGTAACCGTCCTGACGATTGGGCTGACGAACGCAGGTATCATCCAGTTCACACAAACTGTTGGCATCATTTTAGGTACCAATCTGGGCACGACCGTGACAACGGAGCTGGTTGCGCTCAAGCTCGAGTCTTTTGCCATCCCCATGCTTCTCATCGGAGTGGCCCTTTGGCTGATGCCGCGCCGAAACATTCGTTGCATTGGTCTTGTCGTCGCCGGCTTCGGACTGATCTTCCTCGGCATCGATACATTGAAAGTCATGGCGAAGCCTTTGGAGCAGTCTGAGACGTTTCGTTCGCTTTTTCTGGAGAGCAGCCATTCCATCTGGATCGGTTTGATTACCGGGGTCATTTTCACCGCGCTCATTCATAGCGGTTCCGCTACAACGGTGATCACGATGGGCCTTCTCAGTCATCAAATTCTTTCGATGGAAACGGCACTCGCCATCGTATTGGGCGCGAACGTCGGAACCTGCTTTACTGCTGTCATCGCTGCGATTGGCACAAATACAGCATCCAAGCAGGTCGCATGGTGCCATACGCTCTTCAACGTCGCAGGCGCGATTGTTTTTTTACCGTTTCTTTCCCAGCTTGCCCTCGTCAGCGCCTTTTTAACGGATAGTCCTTCTATGCAAATCGCCCATTCACAGACGATCTTCAATCTCGTCTGCTCTCTAGTTGCGCTACCATTCGTGCCGCAAATAGCCCGGTTTATTCAATGGCTGATCCCTGATAAGCGTCGTCCTACTGACCTCACCTTTAGAAAGAAAATGGTATCAAGTAGATGGAAGTAATGACGCCTGCCACGATCATTGCGACACTTGAGGCTGCCGTTTGAACAGGGGAAACGCGGTTCAAGCTAGCCGTACCAATGGCGTGTGCACTCGTACCGATAGCGATCCCGATTGCCCAATCATCAGTGATTTTTCCCCATTTGAGAACAGGACGGGCAATCATGACACCGACCATCCCTGTTAGCGCGGTAAAAAAGGCTGCAAGTGCAGGCTCCCCACCTATGGAACGACTCAGCTCCAACGCAATGGGGGTGGTCACGGATTTGCTGAGCATGCTTTTGTATACAAGCTCATCTGAGCCTAGACACCAATGAACCGCCATAACGACGAAGATCGCAACTGCACAGCCTGCACATACACCAAGCAACACACCGCGCCAAATATGAGCAAATTCCTTGATCTGTTTCGCCAGCGGAATAGCGAGTGCCACCGTTGCAGGACCGAGCCAAAAGGAAATCCACGATCCTCCGGCAGCAAATGCCTCCCAATCACCGCTAAATGCCCACCACATGGTCCAGACCAAGATCACAGCCACCAAAAGAGGCTGCAATCGTTGGAATCGAGCGTTGATCATGGTTGCGCCTTTGTACCCTGCTATCGATACTAAAATAGCAAAAAATGGACTAAGCATCCAAAGTCCTCCCCTCTTGCGGCAAGGACGATTCTGATTTTTGTTTATGATGCTTCATATACCATTGCACAACCACGCCAGTCACAAGCATGACTAGTAATGGACCGAGAACCATCGATAGTATGATTGGCAATGGGTTTTGTGTGAATACGTTTAAATAGGAAGCAACTCCGACAATGATCGGTACGAAAAAGAGCAACATGTGTCTAATTAAAAATGTACCCGCTTGTTCCACCCAATCCATTCGTATCCATCCCATACACAGTCCCAGTGTTAATAGCAGCATTCCCACCAGGTTCCCGGGCAGGGGAATATGCAGCCATTTGCTCGCAGCTACGCCTACCCCATAAAAAGCCAACAGGATGACGATTCCTTTAACAAATTTCATTTTGCTAATCTCCTCCCCGCTCCCTATCCTCTCTCTATAGGAACTTCAGCATGCAGGACGGAAAAAGCCCGGCCTTACCTCGGCCAGGCTTTTCTTTGATATTAGTATCCGCTGCCTGTTGTTTTTGCTCCTGTTACAATGGAAACACCGGAGCTCGTACCGATACGGCTCGCGCCTGCTTCGATCATCGCAACCGCTGTTTCACCGTCACGAACGCCACCAGACGCTTTTACGCCTACATTTGGTCCTACGGTTTTACGCATCAGGGCGATATCTTCAACCGTTGCTCCACCTGTTGAAAATCCTGTGGAGGTTTTTACGTAATCAGCACCAGCCTCTACGGAGAGCTTGCACGCAACTACTTTTTCTTCTTCGGTCAAGAGGCAGGTTTCCAGAATCACTTTCAAGAGAATATCGCCAGCCGCTTGCTTTACAGCAGCGATGTCTTTTTTGACAGTTTCCAGGTCGCCGGATTTCAGGGCACCTACGTTCAGTACCATATCTACCTCAGTCGCTCCGTTTGCAATCGCATCGCGGGTTTCGGCTGCTTTGGATTCGATTGTGCTCGCTCCCAGAGGGAAACCGATAACCGTGCACACTTTTACATCAGAACCTGCCAAGAGTTCAGCAGAGCGTTTTACCCAATAAGGGTTTACACATACAGACATGAAGTCATGCTCTCTTGCTTCTTGGCACAGCTTGTCAATCATCTCTTGTGTAGCATCAGGCTTCAACAGCGTGTGGTCGATATATTTGTTCATGTTCATAGAACTACACCTCTATCCCTAATTGTTCGAATGCAAGGCGAAAAATGCTGTCATTGTTACGGTATCCCCGTTGCAGTTGCAAATCCCAGGCTTCCTTTGCAGAATGCCAATGGACATCATTGATTTCCTCTAGCTGCACGGTGATCTCCGTGTTGTAAGCTTCCACCAAATAATAATGGACTTCTTTGTCGATGGATTCGCCCGTCACTGGATGTGTATACACATAGGTGATCATGTCGAGCTTGGATCCCAATCGTCCGGCTACGCCTGTTTCTTCCAAAACTTCGCGCAGAGCCGTTTCTTCGATGGTCTCGCCCATCTCCTGCTTCCCTTTTGCGAGTGTTACCTTGCCATAGCGGTCTTCAATCAATAGGAGCATGTACTCTGCGTCTTGCTTCTGGTATACAACGCCCCCAGCCGATATCTCCCTCATATAGCTCGCTCCTTCAGGTAAGGCAGCGCCTCTGTTTCCACTACACGAACAAAAGTCCCTTTGCAGTATTCCGAGCCCGGTTCATCCAGTCTGACCTTGCAAATCTTGCCGATCATGCTCTCATCGCCAGGGAAGACGACGTTCAGGTAGTTGTCCGAATAGCCCATCAGAAGACCGCTATCAGGTGCTTCTTTAAACGGACGCTCTGGAATGACTTCCAGTACATCCCCTACGAATTTCTTGGAGTATGCCAAGGTCAGTTCCTGATTGAGCTCCAGAAGCTTCGCAACGCGCTCGTTCTTTTCCTCTTCAGGAATTTGATCCGTCATACGCGCTGCTGGTGTACCTGTACGCATGGAGTACGGGAATACGTGCATCTCGGCGAAACCGATTTTCTTCATAAACTCGTATCCGTTCCAGAATTGCTCTTCTGTCTCACCCGGGAAGCCTACGATGACGTCTGTCGTAATCGCTGCTCCTGGCAATGCTTCGCGTACTTTGACCATTCTTTCGTAAAACTCAGCAGTCGTATACTTGCGGCGCATGCGCTTCAACACTTCGTCATCGCCCGCTTGCAGCGGTACATGCAGATGGCGTACGACACGATCGGAGTTGTTGATAACCTCGATCACTTCATCGGTGATTTGGCTTGCCTCGATCGAACTGATGCGGATGCGCTTGAGGCCTTCCACCTGATGAAGGTCAATCAACAGCTTGGCCAAATTGTAGTCTTCCAAATCTTCGCCGTATCCACCTGTATGAATCCCAGTCAAAACAATTTCCAGGTAGCCCGCTTCCACCAGCTTTTGGGCCTGTTCGACTACGCTCTCCGGTTTGCGGGAACGCATCAGACCGCGTGCCCAAGGAATAATACAAAACGTACAAAAGTTGTTGCAGCCCTCTTGAATCTTGAGGGAAGCACGTGTGCGATCTGTGAAGTTAGGAACATCCAGCTCTTCGAAGTCGCGAGCTTTCATAATGTTGCCTACGGCATTGATCGGCGTGCGTTCCGCGCGAATTTGATCCACGTACTCGATCAGCTTCTCGCGTCCTTGTGTACCAACTACGATATCTACACCGGGAATTTGCGCAATCTCACTTGGAGAGGTTTGCGCATAGCAGCCCGTTACGGCAACGATCGCCTCAGGATTCCGGCGAATCGCACGACGAATCACTTGACGGCTCTTCTTATCTCCCGTATTCGTAACCGTACAAGTATTAATCACGTAAACATCTGCATCTTCTTGTTCAAAGTCGACTCTCTCATAGCCGTCAGCCTTGAACAATTGCCAGATGGCCTCTGTCTCATAGCTGTTTACTTTGCAGCCCAATGTATGAAAAGCAACGGTAGACATTGCCATTCCTCCTTTTGTGTGAAAAACGTCTCTCCGTTTTTCATAAAAGTGGATGTGACCGCTTGCGGTCAACGAAAACGGTCATGACCGTTTCGTTCCTGCTCATCCTTTGTGAAGTGATGAAGCCTTTCGTTCAAACTGATAGGAAGCGCAGGCCAAAACGTACTGGCTTGCTGTTTCCGTGCGCAAAATACGCGGGCCGAGGGAAACCGTCAGGAACCCTTTGCTCTCTGCTTGGGCCACTTCCTCAGGAGAGAAGCCTCCCTCCGGTCCAACGAGAACGAGAAGTGAATCACTTGCAGTCATCTCTTCTAACACTTGATGAATCGTGGTACTGCCCTCTTTTTCATAAGCAATTGCGCAATGCGTATACGACTGGCCAGCTTCAAGTATCTCACGAAATGAAACAGGAGATAAAAGCTCTGGCAAAACAGCACGATGAGACTGTTCAGCAGCCTCTTTAACGATTTTGCGCCAACGCTCCAGTTTTTTCGCTTCTTTTTTGGCGTCCAGCTTTACAATGGTTCGCTCAGAAGAAAACGGGAAAAAGGAGTACGCCCCAAGTTCCGTCCCCTTTTGCAAAATCCACTCCAGCTTCTCGCCTTTTGGAAGCCCCTGACCAATTGTGACCCGGATCGGCAGTTCTCGCTCTTCTTGAAGCATTTCCATTACTTCTGCCCGTACTTCCTTGGCAGAAAGATAGACAAGCTTGGCCCGTGCTGACCTGCCCGCTCCATCAGAAACGATGATTTCTTCGCCTTCCCGAGCACGCATTACATTTACGATATGGTGTACGTCGTCTCCGACAATCGTTAGCTCATTCTCAGTAAAGGAATGTGGCTCGACAAAATATCGTTGCATCTCGTCAACCCCACTATTCTATCGTTTTTTTGCTACAATTGCTACCCAGTCATCGATGAAAATGGTTTCCACGATCTCAAGACCTGAAGCCGCCAACGCCGCTTTCACATCCGCTTCACGCGCAGCAATAATACCTGACGAGATAAAGGTTCCACCTGGCTTCAACACGCGGAATACATCGTCGGTGAAACGCACGATGACCTCTGCCAAAATGTTAGCCACGACCACTTCCACCTGCTCCTCGATGCCGTCGAGCAAGTTGTTTTGTCTCACGTTGATATGCTCATGCACACCATTCAGTTCGGTATTGGCCTGTGCAGAGCGCACAGCTACTTCATCTAAGTCCATCGCCAGCACATCTTTTGCTCCGAGCTTGATGGCAGCAATACTCAAAATGGCTGTGCCTGTCCCAACATCATACACCTGATCGCCTTTTGCCATATACTTCTCGAGTGCACGCAGACAAAGAATGGTCGTTGGATGTGTACCTGTTCCAAATGCCATACCTGGGTCCATTTCGATAATGATCTCATCTGGATGCTTCGGCACGTACTCTTCCCATACTGGCTTGATGGTCATGCGATCGGATACATGAACCGGTTTGTAGTATTTTTTCCAGGCGTGGGCCCATTCATCTTCATGGACATCGTTTACAGCAATCGATGCCTTGCCGATATCCAAACCGTACTCGATCAACTGCGCCAGCTGCTCTTTCAATTCTTCTACAACGTCTAGCAGCTCGCTGCTGTCAACCGGCAGGTATGCTTTAACGAATACGCCCTCGGCCGGAAAATCATCAGGAGAAAGCTGGTAGATTTCGCCAAAGGGGGTATCCCACTCACGATAGAGCACCTCCGGGTCTTCAATTACGACACCATTGGCACCCAATTCATACAAGAGGCTTGACACCGCCTCCGTAGCCTCCGCTGTAGTATGGATACTGATTTCTGACCATTTCACGAATCTACCACTCCCCACATAAGCTCCCAATCGGGCTTTTCATTTAATCGACTTCGCTACATGAAACTTTAGGCAAAAAGCGGACAAAACCGCGACGGATTACTCGCCGCGGAATGCCCGTTTCATTTTTTCGAAAAAGCCTTCGTCTTCTCCTCCGTGCTGTCCTGGCTTTTCCCCAGACAGTTCGGCGAGCTCACGCAACAATTCCTTTTGTTTATCGCTCAGCTTGGTCGGCGTAATAACGCGCACTTTCACATGCTGATCACCGCGGCCGTTTCCACGCAAATGCGGAACACCTTTTCCACGCAAGCGGAAGAATGTTTCTGTTTGAGTACCTGCCGGGATCTTCAACTTCACGCGACCGTCGACAGTCGGCACTTCGATCTCATCTCCAAGTGCTGCCTGTGCGTAAGTAAGCGGAACCTCACAGTAAATATCATTTCCTTCACGCTCGAAAAACTCATGGCTCTTCACGCGCAACACGACGTACAAATCCCCAGGAGGTCCACCATTTGCGCCCGGTTCTCCCTCGCCTGTTACGCGCAATTGTGCTCCATCGTCCACACCTGCTGGGATGTTGAGATGAATTTTGCGGCGTACCTTGACACGTCCACTTCCACGGCAAGTTGAACATTTTTCTTTGACAACTTTCCCTTTGCCTTCGCAAGTCGAGCAAACACGGCGGTTGACGATTCGGCCGAACGGCGTGTTCGCCACCACTTCTTGCTGTCCTGTACCACTACAAGTCTTACATGTATCGACACCGGAACCAGGCTTCGCGCCAGAACCAAGGCATGTATCGCATTCTGCTTCTTTTGGAATTTCCACGTCGGTTTCTTTTCCAAAAATCGCGTCGATAAAGTCAATGCTGAGGCCAAATTGCAGATCAGATCCTTTGCGAGGCGCATTTGGATTCGCACGTCTGCCGTTGCCACCGAAGAACATGTCAAAGATATCTCCGAAGCCGCCCATGCCTGATCCGTCAAAGCCTCCGCCACCGAAGCCCTGATTCGGGTCTTGGTGACCAAAACGGTCATACTGCGCACGCTTTTGTGGCTCGGACAGGATGTCGTACGCATCCTTAACTTCTTTGAACTTTTCTTCCGCGTCAGCCTCTTTATTTACATCCGGATGGTACTGACGTGCCAGCTTGCGATACGCTTTTTTGATTTCATCAGCGTCCGCGTCCTTGGCTACGCCCAGAACCTCGTATAAATCACGTTTCATTTCCTACATCACTCCCATGACAGTCAACTGTTATCATAGCATGTGACAGACTTGAAAAAAAGTCAAAGTCAGCATTCCGTGACTTTGACTTTCATGGGTCACATCGTGGGAAGTGAGGGAAGAAATCTCTCCCCTCACAGTTCCAGCGTGTTACTTTTTATCGTCTACCACTTCGTAGTCAGCATCAACGACATTGTCTTTCTTCGGCTCTTGACCTTCAGCGCCGCCGCCTTGTGCTGCTTGCGCTTGAGCTGCCTGCTCATAGAGCTTCACCGAAATTTGTTGGATGATCTCGGACAGTTCATCTTTCGCTGTCTTGATCTCTTCGAAGTTGCTGCCTTCCAAAGCAGCTTTCACTTTATCTTTCGCAGCGTTAGCGCGATCGATTTCAGCTTGGTCGATCTTGCCTTCTACTTCTTTGAGTGTTTTCTCAGTCGTGAATACGAGTTGGTCTGCTTCGTTGCGAACTTCTACTTGCTCTTTGCGTTGTTTGTCCGCTTCTGCATTCAACTCAGCATCTTTTACCATGCGATCGATATCATCGTCGGACAGACCAGAGTTAGAAGTGATCGTGATACGTTGCTCTTTCCCTGTACCCAGGTCTTTTGCACGTACGTTTACGATACCGTTCGCGTCAATATCGAAGGATACTTCGATTTGCGGGATGCCGCGTGGCGCTGGCGGGATATCGGACAAGTTGAAGCGTCCGAGCGATTTGTTGTCGCCTGCCATTTGACGCTCCCCTTGGAGAACGTGAATTTCTACAGATGTTTGGTTGTCCGCAGCTGTAGAGAACACTTGGGATTTGCTTGTTGGGATCGTCGTGTTGCGATCGATCAGCTTGGTGAATACGCCACCCAATGTTTCGATACCGAGGGACAGTGGAGTTACGTCGAGAAGAACAACGTCCTTCACGTCACCAGTCAGTACGCCCGCTTGAACAGCCGCGCCCAGTGCTACTACTTCGTCTGGGTTCACACCTTTATGTGGTTCTTTTCCTGTAAATTTCTTGATGGCTTCTTGTACCGCTGGGATACGAGTAGAACCACCAACCAGAATAACGCGATCCAGTTCGCTTGGAGTCAGACCAGCGTCTTTCAGCGCTTGACGAGTTGGGCCCATTGTACGCTCAACCAGCTCAGCAGACAGCTCTTCGAACTTCGCACGAGTCAGGTTCATCTCCAAGTGCTTTGGACCTGTTGCATCTGCTGTAATGAACGGCAGGGAAATGGTCGTAGTCAATACGCCGGAGAGGTCTTTCTTCGCTTTTTCAGCAGCGTCTTTCAAACGTTGTTGAGCCATGCGATCCTTGGACAGGTCGATACCATGCTCTTTTTTGAATTCGCTCACCAGGTAGTTCATCACAACATCGTCGAAGTCGTCTCCGCCCAGTTTGTTGTCACCGGACGTTGCTTTTACTTCGAAGAAGCCATCGGACAATTCGAGAATGGATACGTCAAAGGTACCGCCGCCCAAGTCAAATACGAGAACGGTTTGATCTTCTGTTTTCTCCATACCGTATGCAAGTGCAGCTGCGGTTGGTTCGTTCACGATACGCAGTACTTCCAAACCAGCAATTTTCCCAGCATCTTTTGTTGCTTGGCGTTGGCTGTCATTGAAGTAAGCTGGAACCGTAATCACTGCCTGCGTCACAGATTGACCAAGGTAGGCTTCAGCGTCTGCTTTCAGCTTTTGCAGGATCATAGCAGAGATTTGCTCAGGTGTGTACTGGTTGCCTTCCAGCGTTTCTTTATGGGCGCTACCCATGTGGCGCTTGATGGAGATTACGGTATTGTCTGGATTGGTGATCGCTTGGCGTTTTGCCGCTTCCCCAACGATGCGCTCGCCGTTTTTGAATGCTACTACGGATGGTGTGGTGCGGTTACCTTCCGCATTGGCAATAACGACTGGCTCGCCGCCTTCCATTACTGCTACACAAGAGTTGGTTGTTCCCAAGTCAATTCCGATTACGCGACTCATACAAAATGTCCTCCTAACACTATACGTCTAGTGAATTTTCGTTTTTTGAGATTACTCGTTCACTTGAACCATCGCCGGACGAACGACGCGGTCTTTGAACATATATCCTTTTTGCAGCTCGGCTACCACAACGCCTGATTCAAACTCAGGGTTTTGTGTTTGCATAACCGCCTGGTGGATGTGTGGGTCAAATGGTTTTCCTTGTGCCTCGATTGCAGCCAAGCCTTCTTTATCGAAAACCTGGACCATCTGACGGTATACCATGTTGACACCCTCCAAAAGGGATTCTACTGTCATGGATTCCTTGTCAGCGGCAAGTGCTCGCTCGAAGTTATCGAGAACTGGCAGAAGCTCTTCCACGATTTTCAGTGATGCGTACTTAGCCAGATCTTCCTGCTCTTTGCGAACACGGCGGCGAAGGTTATCCATGTCAGCCATGGCACGCAGCATGCGGTTTTGGTGATCCTCAGCCTGAGCCTTCCAGTGAGCAGCCTCTTGCTCCCAGTTCATCTCAGTTGCTTCTGCTTGGTCTGCATCCTTTGCTACTTGTTCTTCCTCGAGAGTCGGGTCTTGCGTTACTTTTTCCTCGCTCAACGTCACTACCTCCTGGCGGCTTTTCCAGTCAATAGACTGTGTTGCCATTCACTCCATTTATTTCTCAAACTGCGAAGTCAGCATGCGCGATAGGCCTTCCGCCAAATGATTGAGTACAGTAATGACCTTGCCGTATTCCATTCGCGTCGGCCCAAGTATCCCCACCATTCCAACTGGCTTGCCTCCAAGCGAATAAGAAGTGGTAATAATACTGCATTGCTTAATCGCGTCTAGCTGGTTTTCCTGTCCGATGCGCACCGTGAGACCATCGCCCTGCATGCCGATCACATTCATTAATTGATCGTGCTGCTCTAATAGCTCGAGAATATCCTTGACTTTATCTACGTCCCGGAATTCCGGCTGGTTCATGATCTTGGTCGCACCGCGTAAGTATACTCGTTCTTCTTCTTGTGTCAGCGAGTTGTTGAGGAGCTGAAGAATTTCTTCATACTGCTCCGTGTGACGTTGCATTTCACCTGAAATCTCTTGATAAAGACGTTGCCGAAGCTGCCATAGTGGCACGTCGGTCAGCTTTGCATTCAACAGATTGACGAGTTTCTCGATTTCCCCGGCCCCTATGCCTTCTGGAAGATCGATCAGCTTGTTCTCCACTCGTCCGGTGTGTGTCACCACAATCGCGACAGCCTGTTCAGCATTGAGAGGAACGATTTGAATATGTTTTAACCGATGCTCAAAAATCTCTGGTCCCAAGACAATCGCCGTGTAGTTTGTCAACTGAGAGAGAATTTGGGCAGTGTACTCTACCACTTGTTCTGCGTGGAGAATACGTTCGGCAAACAACTGTTTTAGTTTACCCAACTCCGTTTCCTCCAAAAGATGAGGCTGAATCAGGTTATCGACGTAGAAGCGGTATCCTTTTGTAGAAGGAACACGTCCTGCCGATGTGTGGGGCTGTTCTAAGTATCCCAGCTCCTCCAAGTCAGACATCTCGTTGCGTATCGTTGCCGAAGAGAATCCGATGTCGTCCCGTTTGGAAATGGTTCGGGAGCCAACAGGTTCGGCAGAATGAATGTAATTATCGACAATCGCATTTAAAATCATTTGTTGACGGTCTGATAACATGGATGTCGCTCGCCTCCTGTTGGATTGTTAGCACTCATGCTTATCGAGTGCTAAATCTATATACTAAGGTATCAATAGTAGAAGGATTTGTCAACGAACTTGAGCTAGTTCTATAGACAAAAAATCTCATTTTTCGCGAGTTTTACTTTTTCCTTAACGAAGAAAGCGTGCAAATACCTCATTTCCTAGCGGAAGCCCCTGTTTCGTCAGCTTCAAAAAGCCGCCCTTTTCTTCCAGCATCCCTTTGGCTACCTCTTCTTCTATTATTGTCCCAAATACATCATGAACAGTTGCGCCAAAACGGGACGCAAACGCCGAAAGGTCAACTCCTTCTCTCAAACGAAGTCCCAAAATCATTTGTTCCTCCATGGCATCCTCGCGCGGTACCTCGAATTGTTCTACACGCGGCAGCCCTTCCTTGCACTTCTGCAAGTAAATCGCAAGTGGGCCAGCATTCACGTGTCGGTGGCCGCACACATAACCGTGGGCACCTGCACCCAACCCATAGTATTCACGATTGAGCCAATAGGTTTTATTATGTTTGCTCTCAAAGCCCGGTTTTGCAAAATTGCTGATTTCATACTGCTTGTACCCATGCCGCTCCATCTCTTCTATTAATACCATGTACATCTCAAGCTCCGTCTCTTCAGACGGCAGTGGCAGCTGATCCTTTTGGTAAAGCGTGTGGAACAGCGTGTTCTCCTCCACCTTGAGACTGTACGCGGAGAAATGAGTGGTACCTAGCCCAAATGCCTTGTCCAATGTCTGACGGAAAATGTCGAGTGTCTGATCCGGCAATCCAAACATCAGGTCTATGCTGAAGTTGTCGAAGCCTACTTTTTTCGCATTATCGATACTGCGGTACACGGCTTCCTGGTCGTGGATTCGTCCCAGTCGTTTTAAGAGCGCGTCGTCAAAGGACTGTACACCAAAGCTCAGCCGATTGACACCCAGCTCACGCATGATCCGCAGCTTTTCCACGTCTGTCGTTCCCGGATTCGCTTCCATCGAGAACTCGATATCATCCGTCCAGTACTTGCCCAATTGCTTTTGTACCATTTCCAAAAACGCGCGCATTTGGGCATGATCGAGAAACGTAGGCGTCCCTCCGCCGACAAAAATCGTTTTCACCTGCTCGATCGGCTGCTGGCTAAAGGTGATCTCCATTTCGCTTTTCAATGCGTCTAAGTAATCCCAAATGAGCTGCGGATTGTTCGTCACAAATGAGTTGAAGTCACAGTAGTAACATTTATTCGTACAAAAGGGAATGTGAATGTAAACCGATTGTGGCATCATGTCCCTTTCCCTCCTTTTAAAATTGGGTTGTTATAAAGACGACTTTTTGACAACCTCTTTAATAGAAAAGACCTGACACAAGGTCAGGCCTACTTCTTATCATCCATGCGTAAAACAGCCATATACGCCTTTGATCGACCTCGTTATTTTATTGTAACACAGTAAATGAGAGAATCGACTGCAAACATTGATACAGCAAGCATTTGTAACAGCTTGATTATCATAGTGTATTTTTCTATATCCAGTCAAACATGATAGGGAAGCGCAGGAATAAAACAAAATCTATCGTTTTAAGCAGTTTGTTCAAATTCGTGAATGAAACGTTTCATTTCGAATAGACATGTTAGAGTTGTTACTTGTTTTTGAGGAGGATTCTTAGATGACTGATCTCTATTCCCGTATTTCTAAAGATGATGCTGCTGTTCTTCTGATTGATCATCAAACGGGCCTTATCTCTGGACTTGTGCGTGATTACGGGGTTGATGAATTCAAGAACAATGTTCTGGCTTTAGCAAAGACCGCGAAATTTTTCAATTTGCCTGTCATTCTTACCACGAGCTTCGAGAGTGGTCCAAACGGTCCATTGATCAGGGAACTCGTCGAACTCTTTCCAGACGCGCCTAAGATTGCTCGTCCAGGACAGATCAATGCGTGGGATAATGAGGATTTTGTAAAAGCGATCCAGGCAACTGGCAAGAAGCAACTTATCATTGCTGGTGTGGTTACCGATGTCTGCGTAAGCTTCCCCGCACTTTCCGCTCTTCATGCAGGGTATGAAGCATTTGTCGTCACCGACGCTTCTGGCACTTTCAGCAAACAGGTAGCGGAAGCCTCGTTAATGCGCATGGCACATGCTGGCGCGCAGCTTATGAACTGGTTTAGTGTAGCGTGTGAGCTACAACGGGATTGGCGCAACGACGTCGAAGGTTTTGGTGCTTTACTAGCTGGTCACCTTCCCGGCTATCAAAATGTAATCGAGAGTTATCAAGCGCAGAACGAACTTGTCAAATAGAACCCACTTCGGGGTACCTCCATATTGTTGGCGGTACCTCTTGCTATTACTTGCGACTCTCATCCATTTGCATAATGTCCTTTCAAATACTTGATACTACAAACAAGTAAAGGAGGTAGTTCTGATTGTCACCAACCAATAATGATTCCCAACTTAATTCTAACTGTCCACCAGATTGTAACTTACCGAATCCAGAATTCCCGCCATCGAATGAAGTCCCTCATCCACCAACTCCTTGGCCACCACACAGCCTCGATCCTCATCCACCAACTCCTGTATCACTCCCCCCAACCAATCCACATCCACCAGCGATACCACCTGTAACCAATCATCCCCAACCACCACATCCTTGGTGACCACTCGATCCTCCACAGGGTCGAGTTTTCATGTCATCAGAACGGAATGTGCCAAAAAGAAAGACGACAGAAGCAGATTTAAAAATTCTGCCTATGTCGTCGCATTCTACATCCTATTTCATACCGTTAACCTTCGAGTAACTTATGTATGAAAAAAAATAAATCCCCCACCATTTCGCCCATTGGTGGCTTTTTGGTGGGGGGAGACTGCTACTTCTTATCATCCATGCGCAATACAGCCATAAATGCTTCTTGTGGTACCTCTACGGAACCGACAGACTTCATGCGCTTCTTTCCTTCTTTTTGCTTTTCGAGCAGTTTACGCTTACGCGAGATGTCCCCGCCGTAACATTTAGCAAGAACGTTTTTACGCAACGCACTGATCGTTTCACGAGCGACAACCTTGTGTCCGATGGTTGCTTGAATCGGCACCTCGAATTGCTGACGTGGAATCAATTCCTTCAGCTTTTCGCAAATGACTTTACCACGAGCATAGGCCGTATCTTTGTGTACGATAAACGACAGAGCATCCACCACTTCGCTGTTGAGGAGAATATCCATTTTCACCAACTTAGAAGCTTTGTAGCCACCCAGCTCGTAGTCAAAGGATGCATATCCTTTTGTTCCGGACTTCAGCATGTCAAAGAAATCATAGACGATCTCGGACAATGGCATGTCGTACTTCAGCTGCACGCGGTTCTCACCCAGGTACTGCATGTCAAGAAACTCACCGCGTTTACCTTGGCACAACTGCATAACATCACCGACGTATTCTTTCGGTACCATGACTGTAGCCGTAACGTAAGGCTCCTCGACCATTTCGATCTTTTGTGCTTCCGGCATTTTGGACGGGTTGTCGATTTCGAATACTTCGCCGTTCGTTTTGGTAATGCGATAAATAACGCTCGGCGCGGTCGTAATCAAGTTAATGTTGAATTCCCGTTCGATCCGCTCCTGGATGATCTCCATGTGCAGAAGTCCCAAGAAACCACAACGGAAACCAAAGCCAAGTGCTTGGGAAGTTTCCGGCTCAAACTGCAGGGACGCATCGTTTAGCTGGAGCTTTTCCAATGCATCGCGCAGATCGTTGTACTCGTTCGTTTCGATTGGGTACAAACCACAGAAAACCATCGGGTTGATCTTGCGGTAACCAGGCAGCGGTTCAGCTGCAGGGCGATTCGCATCTGTAATGGTATCCCCCACACTGGTGTCTCCCACAGTTTTAATGGAAGCAGCTACGTAGCCTACATCTCCAACCGTTAATTCTTCTACTTGTGTTTGGCGTGGTGTCGATGTACCGATTTCGGTTACTTCGAACGACTTGCCTGTCGCCATCATTTTGATTTTCATACCCTTTTTCAAGGTTCCGTTAATGACACGGATGGAGGCAATAACGCCACGATACGCATCAAAATAGGAGTCGAAAATCAAAGCCTGGAGAGGTGCATCCGGGTCTCCCTCTGGAGCAGGTACTTTTTGCACAACAGCTTCCAGTACTTCTTTAATCCCGATACCTGCTTTGGCAGAAGTCAGAACCGCATCGCTGGCATCCAGACCGATCACGTCTTCAACCTCTTGCTTCACGCGCTCAGGCTCTGCGCTCGGCAGGTCGATCTTGTTGATGACCGGGATGATCTCCAGGTTGCTGTCCAACGCTAAATACACGTTAGCCAATGTCTGGGCTTCGATCCCTTGTGCCGCATCCACGACGAGAATAGCTCCTTCACAGGCAGCCAAACTGCGGGATACTTCATACGTAAAGTCGACGTGTCCAGGGGTGTCAATCAGGTGGAGAATGTACTCCTCACCGTCATCTGCTTTATAGTTCAAACGCACGGCATTGAGCTTAATCGTAATCCCGCGCTCTTTTTCCAGCTCCATCGTGTCAAGAAACTGGGCTTCCATCTCACGTGCAGTCAAAGCACCGGTCAGCTCCAAAATGCGGTCTGCCAGCGTCGACTTTCCATGGTCAATGTGGGCGATGATGGAAAAATTTCGTATCCTTTTTTGTCTTTCACGACGATCCATGTGTTGTTCGTTCCCTCCCACGCGAATCCATTCAAACGTTCAGATTGCGCCTCGCAAAAAATACACTAACAGTAATTATAACAAACCGATGATATAAAGAGCAACCAAAGAGAATCAGGCATTTGCCTCCTTTTTCTCGTATCCAAACTTTTCCTGTGCTAAAGTGGTAAATAGCATGGAGGTGGCTAGGAATGAATGCACAGCAAGCCGACTGTTTGGGCTGTCGGTTGGCCCATAGAATCGTAGAATCACATATCGTCTTTGAAAACGAATGGGTGGCATGCCTATTGGATATCGATCCTTTTTCGGAAGGTCATGTACTCATTCTTCCGAAGCAGCATTTCGTAGATTGGACAGACTTGGATGAATGTACGATGCAAAAGGTATGCGAGGCAGCCACCTCTCTGTCCCACGCCCTTAACAAGTTGTACAAGCCCGATGGCATTACCATTTGTCAAAACGGCGGTGCTTTTAACGATCTGACTCATTTTCATATGCATGTCATCCCACGGTTTCATCATGACGGGTTCACGTGGAGCGATCCACTACATGAGCATGGAGCTGCGAACCGCTTGGCTGCTACACGTACAAAAGTGGCGGAAGTATTGAACGATATCGCCGTGAACACAAAGAAGGAAACGGAGAATGATCAAAGTGAACAGCGTTGACTCTTGCTTGCATTCCTTAACCATAGCGGATATTCCCGGTCTCATTGCCTTATCTGATTCCGTAGGCTGGGATTACGACGAATCGGAAATTCGCACAATTCTGTCTATCGGAACCGCATTCGGTCACAAAGACGCGAATGGCACCCTACTTTCATGCGCGGCTATCATTCCGTACGATGACAAGCTTGCGAGCATCGGTATGGTGATTGTCCATCCCTCGTCGCAAGGCAAAGGGTATGGTCGCCAGCTTATGAAGGCGTGCATGGCATCTGTTTCTACGGATACATCGATCATGCTCATTGCGACTCCAGAAGGAGAGCCATTGTACAAAAATCTCGGGTTCCAGACGGTGGATCGTATTCGAAAGTTTATAGCTGAACGCTTTGTGCCTGAAGCACCTCCGCAAAACGAAGCGAATGACGAATTTGAAATTGCACCAATGGAGTTGGACGATTTCTCGAGCGTGCTTGAATTAGACAAAACAGCACTGGGTAGCAGTCGCACTCATTTTCTCGATATACGCATGAGACAAGCAAGTACCTGTCTGGTAGCCAAAAATCCCTCCGGCAAGGTCATCGGATATGGCTTCGCCGTACAAGGCCCGGTCAATCTTATCGTGGGGCCGATCGTCGCAGAGAATGCTGGTATGGCTGAAAACCTCTTGTACAAGCTGACACAGCATCATACCGGACGTGTGCGAATAGACGTACCGGAAGAACAAGTAGCGTTTCACACTTATTTGGAGCAAAACGGCTTCACACAGGTTTCCCATCCCCCAGTGATGGTTGCGAATGCGAATAGCCTACCTCGCCGTAATGGAACGTACTGGGCGATAGGCGCTCAAATATACGGATAGACATGAAAAGCGAAAAACGGACCTTCTTTTAGGCAAAGGTCCGTTTTGTCATTCTCACTTTGTTTTTGATCGATTTTGAACTTGTTCCAGCACTTTTGGTGGAAACAGTTTTTCTAGGCTGCTCTGGTAGTTGCTGCCGTCCTCGGGCATTTGGAAGTCAGTAACCCGATAAGCATTTCCATTGTAGACAATTTGAAAGATCATCGGTGCACTGAGCGCGGAAGTATGGCTACCCGTTATTTTCACCCAAGCGTATACGGTTCGCTTCGCAGCGTCTGGCGCTTCCACTCCAAGCAACTCAACGTTTATCTCTCGATATTTTCCCAGCCACCCCAGCTTGACGCTTTCCGTCTCTAAATACTGCTGAATGATAGGCCCAACCAATTGACGGTTCGCAGGTGCTATCCCTTTTTTCACCTCGACAAAAACTTGTCCGAGATGTTTGCCTCCTGATCTTGCTTCCAGCTTCCATTTCCCCGGTTCAGGCAACACAATCCCTGATGGAAAATGACCATCTGCATCGTATAAGGGGTCCATAGCCTCGTAGCTGCCCAATGACAGACGGGTCCCATCGGTGTTGTAAGCAGTGATCTCTATTTTTGGGGCGTAATCCCCATTCAACAGCCATATCACCCGCTGCGTCTGTCCTTCGTAGAAACCGTCCTGATCTGTCATGATGCGGACAGGCTTTTCTCCCAAATAAGAAAAGGACTGATTGTCGTAAGTGGAAGACAAAAAAGGTGACAGCTTCCACAAGTCGGCTTCGACGATTTGGCCCCCTGGCAACAAGGAAGGTATTTGTGTCTCTTGTTGTGGAGGTATTATCACATGCTGTGCAGATTGTCTCTCCTCCTGAATGGGGAGCCCAAACCACAAGAGCAAGCCCATCGTCAGCACAACGCCCGGCAAGGCTAACTTCCTCCAGCTAGTCATCCACCCAGTCCCAGACCTCACCCGCTGCCGCACTCGCTCTTCCATCGATGCAGTGAACTGTACATCACGCAAAATGGTCTGATCTGCCCGTTCCTTTAAATCCGCGAGCCATCGGTTTTCGTCCATTCCCAGTCCCTCCCCTCTCCCATACTCTGCCGTAGTTGCTGTCTTGCCCTATGCAACCGAGTTCTGACTGTTCCCTCCGTTACTCCTAGCACCTCAGCCACCTCTCCGATGGATAAATCCGCATAGTAATGAAGGGCAATCACTTGACGATAGAGCGGAGAAAGCTGCAACACTTCCGCAACGAGCTGGTCCTTCTCGGCTTGATCGAGCACAAGACTTTCTGTAGAAAGCTCCCCATCCTGTCTCATCCACGAGCGGGGAAGAATATGGCGGAACGACCAAGAACGCAAATAACCTTTGCACTCATTAACCGCGATTCGATATAACCACGTGTGCACACTGCTCTCCTGCCGAAAGCGTGGAAGATGCCGATACACCTTAACGAAGACATCTTGGGTAATATCCTCTGCCAAGCTGCGATCTTTGACCAGAAAAGTGACGAGTCGAAGCACGCGGGTCCCATATTCCCTCATGATTTGTTCAAAAGCAGCATCTGTCGTTGGCTGCAATTTTTCCAAGGGCGTGACCTCCTTCACTCGCATTCACTGGTTAGATGCAGCAGCAGACGTTTTGTTACAAAGTCGAGGAAGAAATTTTTTTCGCCAAAATTGTCCAGCGAGTAGCTCCACCCGGTGTTCCGACAGGCTCAGCGAACGGATACCCACCATGCTGCCAACGATCCATATCGTAGCCCTCGTCCGCTTGACTCGGATCGAAGTCTTGCTTGTGGAATACATTCTCTCTGCTATAGATGACGCGAAAGCCTGATCCTTCCAATAACAGCTCAAGCTCTGTAGGCAAAAGCAATGCCATCTCGCGTTCTACGCGATACCTCGGCTGCTCGATCTGATCAAGAAAAGTCTCATAAGTAAGCGTGTAGCGGAACTTTTGATCCAAGAGTGAGGTTTCCCCCTCCACCTTTTGATACACCATGCGATCCGGGAAAACGAATTTGCGTTGCATCGTTGCCCATTGATTTTTTACTGGCGGCAACAGTAAGTCAATTGCCACTGTTCCGTCCTCCGTTATGTAATCGTGGATGATCGAAAGCAATTGACGTTGCTTGTCTCTACAGGTGGCCTGCTGAAATATCCCTTCTGGAAGAAGCACATGCGTAAATTGCTGACCTAGCTCCAGCTCCCACATATTCTGTTCTACCAGCTCCAGCAGTTCTTCTTTCCCTTTTAATATGCGCCGTTTCTTTTTGGTGGCCATCGCAAGCATATCCGGGCTCCAATCGACCCCGCAGACGGGCAAGCCATTCCGTGCCAGCTCAATGGCAATTCTCCCTGTTCCAACACCCATCTCCAGCACAGAAACCGGTGATTGCTCCGCTTCTCGCAGCAACCAGTTTCGATAAAAAGCGATGCTAGCCTTTCCGGCAAACTGATCGTAATACGTAGCTTCTACGTTCGTGTACTTCGTTTCAGGAAGCGGCAAGTGCCGTCCTTCCTCATTCATCTCACATTCCGTACACACAGAACCTGCTAAATGAGGAAAAGGCACTCCAGGCGGGACGCCATTTTTCGTATCACCTAGCCACTCGTCGTAACGGAACTTGCATTTTCTACAACTGTAAATAGCCATAATGCTTTAATTACCTCCTGAAGATTCCTTACTTCCCCCAGACCGTAAGAGAGGGAGCTTGATATGACTCGGATACTTGCTGTCATGATAGACACGTTGCGAGGCGATGATCGTCTCAGTTTCCGTTGCCAGATCGTTGCCTGTATTCGGATTCGGGAACGAGAAGTTCTCAGCACCAGAAGTAACCGAGACGCGAATACGGTGACCCCTCTGGAAGACGTTGGCGATCTTGGTCATGCGAATCTCATAGCATTCGATTTGTCTTGGAACAAGTAGCTCGGGCTCCGTAAACGAGTAACGGTAGCGCGCGCATATAATCCCGTCCGATAAACGAATCGAATTGCCTTCCTCATCTACATCACACAGCCGCACCAGCCAATCTGTATCCCGCGCTGAGCTAGATGCATAGATAACAGCCGAGATTTCTCCCGCGATGACGACCTCCTCTTCCAATGGCTCCGATGTGTAGACAAGGACATCTGAGCGTTTTTCCACATCACGATAGTTTTCCGGTACGCTGTTTTCATTCTCGGACAAATCCAGCAGATACGGTGCTGCATCTAGCGGATCATAGCTGTACGTATCGACCGCCTGTTCATCTGGGATGGACAGGGTCAGTGTTCCATCTCCGGCGCTCGTATTGGCGTTTCCCCCACTACTCAGATACAGATTCGTCAGTGTCATCTCCGCTGGCGGCCAAGTCTGCGAGGTCTTCCATTCGTTTTCTCCCACCATGTAGTACTCGACACGCGGCTCTTGATCGACGCCATTTTCCACTCTCTTTAAATAGCGGTCAAACCAGCGGAGCTGTGTCACATCCAGATCGTAACGGATAGCGTTGTTTCCGAAGGGCACATGATGGATTTCTCGCGTCGTATTCGCCTTGTGATACCACGGCCCCAAGATGAGTCTGGCGTGCTCTGGTACATTTCGTGAGACAACCTCCCACGATTCGCTCGTCCCCATCCCGTTGTCGTCATACCAACCTGATACGAGGAAAGCAGGCACCTTCACCTGATCCGCATGCCGTTTCCAGTCTGACATGGCCCAGAAATCGTCTCCGTCCGGATGCTCCATCCATTTTGTCCAAAACGGGATTTCTTTCCCTAGCACTTTTTGCGGGATTTCCTTGATCGGACGCACCTTGATGACCTCCCTCCAGTCATCCCGGGAAAGAGCTGCAACATTTCGCCGTTTCTCTGCCATCATGAAAATCCATGACAGACCACCAAGAATCGTTCCCCCTTTGCGCGGGATGTCCACATAAGGTGTTCCTACTGTCACGTAGCTGAAAATCGCCTTCAAATGTGGATTTCCGCTTGCAGCCGCAGCCCATTGCACATACCCCACATACGATCCTCCGAGCATCCCGATGCTGCCATCCGACCACCCCTGACTCGCGATCCAGTTGAGGCTGTCGTCTCCATCATTGCGCTCGTGAACGAGTGGAACCCACTCTCCCTCGGAATCCTCTCGTCCGCGTGTATCCTGAACAACCAGCGCATATCCGCGTGCTACAAAGGGTAAACGGCGAAAAACGCCATCCATCCGTCCATAGGGAGTGCGCATGAAGATCGTTGGAACTCGCTGTCCTTCCGCCAAGCCCGCAGGCAACCAAACCTCGGTCGCCAAACGAATGCCATCCCTCATCTCTACATCATGCCTACCCAAATGATGTACACCGTAGTTAACTTCAGACAGCAGAGGGTCCTGCCACATGGTAAGTGGCGTCAAATTCTCCCACCCTGTTTTCGCCAATACGACACTATCACCGCGACCTGTCAGCACAAATGCGATGACTTCGTTTTCACAAATGATCAGGTCAATTGGCTGCGCTGCTTCGCGCGCCGCCCAGATCCACGCTTGCTTTTGCCCTGCGGGACCCGTTCCTTCGATGGATAGATGGCGTCGGTAGTGCCCTCCGTTTTCCAAAAATACGACTTGTTCGCTCTCCCAGTCGATTCTCTCCCATTCCAGCAGCTTTTGTGCCAGGATGAGGAGAGGCAACTCGTAGGCTGCTTCCCCTTCAATCAGTTGTGCAAATAGACCTTCAGCCGCACCACCCTCATCCCAACCTGAACTTCGATGCCAAACTTCCCCATCCTCAAAACGTATATCAGCTACCTTGATACCAGATTGATAATAACCAAAAGAAACTAATGTAAAACCAGTCTGTGCCATCCGGCATTCCTCCTGTTATCTGATCTACTTCCACACTTGCTGATACACTCTGAGGAAATTGCCACCCAAGATTCCTTCGATTTCTGTATCCGTGTACCTACGCTTCATCAGTTCACGCGTAATTTCAGGAAGAGACGCATGACCTTTTACTACGTCAAATGGCATTTCTTCGGTTTTGGCAATCTTGTCCAAGGGCAAATATTTCGTCAAATCATCGCACAGGTCTAGGCCTATACCAATGTACCTTGCTCCAACAAGCTTTTTCATATAGTCAACATGATCTATCAGTCTCTCAATAGTTGCGTCAGTGTTGTTAGCCGCTGTGAACATGCTAAACGCATTCAACCCGACAAGTCCGTCCTTTTCCGCAATCGCTTTGATCTGCTCATCTGTCAAATTACGCATCGTCGGTACGACTGTTCGGCTATTGGAATGAGAAGCAATCACTGGCTTTTCAGCGATTTCCATCACGTCCCAGAATCCTTCGTCATTCAAATGGCTCACATCGATGACGATGCCCAGCTTTTCCGCTTCTTCGATAAGACGCACACCGAAGTCGGTAATGCCTCCTTTTTTTCCTTCGCGCACCGGTGCAAAAAAGCTACCGTCCCCAACGAAATTGCGTCGACTCCAAACCAGCCCCATCATCCGTACTCCGAGCTCATAAAAGACACGCAAGAGACTCAAATCGTTATGCAGCGGCTCTGCCCCTTCCAACGACAGAATGAACGATACTTTTTGCTCCGCTCTTGCCCGTTGTAAATCATCCAGATTTTTGGCGAGGACGATGTGCTCGGGTGACTCTGCCGCCTCTGCATGCATAGCGCTGATCTGGTTGAGCGCCTTGCGCAGACTCATCTCCGGTACAAATGCATCCTCGACGAACACGGCTGCCACGAGGGAATGCACGCCCCCCTGCTGAAACCGTGGCAAATACTCCGTCTCGATCATTTTGGTTCGACCGTATCCACGCTGAATCTCCACATCCATCAGCAAATCAAAATGCCCATCCAGAACGTGAACACCGTCATGAAATTTGCGCGCCTGTTCTCTCGTTACTTCCGTCATACGGGTCATCTCCCATCTTGTTCTATGGATTTTTCTTACCAACAAATTCGCGACGTATTGCACGGCTCCTTTGATCAATAAGAGAACCTTTGCATCTAACAGGTAAGGCCCCGACAGTTGGAGCGAGGTTCTTTCCGCTTTTACTGCCGTCGACTTAACAAAAAAGGACGCCGACTAGGCATCCCCTCTTATGAAAATCAAAGAAACTCAACTTGTCCCCCGACAGTTGGCTCCACTTGTTACCTTCTGGATAGATGGTTTCACACGGATCGCTTCCGAGTAGAAATATACATGCTTTTTCCCAGTAATAGGATGGGTCGTCACTTCTGTCTCTACTCCGAAAACATCCCGGATCAGAGTGGGTGTCAAGACCTCCTCTGGCGTCCCTGATGTAACGATTTCCCCGTCACAGATCACGTACAGACGATCACAGTACATGGCTGCAATATTGAGATCATGCAACGAGGACAACACCGTAATCCCGAGATTTTTGACCAGATCCATCACCTGCAACTGGTATCGAACATCCAAATGATTCGTCGGTTCGTCAAGGACAAGGAACTGGGCTTGCTGCACCAAAGCTCTGGCAATTAACACCCGCTGCTTCTCCCCACCCGATAAACTGAAAAAGCTGCGATCGGCATATGTATGCATCCCTACACGCTGTAGTGCTTCTTCACAAATTTGATGGTCTTCTGCGTTATCAGACTGAAATAGTCGTTTATGCGGAGCACGCCCCATATTCACGATTTCGGTTACCGAAAAATCAAATTCAACAGAGGACTCCTGCCGTACTGCCGCCATTCGCTGAGCGTTTTGACGCGAGGTTAACTTGTATACGTTGTCGCCATCCAGTGAGATCCATCCCGAACGCGGCTTCAGTACCCGATAAATGCTTTTTAGCAATGTGGACTTCCCACTGCCATTCGGCCCGATCAGTCCCACAAACTCTCCGGAGCGCACCTCCAGACTGACGTTGCGCAAGATTCCCTTTTTCTCCAGTTCGACCGATATATTCTCAACCTGCAAATTCATCGTCCGCTACCTCCAAAGGAATAAGAACTCCGCAACATCAACCAGATAAAGAATGGTCCACCACACAGCGCTGTCAAAATACCGATCGGCAGCTCTTCCGGTGCAAATGCGAGCCTGGCGACTACATCAACCCAGATGAGAAATATCGCGCCAAACAAAGCGCTGACAGGCAGGACACGTCTGTGATCTGATCCGACCATCACACGGACAATATGGGGCATCATTAATCCGACAAAACCAATTGATCCCGCGATGGACACGATCACCCCCGTGAGTAGTGCCGTGATCACCAGGAGAAGCTTGCGGAATTGTACCGTATTAACCCCCAGTGTCCCCGCTGACTCCTCGCCCATCAGCATCGCATTGAGCGAGCGGTATTGGGCCATTAAGACGATGAGACAGATGACGACAATCAATGTAGGGATCGTCAGGTACTCCCATTTGCCGCCAGCCAGACTGCCACTTAACCAAAACAGCACCGTCCCAATTCCATGCTCATTCGGCGCTGAAAACACAAGGAGACTGGTAATGGCCGACAAGATCGCAGATATCGCAATTCCAGCCATGAGCAGGCGTACCGTCGAGTTTTGTCCTCCAATACGGGATAGCGTAAAAATGAGAATAATAGACACGAGGGAGCCTGTAAAAGCGCCAAAGGTTAACGCATACTGCCCGTACATGCTGAATGCTCCGAAAATAATTACCGAAGTAGCTCCAACGGAAGCACCTGAAGATACGCCTAACACATACGGGTCCGCCAGGGAGTTGCGAACTAACGATTGGATCGCTACTCCCACGACAGACAGACCTGCGCCGACGATCGCCCCCAAGAGTACACGCGGAAAGCGAATATCCCAAATAATTGTTTGCTCCCCTTTGGACCAGTCCACCTCAATCCATTGGGTCAACATCGGAATTTTTGATAAGGCGATTTTCCATACCGTAGTCGGTTTAATCTCCACCGATCCCAGCGTAACTGCGAACGTAATCGAGAGGAAGAGTCCAACCAATAACGTAATGATGATAGAAGGTAACTTGATCTGTTGCAGTGCTATTCCCTCCCTTAAAAGGGGCGTACTCTATTTGAATTTATCCGGGTAGAGTCCTTCCGCCAAAATTTTCAGAGCAATCGGTGCTCGAACGCCTTCAGAAGCCGCAGACAATGGCAATACAACCAGTCGTTGATTTTTAATCGCTGGAATATCTGCCAGTTCTTTTTTGGTCAAAAGGAAATTGCGTTTTTGCTCAACAGTTCTGTCCCCGTAGTCTACGACAATAATCACGTCCGGATTGCGACTCACTACTTGTTCCCAACTGACCTCTGCCCACCCCTTTTGAATATCGTCAAAAATGTTCTTGCCGCCAGCCGTCTTGATTAAGGACGTCATGTAATTGTTGGCTGCTGTGAATGGCTTATCTTCCCCGTTGTCGTACACGAACACTTTAAGTGGCTCGTCCACCTTGCCGATTTTGCTAATCGTTTGATCCATTTCACTCTTCATTTTATGGATCAAATCATTGGCTTTGTCCTCCACACGGAAAATGCGTCCGATGTTCGTAATATCCGCGAACACATCGTCGATCGTTGGACCAGGCTTGCTAGACGATTCTTGCAGGTACGATTTGATGCCGACCTTTTCCAAATCCTGCATCGATCCTACGCCCTTTTCGCCGAATCCGCTTTTCCATCCGGCGTACACGAAGTCTGGGTTCGCTGCCAGCAGCACTTCTTTGGTTGGATACTTGTCAGACAGTACCGGAACCTTGTCGTATTCTAGTTTTAACTCTGGAAGGATTTTATCGTCTAGGTAAGCGGTTCCGACCATTTTATCAGCCAGGCCCAATGCCAGCATGATTTCGGTTACGTGTTGGTTCAATGTCACGGCACGCTCAGGTGCTTTTGGATAGGTCATTTCGATGCCATTATTGGTGAGTGTTACAGGCTTGCTCTCTGCTGCTGGAGCAGCGGTTTGTTCTGTTTTGGCTGGGGCTTGTGTTACCGTAGTGGAGCCACATGCCGAAACCAAAAGCATGGCAGCTGTCATGATACCGAAAGCTAGTCCTTTCATTACTGTATGTGTTCTGATTGTATGAAACATCTGTAATCCCCTTTTTCTTTTATAAATGTTGTAGTAAACCAATTGCTTCCACAAAAAAAGCACCCCCATTTCAATCGGGAGGTGCATGACAAACGTAGATATAGCCATAACAGGCGCAAAGGCGCCCTTTCATAGACTGTTTCCACATCTGCCCCATCCTCGTGGGTCGATTGTAAATGATCGCATGGCAGGTCTCCTGGCTTACGGATCAACACACCCAGCTACCTTCCCATTTTTTGTCTCGCAAAAAACAGTGGCTATTCGCTAGGCGCTCCTCGTTACAGTGGCGGGACCGCGCCGGTTTTTCACCGGACTTCCCTTTTAAGCTGACGGCATATGCCATCCAGCACCATTCGATACGTATTCAATTTTTCCAACTTCTTCATTGGTTGATAGAAGTTAGTTTTTTCGGGAACTGCGTGAGTATTTCAACGCCTGTTTCCGTAACCAAGACATCGTCTTCAATTCGCACGCCGCCTACTCCTGGCAAATAGATGCCCGGCTCGATGGTAAAGACCATTCCTGGACGAAGCACTTCTTGGTTCTGGCTGTGAACAGACGGATATTCATGTACATCCATCCCTAGTCCATGCCCAAGGCGGTGCATGAAGTATTCTCCGTAGCCTTTTGCGGTGATAACATCGCGAGCGGTTTTATCCAAATGCGCAAAGCTCACACCCGGACGAATCTCAGCAATTGCCGCTTCGTTGGCAGCCAAAACTGTCTCGTAAATTTCTTGTAGCTGGGCACTGATCTCGCCAACAGCAAAGGTACGAGTAATATCGGATACATATCCGTTCGCAGCTACCCCGATATCAAACAAAAGCAAGTCGCCTTCTTGCACCTGGCGCGTTCCTGGCTTCCCATGTGGCAAAGCGGACTTCTCCCCTGCCAATACCATGGACGTAAAGGATGGACCTTCTGCGCCCAAGCGCTTCATCTGGAATTCCAGCTCAGCTACGATTTCTGTCTCGGTCATGCCTGTCTTGACTTTTTTCAGGGTCTCCCGCAAGGAATCTTCGACCAACTGAACAGCATGCTTCAGACGATCCACTTCATCCGGAGATTTGATCAAACGCATTTCACGCAGTGGCTCTTCCACGTCCACATAGCTCGACGCCAGAACAACTTGTCCAAGTGCTTCATAGCGCTCGACAGTCATATGACTTTTTTCAATGCCGAGCTTCGCCAAGTTCGCTGGCAACACTTGCTTGAGGATTTCATACGGGTTTTGGATATCCGTATGTGTATGGATATCTTGAACGAACGAAGCCTCTGCTGCTGCCTCACGATCAAGAGCAGGTACAATTAAGGAAGGCTTTCCTTCAGCAGGAATAACAAGACCCATAAAACGTTCATGCGGGTCAGTAAAAAATCCGGTCAAATAGTAGACGTGCTTGGGAGAGGTAATCAACACCGCGTTCAGCTCTTGCTCTGTCAAAAACGTGTGGAGCTTCGAAATGCGCTCTTGAAACAACTTCTTCACCCTGCTTTCACCAATTATTCTATTGCGAGAATACCACTTCCCCATCAAAAAAAGAAGAGTTCAATTGCAAAATCTACTTCGGATCGGACAACCTAAGGGTGGGGTGAAAACGAAAATGGAACAAATACTCGTCCATCAGGATGGCAAGCAGTTTGCTTTTCACATATCGGGGAAAGGCCAGCCGTTATTGTGTATCCATGCGCCATGCATCGGCTCTATCAATTTTGTTTATCAGCAAACACTCGCAGATACTTATCAACTCATTGTCCCTGATTTGCCCGGACATGGTGACAGTTCGCCCATGGAGAAGCCCTATTCTATTGGGGAATTGGCAGAACGACTCCATAAGCTGATCCCGTCTCTCGGCATTGAGCGTCCCTTTATTTTGGGGTACTCCCAAGGTGCTTCTATCGCCCTTGAATATTGCCTTCGTTATCCTGATCATGCGCGAGGAGGTATACTCGTGAGCGGTTTTTCCGAAGTGAATGACCTGTATTTGCATGGACGATTTTGGATGGCACGAGCGTTGTCGATGCTTCACGGAGTCCCTCTTCTTGCCCGTTCCATTGCCTCCTCACATGTCAATAGCCCAGAAATGCGGGAAAAATGGACGGCGCACGCCTCCAAAACAGATCCCACCAGCTTAAAATACCTTTATACTGCCGGACACCGCTATCAATGTACAGAGCGCCTGGGCAACATCCAGCTTCCGATTTTACTTGCCTATGGCGGACAAGATAAACGTATTCATCATTATGCGCAAATGCTGACAATGAAATTGCCAAAGGCAAGACTTGAAATAATCCCAAACGTAAAGCATCAAGTCATTACGAAAGCTGCACCTGCACTCAATCAGTTGTGCCGCACCTTCATGGAAGAAGGGTAAATAAGAAAAGACAGAAGGATGGTATCTCCATTCCCTTCTGTCTTTTTGTGATTGGACTAGCTCTTCATCCGCGGGTCGAGTGCATCACGCAAGCCGTCCCCAATTAAGTTAAAGCCGAGAACTGTCAGCATAATAGAGAGCCCTGGAAAAATAACGGTCCATGGTGCTTTCTGAATGTACTGACGTGAATCAGCGAGCATTTTTCCCCATTCTGGTTCTGGCGCTTGTGCTCCCAGTCCGAGAAAGCCAAGTGCAGCTGCTTCAATAATTGCTGTTGCGATCCCCATCGTCCCGGTCACAATGATGGGTGCGAGGCTGTTCGGCAAAATATGCTGCATGATAATCCGGGAATTTTTCATTCCGATTGCCCGTGCGGCCATGACGAATTCCTCTTCCTTTAAGCTCAATACACGGGCGCGTACTAACCGCCCAAATGTCGGAATGTTAATAATCGCAATGGCAATCAAGGCGTTTTGCAAAGATGGCCCCAAGATGGCAACGACAGCGATTGCCAAAAGAATACTCGGAAAGGCAAGCATAATATCAAAGAGACGCGAAATGATCGTATCGATCCATCTGCCATAGTATCCTGCCAAAAGACCAAGCAAGGTCCCTACGAGAACGGAGCCAATGACAGAGAACGTCCCTACCCACAAGGAGATTTGTGCCCCATAAATAACGCGACTAAAGACATCACGACCATTGTAATCTGTTCCAAACCAATGCGCTTCAGAAGGTGGCTTGTTTTTCATCACGAGCTCGCCTTTGTCGTACGGATACGGAGCAATCCATGGAGCTAGTACCGCCACAACAATGAAAAACAAAATGATCCCGAAGCCCACCAACGCCAGCTTGTTTTTTCGCAGTGTCCTCCATGCATCCTTCCAAGGAGAGACTACTTCTTCATGCTTCACTTTTAAAGGTACTACCTGATCTTGTGGTTGTAATTGTGGTTGTAATTGTGGTTGTGCCATGTCTCTTCGTCCCTCCTTAGCGATATTTGATGCGCGGATCGATATAGGCGTACAGAAGGTCGACCAAGAGATTGATCAGGACGAAAATCGTCGCGATTACAAGGATACCGGATTGGATAACCGGATAGTCACGGTTTCCAATGGCGGTCACAATATAGCGACCAACTCCTGGCCATCCAAAGATCGTCTCTGTCAAAACTGCTCCACCCAACAACAACCCTGTTTGCAAACCAATTACCGTCAAGACAGGGATCAGGGCATTTTTCAGCGCATGCTTGTACACGACCCAAAACTGTGTCAGCCCTTTTGCGCGAGCGGTTCTGACATAGTCGGCACGCATGACTTCCAGCATGCTCGAACGAGTGATACGTGCAATGATCGCCATCGGGATCGTACCTAACGCGATTCCCGGCAGGATCAAATGCTTGATAACTTCCCATAGCTGATCCCAACGACCAGCCATCATCGTATCCAGTATATAAAAGTGCGTAATAGCCTCTATGGGATTACGCGAATTGTCGCGACCAACTGATGGCAGCCATTTCAGTTCTTGGGCAAACACCCATTGCTCCATCAAACCTAGCCAAAAAATCGGCATGGATACACCAACCAAAGCGATCAACATCGCACAGTAGTCAAACCAGGAGTTTTGCTTCCACGCAGAAAGAATCCCTGCATTTACACCGATAAACACCGCAATCAGCATGCTCACAATTGTAAGTTCAGTCGTCGCCGCCAAATAAGGCATGATTTCATCTGAAATCGGCGCATTCGTTTGCAATGATTCCCCAAGATTTCCACTCAAAATATTTTTCATATAATCGAAATACTGTATGTACCACGGATTATTCAATCCCAAAGCTTCTCGTATGTCTGCAATCGCTTGTGGTGTTGCCTTTTCTCCCAAAATCGTCAAAGCCGGATCACCAGGGATGGCACGAATAATGGAAAAAACGATGATTGACATGCCCACTAAGACAGGAATGAGCATTAAAATTCTTCGAATGCTGTAAGCTAGCAATGCCATCTCCTCGCCTTCCTGCATAAAATAATGGCTAAATGAATGAAAGGAGGGTAAGAAGAGGTATGCACTCCTCTTACCCTTTTCCGATGAATCAGCTTACTTGAAGTCTACCTTTTCCAAACTTTCAGATCCTTTTGGATGCGGGTTGTAGTCTACGATATTCGCTTTTCCTGCCAATGCTGGTGTGGAGTGTGCCAGCGGAACCATTGGCACATCTTTGAAAATGATCTCTTGTACTTTTTTGTACATTTTTTCGCGCTCTGCTTGGTCTGGGGTGGACTGTGCTTTCATCATCAATTGATGTGCTTCTTCGTTTGCCCAGCGTGTATAGTTGTTACTTCCGATGTTGTTTTTGTCGAGCAAGACAGCCAAGAAGTTGTCAGGGTCGCCATTGTCACCTGTCCAACCAAGCATGAACATTTCTTGCTCACCCAAACGGGTCTTTTCCAAATACGTTGCCCATTCCATCGTCACGATCTCAGCATCAACCCCGATTTTCTTCAGGTCTTGCTGGATTGCTTCTGCAATCTTCACACCTTCTGGCATGTACGGACGTGGAACTGGCATTGCCCAAAACTTAATTTTAAAGCCGTTTGGATGTCCTGCTTCGGCCAGCAATTGTTTTGCTTTATCGAGGTTGAACTCACGATCTTTAATATCGTTGTTATGTCCCCACATCGTTTTTGGCATTGGGTTGACTGCTGGTTCTCCAACCCCATCGAAGAAGGCTGTTACGATTTCAGGTTTGTTAATCGCATAAGCAATGGCTTCACGAACCTTTGGATTGTCGAGTGGCTTCTTCTCTACGTTGAAGCCGATGTATCCGATGTTATTAGTAGGACGCAGGAAGAGTTGCAGGTCTTTGTTGTCTTTTACTGCTGGGATATCATCTGTGTTCAGACCATCCATCAAGTCAATCTCACCAGATGCCAAAGCAGTCAGACGTGCCGTGTTTTCCGGAATGACCTTGAACACAAGTTTATCGAGCTTCGGATATCCTGGGCTCCAGTAATCAGGGTTTTTCTCAAGTGTGATCGTGTCGTTGCGCTTCCACTCTACGAATTTGAAAGGTCCTGTACCGATTGGGTGCTCATTGAATTTCTTAACATCCTTTTTCAATGCCTCAGGCGAACCAATCGCGAAAGGAGACATTGCCAGGTTGGCGAGGAATGGAGCCAATGGACGATTCAACGTGAATTTTACAGTGGTCGGATCGACTGCTTCTACAGATTTGATAATGTGAGTCGCGTCACCCTTGTACCCACCAAACTGGCTCACGTAGTACTCGTAGCCCTCTGGTGAATGCTGTGGATGGCTCTTGTCGCTCCAGCGCTCGAAGTTGTATTTAACCGCCTCTGCATTGAAATCAGTTCCATCGTGGAATTTCACGCCTGATCTCAGTTTCAGCGTATAAACGAGACCATCAGGAGTCACTTCCCATTTCTCGGCCAACGATGGAGCGAGCTCTGTTGAGCCATCCGCGAAGCCAATCAATGTATCCATAATGTTCTCGGTTACCTTAAATGTCTCACCATCTGTTTGCGTAATTGGGTCAAGCCCTTTTGTGTCTGCACCACGACCGATGATTAATTGCTTCGGTCCAGTTTTTGCAGGCTCAGTTGCAGGTGCCGGAGTTTCTGTCTTTGCTTGTTCTGCCGGCGCTTGTGTCGTAGAAGTGCTAGAGCATCCAGCAATCAGCATGGCCAGCGCCACTAAGCTGGTCATGGTTGCGGAGAGAACTCTCTTCTTCATGAAAACATCCCCCTTTTTCTACTATTAGTCGCATGTTCCTTTTTGGTAAATGGCCGATACAATACCTCCTGCTTTGCATCCCCCCTTTACAAGACTTCCTATTCGGCAGGCAAACTCCCTTTTGTCGATTAGGACTTGTATAAGTGACAAGCAACAAAGTGACCATCGCCTGTATCCGCAAATTCTGGGCGCACAGTACGACACTCCTCTGTCACATGGGGACACCTCGTATGGAATGTACAGCCACTTGGAGGTTTTGCAGGGCTCGGTACATCTCCCTGGAGGATCACTCTTTCTCGTACGGCATCAGGGTCTGGCGAAGGTACAGCCGAAAGTAATGCTTTCGTGTACGGATGGAGCGGATTGGAATACAACTGGCTACTCGTCGTCAGCTCGACAATTCTGCCAAGGTACATCACGCCAACTCGATCACTGATATGACGCACTACGCTCAAATCGTGGGCAATGAACAAGTATGTAAGGCCGAATTCGCGTTGCAAATCCTGCATGAGGTTGAGCACCTGCGACTGAATGGACACGTCTAATGCAGACACAGGCTCATCCGCAACGATCAATTTGGGTTTGAGCATCAGCGCTCTCGCAATACCGATCCGCTGCCTCTGTCCTCCACTGAATTGATGCGGATAGCGGCTCGCGTGATAGCTGCTCAGACCAACGATCTCCAGCATTTCCTGCACGCGCTTTTTTCGCTCTGCCGAAGAACCCAAGCCATGTACAATCAAAGGTTCTTCCAAAATCTTCTCAATATTATGTCTAGGGTTAAGCGAAGCAAATGGATCCTGAAAGACAATTTGCATGTCACGTCTCATCTTTCTCATTGCATCTGTGGAAAGTGACATGACATCTGTCCCGTCAAAGTTGATTTCACCGGAGGTCGGTTCAATCAGTCGCAGCAAGGAACGCCCCGTAGTGGACTTTCCACAGCCACTCTCACCTACCAGCCCCAAGGTTTCGCCACTCTTAACGGTAAACGAAACGTCATCTACCGCCTTTACTACACCTACTTCCCCTCCAAGAACACCGCCTGTGATTGGATAGTACTTTTTCAAATTTTTTACAACCAGAAGATCTTCAGCCACCTGCATGCTCCTCTCGGGTTATTCGGTCAGCCAGCAGCGGGAAAGGTGATTGTCCCCTACCACTTTTAAATCTGGCATCTCACTGCGGCATCGGTCTGAAACTTTATCGCATCTAGGTGCAAAACGGCATCCGACAGTAAGCGAACCCGGGATCGGGACGTTGCCTGGAATCGAATAGAGACGCTCCTGTGATCCTTCCAGCTTCGGCAACGAATTCAACAAGCCGATCGTATAAGGATGCTTCGGATTTTTTAAGATCGTACGAACATCGCCTTGTTCAATCACGTTGCCTGCGTACATCACCACGACACGGTGACACATTTCCGCAACGACCCCAAGATCGTGGGTAATGAGGAGAATGGATGTGTCAGCTTCCCGGTTGAGTTGGCGCATCAGGTCCAATATCTGCGCTTGAATCGTCACATCGAGCGCAGTAGTAGGCTCGTCTGCAATCAAAAGCGCTGGATTACAAGCCATTGCCATCGCAATCATGACACGCTGCCTCATACCTCCAGAAAGCTGGTGCGGGTATTCATCGACAATCGCGTCCGCTCGAGGAATTCCGACTTTTTTCAACATCTCAATCGCACGTGCTCTTGCGTCCTTTTTGCTCGCTTTCGTATGTAATCGGACTGATTCTCCTATCTGGTCTCCAATCGTAAACACCGGATTTAAAGACGTCATCGGCTCCTGAAAGATCATCGCAATTTCATTTCCGCGGATGTCTCTCATTCGCTTTTCGTCGACAGATACGAGATCCTCCCCCTTGAATTTAATCGAACCTCCCACGATTCTCCCTGGGGGATTGGGTACTAGCTTCATGACGGAAAGGGAGGTAACGCTCTTTCCGCAGCCGGATTCGCCTACGATACCGACTACTTCTCCTTTTTGTACCGTGATCGTCACGCCATCAACGGCAGGGATTTGGCCGCGGTCCGTGAAAAAGTGCGTTTGCAGGTTTTCGATTTGTAGGACAGGATGTGACACGTGGCTCACCTCTCTCACCGAAATATACTTCCAAAATAGACCTATCCATAGACATTATGTCATTTATTCAATTTTTTCGCAACACAATAAATTCTAACTATTACCTTTTTACTGACTAAAAAGAATATTTAACTCGCGCTTGAAACTTATGTAATAGAATTTTATGATAGCCCTTTCATTGTTGATATAGCCTCACTTGCACTGTTTAAGCAGATCGCATGAAGCATCAGTGGTCACATGCAAAAGACCCGCCTGTACGGGTCTTTTGTCACTGGGGCTTTCTGCACCCCTTCTTTTTGCGCGTAAACCATTTTCACGGTTCAAAAAAACTCCCTACCCAATCGACAAAACTCTGCGCTCCACTTTTAATGCTTCCACCCAAAGTCAAACCGATCCGACTGACATAGTTGACTATTTCCTTCGGGTTGGCAGTCTGAACCTGCTTGCCCATTACCGCGATCTCTACTTGTCCTTGATCCACTTTTTTGATGGAAAAGGTTTGCGCCTGCCCCTCTGGCACCCCGCTCACCTTGGATATTCCACGCTCAGCCGTTTGCAATCCCAAAACTACCCCGACCAGCAAGATGATTAACAGTCCAGTTAGCTTCATCGTCACGTTCATGTCCGTCACCTCTTTGCAGGCTCGTCAGAAACTGGTTTGCCTACCTTTTCAGCTTGCTGATAATAGGCTGCGAAAACATCTGCCAATGCTTCTGCCGTATTCCTGCTTTCCTGCACGCTGTTTTCCGTACCACCTATTTCTATTAACAGGCTTCCCGGGGAGAGTGACTGATTATACTCGCCATGATCCGTTTTTGCGCCTTTTTCCATCACGCCACGCGAAAGCTCTGGGTACATTTTTTCCATCAACTCATGCAGCTCTGTTGCAAACGCCTCATTTTTCTCGTAGCTTTTGTTTCTTTTTCCGATGACGAACAATACTCTTCCATACGTTTTTCCTTTGATCGTAACCGTCGTACGCTCTCGTGGGGCTGTGTCTCGATGCAGATCGAAAAAGTAGTACAGTTCCTTGTTTTTCTCTGTTGCCGCTTTGACCACTTGCAAAGATTCCGCGTAGGAAAAGGAGTAATGCATTTTTTTGTTCAAAAGCTGTTGATAGATGTCGTCGGTGCTCACATCGGAACCAATCCCTCTGTCATTCAACGCTTCTGATAAGTACTTGCTGATTAACGATATATTTCTCGTAGGATGATCGACTGAGGTTCCCACTGACTTCGTCTCACTAAACCACGATTCCCGGTTGTGCGAGTTATAAATGTAGACGATTTTTTTACCGTCCGTGATTGAATTGGGCACAGGAGCTGGCTTTGCTTCACCTGACTTGGTGGTATCCTCCGGCTTTGGCTCTACGATTGGAACTACTTGCGATTGATCTGCTACCTGTTTTGGATGGGCGGGATACTCCAAATAAAAATCTGCGAGAGAAGCTCCCTTTCCCTGTACGACAAATCTGGCATCCTCTGTCGTCACCATCCCAGGCAGCTCCCTGCCTAGCAAGCTGCGCAAGTCTCCCGGCTGTATATTGGTTGCCAAGCGAAAGAGAAAACCTGTTACGCTATTCGTGCGATCATCAGCCTGTGCTTGCACGGTTTCGGACAAAACCGGAATTTCCTGCCCCATCCATCCCAAAATCGCCAGACTGGAAATATGAGAAGCGGCCTGTTGAATGGCGGAGGACGAAATTGCGATTCGGTTCCCGCCGAGCGAAAGCACTCCTGTCATGATAAACAGGAACGCGGTTATAAATGAAAGAACAACGAATTGGCGTTGAATGAGGGTCGCCATCAGTCTCACTCCTCTAGCTGTAGCATGGTTGCACGTCGGGAGAACTTTCCCTTTCCCTCGTGCTTGTCTATGCTTTAGCTTATGAGGCTCATAGAGACGATAGAACCCTTTTCTAGCTTTTCTCTCTCACTCTAGCTTTTCAAGACTTAGTGGGTATACGAGCCGCTATTTTCTTCATTTACGGCACTGTGCAAGGCGCGATTCAGGCCTGTTGCGATCACATTCGCCACGCCTTCAATAAAATCATCAATTTCTTTTGGCGTGACGACCAGATCCTGTCCAAGCGGCCGGAGGACCTCATGAATCAGTTGCCGTTTCTCTTCTTCCGGCAGTGAACCTACCAATCCCATGAATGTCTTACGGGATTCCAAGTCAGGCAAATCCTCTTCGGTATACGGTTCCTTACGCTCTGGCAGCGTACTTAATGCCAATTTGTTAAACGCCCGCTTGCTCTCCACCATGGATTGTCCAAAATGCCCCAGCAAGTATGTAATCGCATCATTTACAATCGTGGAGGCAAAAACGACCGTAGGGACTCCTATCGCAATCACAGGCACACCAAGTGTCTCCTGATCAATCGCTTTGCGCTTGTTTCCGACTCCTGATCCGGGATGAATCCCTGTATCCGATATTTGAATCGTCGTGTTGACTCGGTGCAGCGCGCGGGACGCAAGTGCATCGATACAGATGACAAAATCGGGTTTGCTTTTTTCCACGACGCCAAAAATAATCTCACTCGTTTCTATACCCGTAATCCCAAGGACGCCCGGTGATAACGCACTGACTTCCCGATACCCTTCTCCAACGGTTTCAGGCGCCAGCGTGTACAGATGGCGTGTAATCAACAAATTTTCCACAACCATTGGTCCAAGCGCATCGGGGGTCACATTCCAGTTACCCAGACCAACGACGAGAGCCTTTTTGTCCTCTGTGATCCCCAGTTGCTTGAGAAACATCGCAAATTCAGCGGAAAATCGCTTGGCCACCTGCTCCTCAATCGATGTGTCGTTATCCCGCAGCTTGGGCACTTCAATTGTTAGGTAATGCCCCGGGAGCTTGCCGATTTCCTTTCCCGCTTCCTCTGTTTCCACATGCAATCTCGTTACTTTCACATTGGGCTCGCTATCGTCAGCTTGCAGCCAAATGCCTTCAATATCACTCTGGTTTTGCTGCTGAGCAAGCTCGTGGGCCTCCAAGGCCAGATCCGTACGAATGGAATAACCAGACAAGTCAATGTTATGTGCCATGTTCATCAGCTCCTTTGATCCGAAGTGAAAAAAGTACTGACCATTTTGTTCCTGCTACTAGCTTGCTTGAATCCTGCATTTTTATTCCGAATCCTTTCTTGCAAATGGGTTCGCCCCATGCTAGAATTACTTTGTTGTATGACTGTATGTCTATGGTCGTATTAAGGAGGTGACACACATGCCAAACATTAAATCCGCGATTAAACGCACCAAAACAATCGAAAAGCGTCGCGCACACCGCGCTTCTCAAAAGTCTGATCTGCGTACTTCCATCAAGAACTTTGAGAAAGCTGTCGCAGCTTCCGATGTAGCATTGGCGAAATCTACTCTTCTGGTGGCTGTGAAAAAGCTGGACAAGGCCGCTTCGAAAGGTCTCATTCATAAAAACGCAGCAAACCGTCAAAAGTCTCGTTTGATGAAAAAGCTTAACGTTCTGAGCGCTCCTGTAGCGTAAGAGACCAAGCGCCAAAAAACCCCGTGAACATCTTGTTCTAGGGGTTTTTTACTATAAAAAATCGTCACGACCGTTTTGTTCGTTCGTCATGTGCACGTGCAATAAATAATTCGAGGGCGAGGCGCTTGTCCACTTGCCCTGACTTCATCCGAAAATCTTCTTCGGCCAAGATACCTAGCAGTTTTTTTAACGATTCCTCAGAAAAATGACGCGCTTGTTCCATTGCTTTTTTCACTGCGTAGGGATGCATTTTAATCATGCCTGCCACTTGTTGTTGTGAATAACCACGCGGGGCCAATTGCTTGACATGCAACAGCATGCGGAACTGTCTCGCCAAGAGAGCCAGCAGCTTGATCGGCTCCTCTCCTGTTTTCATGCAGTCGTACATCATCCTGAGTGCCTTGTCCAATCTCCCCGAAGCGACCTGTTCAATCAGCCCGAATACATCCTGCTCCAGCGTACGTGCTCCGAGCAGCTCAATGGCGTCATCCGTGATGCTTTCCCCCACCCCGACAAACAGAGCCATCTTTTCAATTTCCTTGTCCAGTAGACGCAGCTCGGCTCCTACTCGCTCCACAAGCTTCATGGTCTGCTGACGATCAATTTTCGCCTGGTATTTACCCGCTTGCCGCTCTACCCATCCGTATAAATCCCCGTCTTTTAGCAACGGAAAAGGGATCACTTTCGCTTTTTGCTGCAACGTTTTAACCAGCTTTTTTCGTTCATCGAGCTTGTCCGCTTCTGTATGTAGAATAAGCGTGGTGTAGGGAGGCGGATTTTGCAAATAATCGAGCAGAGCATCTGGGTCACTTTCTACCTTCGTCGAAGGCTTACTTCCTGTTAAAAAGTAGGCTTGTCTGGCAATCACCAATCGATGCTCGCCCATAAACGGCAAGGTTTCCGCATCCTGCAGAATTTCACTCAATCCTGTTTCGGTGCAATCATACACGCTCATATTCAAATCCATAAATTCTGGATCAATCATTTCTTTACGAGCCAACGCCAAAAAATCTTCGGCCAGAAAAGACTCCGGACCGTATAAGACGTAGATCGGCGAGAATTGTTTTTGCCGTATTTCGCGAATAGCCGATAGGAGTGGCATACGTTTTCTCCCCTTTCCTTCTTCTTACCTGCGTTATTATAGCACATGTTGATGAGAGCAAAGCGAAAAAAAACCGCCACCAGTGAATCGGTAGCGGCTTTTTCATCCGTTGGCACCTCTATGTAAACGTTTAGGGAAAAGCCCCGGGATTCCTCCTCCCCAAACGGTAAGCAGGGGGTGCTTGATAATGTACTATACGCAGAATCCCCGCAAGCGGTGCCGGTCCATACGCGGAAAAAAGTTAGTCATTATCTTTATTTTTTTTCTTCTCTTTATTTTTTCCCTTGTCTTTCTCCTCTTGCTTGTCCCCGTCGTCGTCCTTTTTGTCATTAGCAGGTTCTTTGTCTTCTCTGTCCGGATTCTCATCCAGTCCGATCGGCCAGCCCGATGGTTGATCATCTGTCATTACTGGCGGTGGAGGTACCACTTTCTTCGGTGGCTGTGGCGGATTCGTTTTCTTCGGTGGCGGTGTCTGCTTTTGAACGTTCTTTACCGGTGGCCTTTTACTCTTCGTCTGAGTAGCCGATTTAGTAGACTTTTTCGTCTTGTCCTCTTCCTCTTTTGAATTCGATGATATTGGATTATTGCTTGGAGGAGTGGGAGCATCTGGCCCGGGGGTTTTAGGTTGTTCCACGGCCGCTGGCGTCATGTCCGTTCCGTTCTGGAACGAATCGACTTCTTGCTTCTTACCATCACCGCCAGAGAAAAGCATGCCAACCATTAAGCTGGCTGCGACGGCTGTACTACCAAGACTAGCCATCCACACTTTCATCCGCTTCCACTTTTTTGATTCCGGCAGCGAAGACGACTCACGCTTAACTTCCAGAGTGGGCAGGATTTCCTCGTTCACCGTAGATTTCACCGCAGCAGGCTTTGCAGCGGCTGACTCCAGCTTGGGTAGGATAGAATCTACGATGCTGATCGGAGGTACGACAGGGGGTAGATGTTCTAATTGTTGTGACACATCTTTCAAACGGTTGTACATAAGCTGCAGGTCAGTATCTTTCTGGATCAAACGATGGAGTAGTTGCTGCTCTGACTCCGACAAATCACCATCCAAATCCCGCTGCATGAGTTCAAAAATCTCTTCGTTGGTCATCAACCGATCCCCCCTTTCTGGTAGTCGTACAACAGCTCCTGTAACTGTTGCCTAGCCCGAAATAAGTACGACTTTACCGTGTTAAGCGGCAAATCTAGTGCCTCCGCTATTTCTTGATAAGACAAATCCTCCAGATAGCGGAGTACTACAACCATTCGATATTGCTTTGGCAATCTTCCGATGGCTTCCTGGATGTCATTCGACAGCCCGGTGAGAAGGATTTCTTCCTCTACGTTGTTACGATCAGGAATGATCAACTCGTGCTCGTCAATTGAGACCGTTTCCTTTTTCGCGCGAAATTTATCCATACAGACGTTGCTAACAATGCGTTGTACCCAGGTAGAGAACTTTGCTTTTTCCTGATAGGTGTCCAACTTTCGATAAATTCGAATGAGGACTTCCTGGGAGGCATCGAGCGCGTCTTGTTCGTTCCCTAGAATATAATAAGCGCTTCGGTAAACGGAGGTCTCAATAGATCGAAGCAGTTCGACTAGCGCGTCATGATCCCCGGATTGCGCCATCCTGATCAACTCTGCTTCATGCATATTCTCTTCTCCCCCCTACAGACGGTTCGCTCATTGAAAAAGTTGCAAACAGATTATGTATCCAATATTTGGGCCTGCCAATATAATCCGGTAGGTGTAATAACCAGCGTAATCGCACCATGAGCATCAGTCCTGTACACGGCGGAACCCGATTTTTTTAGGCGATGCAGCACTTCGGGCGAAGGATGCCCGTACCGATTTTTCACCCCGGCAGAGATTACAGCGGCTTTTGGTGCTGTGACTGCAAGGAGCTCTTCGGTACTCGAGGTATTGCTTCCATGATGGGCTACTTTCAAAACATCCACAGAAGTCAAACCGTTTTGAACAAGCTGACTTTCCCCATCCTTTTCAATGTCACCCGTAAACAATACAGTCTTGTTGAAAGCAGTCAGCTGGAGTATTACGGATGCATCATTTCCTGAAAAAGTCGATTCACCCGGGTGCAGCCACTTCCACTCGATTCCTGGTGCATCTGACCATGATTGACCCGGAAGCCCGGTTAGTATCGGAACTCCTTCTTGTTGGAAAAGTTGGACAATCTCACCCTCCAATTTCGAAGGTGCTGTTCCATTCACCAATACCTCTCCAAAAGAAAAATGAGGAACTAGCGATTTGAATCCCCCAATGTGATCCAGATCGCCATGCGTCATGATGACACGATCGATTTTCTCGATTCCTCTGGCCATCAGAAACGGCAGAACGACGTCTTTCCCCACCTCAAATGGGTCACGTTTTTCCATCCATGGTTCAGCAGCTGGGAACTGCATTGTCCCACCCGCATCCATTAAGTATACCTTCTGATCACCAATTTCGACAACGATGGAATCCCCTTGTCCGACATCAAGGAAGGTAATTCGAACTTCTTCGACTCCTGAAAACGGCTGTCTGGCCGCTACAATGAACGAAAGAAATATAACGAAAGTAAGCATTATATCACGCTTTCGATGATAGCCCAACCTCCATGAAATGGGCAGAGCACCCAAAAAACAGGTATACAAAGCAAGCCACCACCACGAAGGATGCGGCCAATAGGTAAAGGGCAGCCTCATTTTTTCAATAGCAAACAGCGGAAGATGAATCCATTTCAGCATTGCCGTCGATAACCAAACAGGAATCACCGCCAAAAACGGGTGGACGAAATCGAGGACAACGGCAATATACCCGAATGGTAGCGCTATGGCCGAGAGAATCGGTGTCACTACCAAATTGACCAGCCAAGACACAGGTGAAAACAAATGAAAATGGTAGATGAGAAACGGAAAAGAAACAAGCTGGGCTGACAATGTAACCGCCAGCAGTGTACGAATCCAGACAGGTACCCGAACAAATACATGCAAGCTGTATGGCACAAAAATGATCAGACCAAGTGTTACCGCAAAAGAAAGCTGAAAACCGACATGCCACAGCTGATACGGATTCATCAGCAGCATTAGGATGAGTGCCCCAGCCCAGACGTCTTTGCCATCCAACTTCTTTCCAACTACCTGGCAGAGAAGCCCCACACTTCCCATCAGTCCAGATCGGATCGCTGACGCGCTGGCCCCCACCAGAAGCACATACCCAATCAAGAACAAAATCGTTACAACAAATGCTAGTCTGCGTCTGATTCCAATCCGCTCCAAACACCACATAAACATAGAGCTGACCAATGTCACATGCAAACCGGAAATCGCGAGGATATGACTTAAGCCCAAATTCGAATACATCGCCGCAAGCTCGGGGTTCACCTCTTGTCCAAGACCAAGCAGGAGCGACTTCATATAACCCGCTGTTTCTGGATCTGTAAATAATGATTCAATTCGCCTTGCACCCGAGTCCTGCCATTCTTGAAAGCTCGCCCAAACAGAAAAAGCAGGTGTCATCTCAACCGCTTGATAGCTTGTTTCCCCTGTGACATGGACACCTTGCCAATACAAATAGCTGGCGTAGTCGAAGGCATGAGGATTGCGCGCAGGAGCTGGTAAGGATAGTCGGATCGGAGCCGCGATAACACTCCCACGTCTCCACTGCTCTATTTGTTTTGCTTCCTGGAAAGAGGCAAGTTTAACACGAAGCGCGATTTTTTCGAGAGACCAATGCTCGTTCTGATCACGCTCATTTTCACCCCAGGATGTTATCCTGACAAAAAATCGTGCTGCATCGCCGTCCCGTCTCACAGGAGAATCAATGACACCTTCTATCCAGATGGTCTGCTCCCTTTCTGCTAATGGTTTCACTTCAGAGCTGTGGAGATTCTCGTACCCATAAAAAAAGAGACCTGCTAGAATAGAAATCAGTGAGTAGCATGCAACGCATTTGCGGTATGGTAACGGGATACATGCAACAACTCCCCATAATAAGCCTGTAGCCAACAGCAGCCAAGCAGGATGCAAATAGGCGGACAGAATAAGGCCGATCATCATCGCTAGGCTTGCGATCCATACTGACACTGTAATTCCCCCGTCCTGTTCTTTCATGAACCGTGATGTCGAACGATTCACGGTCTCCTAAGGGAGTATATCTAACCGAATGGGGACAAAAATAGAAAAGAAGAAAGGCTAATTCCCTTGTAGAATCAGTGTTTTCGAGGTCAATCACTGGCATTCATAAGAGATTGCGTTGATTGTCGATACATGATAGAGTTAGCAGGAGCAATCCAGTGAGAGGAAGAGTCATTTCTTATGTGCGGAATCGTATCACTCTATAACAAGCGGCAAAAGCCTGTTCAACAAGAAGCGATTAGTGCAATGACGGGTGTCATCCTGCACCGTGGTCCAGATGACGATGGTTTTCACCTTGAAGACAACATCGCCCTGGGCTTTCGTCGTTTAAGCATCATTGACGTGGAAGGCGGACATCAACCGCTGTTTAACGAAACACGTGACATCTGGATTATTGGTAACGGCGAAATCTACAATTACAAAGAGCTACAGCAATGGTTAAAGGACATCGGCCACGTTTTCCACACCGATTCTGATATTGAAACCATCCTCCACCTTTATGAAGAGGTAGGAACAGATGCACCTAAGCATTTACGCGGGATGTTTGGCTTTACGATCTACGACTCCCGTAAAAAACGTCTGTTTGGGGCACGCGACCATTTTGGAATCAAGCCTCTCTACTATGTTGAGACGAATGATTCGATCGGGGTTGCCAGTGAGCTCAAAAGCTTGCTTGAGCTGCCAGGCTTCAAGCGTGAAGTGAATCCAACCGCTTTTTATCACTATTTGACGTTCCAATATGTACCTGATCCTGAAACGATGTTTGCTGGCATTTACCGTATACCTCCTGCACACTCGTTCGTGGTTGAAAACGACCAGATCAAGCTGGAAAGATATTGGGATGTAGAATTCAAGCCTGATGAAAGCAAGCCGTTCTCTTATTTTGTTGAGGGTACGCGCAGTGTCATGCTTGAATCTGTCGACAAACACCGGATTAGTGAAGTTTCTCGTGGAGCCTTCTTGTCTAGTGGTGTTGACTCTAGCAGTATCGTTGGGATGTTGCGTACGTTCGAGCCAGTCAAATCTTTTTCTGTCGGCTCTGATATTCCTGGTTATAGCGAGCTCGATTATGCGAAGCGAACCGCAGCATACTTGGGATCGGAGCATTTCGAGCGCGTGATTAACGCCAAGCAGTACATGGATGAATTGCCAAGACTGATCTGGCATCAGGACGAACCGGTAGCAGACCCATCTGCCATCTTGCTCTATTTCGTAGCACAGATGGCGAGTGAACACGTAACCGTTGTATTGTCCGGTGAAGGTGCAGATGAATTTTTTGGCGGATACAATATTTACAGAGAGCCTCATTCTCTCAAAATGTTTTCCGGAATGCCTGGCTGGATGCGCCAATCCATCGGATACATGGCAGAACGCCTCCCTGATCAGGTAAAAGGAAAGAACTTCCTCATCCGCGGGTCGAAAACGGTTGAGCAGCGCTTCTTCGGAAACGCGCTGATTTTCAGCGAAGAGATGAAAAAGCGCGTCGTCATGGAGGATATTACCCGTTCGGAATCGTATGTATCTCCTTTCACCATTACAGAAGAGATTTACAAACGCGCTTCCGAATATGATGATGTGACCAAGATGCAATACTTGGACATTCACACTTGGCTCAGAGGCAACATTTTGATGAAGGCCGACAAGATGACAATGGCCAATTCTTTGGAGTTGCGAGTGCCTTTCATTGATCTGAAGGTATTTGAATTCGCCGCTACCATTCCAACCAAGTACAAAATTGCCAACGGCACGACCAAGCACGTGCTTCGTGAAGCGATGAAAGACTTCTTACCACCTGAGATCCAATCGAGAAAGAAGCTGGGCTTCCCTGTTCCGACTCGTCATTGGCTCAAAAACGAATTTTACAAATGGGCAAAAGAGATCATTTTTGAATCCAAGGTGGATAATTTGATCAATAAGGCCTATGTGCTCTATATGCTCGATGAACACCGTGAAGGCAATGCGGATTACAGCCGTAAAATCTGGACGATCCTGGTCTTCATGCTGTGGCATCAAATCTTCATTGAGCAAAAGCAAAATTTTGAGCCTTATGTCAGCCCGAATGTAGACCTTCGCCGCAAGAAAAATTCTTCGCTGCAGCATATCGGCTAACAGCGAAAACAGACTAAATAGATTTGCAGACCCTCTCTTACTTTTCGTAGCATCATTCATAGAGAACAAGTTCTCTCTATGAACGTATCGCTACGTGAAGGACGGGAGGGTTTTTTGTTATGTTGTTGGAATGGTGGGAGCGTTATCGCCGTATCCTCTTGCTGACTGCAGCTGTTCTGTTTGTCGGTTGTAGCTATTGGCTCTATCAACGCGACCAATCGCATAAGACTGCCGAACTACCGTTGCATACTCCAGCTTATGCAGCATCAGATGTTGAAACAAAAGAACGAACAGATGATTCAATAGCTGCTCAACCTGCCAAGCCGGTAAAAGCAACGCCGGAAAAAGATAAGAATAAGGAACCACTCCCCCCTCCTCTCTATGTCGATGTGAAAGGGCAAGTGAAAAACCCCGGTTTATACCAATTTGAACCAGGTACGCGTGTCGCAACTGCCATCGAAAAAGCAGGAGGAGCATTGCCTGATGCTGATCTGGTCCAGATCAATTTGGCAGCGCCGCTCGCAGATGGAGCTGCTCTTGTCATCCCGGCTAAAGGGGCAACCGTGCCAGTCTCCGCATCCATTGGCCTTGTACAATCTGCTGCAAGCGTATCCACCACTGGTGCCTCTCCAGTCATAAACCTCAACACGGCAACTACCGAAGAGCTCATGAGCCTTCCCGGAATTGGAGAAGCTCGTGCAAAGGCAATCGTGGATTACCGGTCAAAACAAGGGCCATTTCGTTCAGCGGATGACCTGAAACAGATTGAGGGAATTGGCGAGAAGATGTTTGCACGGATAAAGGATCGGCTGGTGGTACAATGAGATCCGGTCATGATCATAGGTGCTCCTACATAGAATGGGAAAAGAATATCGGAGGGAGGTATGCCCATGAATACAATTGGGTTCATTGGTACGGGCAGCATGGGCAGTATCTTGATTGAATCATTGCTGTCAGCCAAGGCGCTGACACCTGGTCATGTCATTATCAGCAACAGAACCCCTGCGAAGGCGCAGCAACTGGCAGAAAAACATCCTGGGCTCATTGTCGCGCACAGCAATGCCGATTTGGTCAAAGAAGCTACAACGATCGTGCTGTGCGTCAAGCCACTGGAATATAGCGTGATGCTTGAACAAATCGCTCCTGCCTTAACGCCAGACCACCTGTTGATTACGATCACCAGTCCGATCAAGCTAGCGGATTTGGAGTCTCAAGTTCCTTGTGCCGTTGCCCGAGTCGTTCCTTCTATAACAAATGCCGTCATGAGTGGTGTTAGCTTATGTGAATTCGGATCACGAATTCAAGAGGAACAGCGTCAATTCATACGAAGTCTGTTTGCGCACATTAGCTCCCCTATTGAGATTTCGGAGCCTTTTTTACGAATTACTTCTGACATTGTCAGTTGTGGGCCAGCGTTTATCAGCTATATTTTGCAGCAAATGATTCAAGAAGCTGTTGAAGAAACGGGTATTTCCGCAGAAGCTGCTACCTACATGACTACGCAAATGCTAATTGGGATCGCAGATCTTTTACGGGAAGAAGCGTTCACCCTCCCTACTCTCCAAAAAAGGGTCTGCGTGCCCGGAGGAATTACTGGGGAAGGACTGATTCCTTTGCAAGACGGTATTCCTGGTCTTTTCGCCCAAGTATTTCGCCGCACACAAGCGAAGTTTGCCGAGGATCAGGAACTGGTTGCACGAAATTTGAACAATCAGCCGCATTAGCGTATGACGACGTAAGCGTGGATTGACGAAAAAAGGAGTGGATACCTGTCACTCTCAGGTTCCACTCCTCTTCTTATTTCTTGTCGCCCTTTTCTTAACGAACGACGATATTCACCAGTTTGCCTGGAACAGCGATGACTTTGACGATCGTTTTTCCTTCGATCAGTTCGTTAATCATCTCGTTGTTTTTCGCCATCTCTTCCATCTGTTCTTTCGTCGAATCAGAAGCGATGAGCAGCTTTTCTTTGTTTTTGCCGTTAATTTGCAGGACGATTTCTACCTCGTCTTCAACCAGCTTCGCCTCGTCGTACGTAGGCCATGCTGCGTATGCCACGCTCTCGCTGTGACCGAGTTTTTCCCACAGCTCTTCACCCAAGTGCGGAGCGATTGGAGACAGCATTTTTACAAAGTCCTCCATGAATTTCTTCGGCAAAACTTCTGCTTTGTACGCTTCGTTTACGAATACCATCAACTGAGAGATACCTGTATTGAAACGCAGGCCCTCGTAGTCTTCTGTTACTTTTTTCACAGTTTGGTGGTACACGCGCTCCATGCCAGCTACGTTGGAGGTTTCCACGATTTTTTCGTTCAGCTCACCGTTGTCACCCACAAACAGACGATATACGCGATCCAGGAAGCGACGTGCGCCATCCAAGCCTTTTGTCGACCAAGCGATCGAAGCATCCAGTGGTCCCATGAACATTTCGTACATGCGCAGTGTATCGGCACCATGGCTGTCGATGATATCGTCTGGGTTTACAACGTTGCCTTTGGACTTACTCATTTTCTCGTTGTTTTCACCCAGGATCATCCCTTGGTTAAACAGCTTTTGGAACGGTTCCTTTGTAGGTACGACACCGATATCGTACAGGAACTTGTGCCAGAAACGAGAGTAGAGCAAGTGCAGTACCGCATGCTCTGCACCACCAATGTAAATGTCGATTGGCAGCCATTCTTTCAGTTTGTCTGGATCAGCCAATGCCTTGTCATTGTGTGGATCGATGAAGCGCAGGAAGTACCAGCAGCTACCCGCCCATTGCGGCATCGTGTTTGTCTCACGGCGTGCTTTCATGCCTGTATCCGGATCGATAGTGTTGACCCACTCCGCGATGTTTGCCAATGGCGATTCACCTGTACCGGATGGTTTGATTTCTTTTGTTTTTGGCAACATGATTGGCAGTTCGGATTCTGGAACGACTTTCATCGTGCCATCTTCCAGGTGGAGAATCGGAATTGGTTCACCCCAGTAGCGTTGACGGCTGAACAGCCAGTCGCGCAGACGGTACGTTACCTTGCGATTTCCTTTGCCTTCTGCTTCCAGCCACTCAATCATTTTGCTGATAGCCTGTTCTTTGTTCAAACCATCGAGCATGCCGGAGTTAATGTGCTCTCCGTCGCCTGCATACGCTTCTTTGGAGATATCGCCACCTGCGATGACTTGCTTGATTGGCAGATCGAATGTTTTCGCGAACTCATAGTCGCGTTCATCGTGCGCTGGAACCGCCATGATGGAGCCTGTTCCGTAGCTAATCAGCACGTAATCTGCAATCCAGATTGGCAGACGCTCGCCGTTAACCGGGTTGATTGCATACGCTCCGGTAAATACTCCTGTCTTTTCTTTTGCCAGATCAGTACGCTCCAAATCGCTCTTGCGCTTAGCTTGATCCAGGTACGCTTCTACTGCTTCTTTTTGAGCTGGTATGGTAATTTGTTCAACCAGCTTGTGCTCTGGAGCCAGTACCGCATAGGTTGCTCCGTAAAGAGTGTCTGGACGAGTCGTAAAGACGGTAAAGGATTCATCATGACCTTCGATACCAAAGGTTACTTCTGCCCCTTCAGAACGACCGATCCAGTTGCGTTGCATTTCCTTGATGCTCTCTGGCCAATCCAGTTCATCCAGGTCAGCGAGCAGTCTTTCCGCATACGCAGTAATTTTCAAGACCCATTGCTTCATTGGGCGGCGTTCTACTGGGTGTCCGCCACGCTCACTTTTTCCATCAATCACTTCTTCGTTCGCCAAAACCGTTCCCAAAGCAGGGCACCAGTTTACAGCTACCTCGTCAATATAAGCCAAGCCGTGCTCATACAGCTTCGTAAAAATCCATTGTGTCCACTTGTAGTATTGCGGATCAGTTGTGTTGATTTCGCGATCCCAGTCGTAGGAAAATCCGAGCGACTTAATTTGGCGACGGAAGGTGTTGATATTGTGCTCGGTGAATTCCGCCGGATCGTTTCCTGTATCGAGCGCGTATTGCTCCGCTGGCAAACCAAACGCATCCCAGCCCATTGGATGGAGAACGTTATATCCTTGCATCCGCTTCATGCGGGACAAAATATCAGTAGCCGTATAGCCTTCCGGATGTCCTACGTGCAGGCCAGCTCCAGATGGATACGGGAACATGTCGAGTGCGTAAAACTTTTTCTTGCCTTCATCCTCGGAGGTTTTGAAGGTCTTGTTCTGCTCCCAATATTGCTGCCACTTCTTTTCGACATTACGATGACTGAATACCATGGTAAAGCACTCCCATCTTAAAATAGGTAAAAATTAAAGAAAACCTCACATCCCAGATCGCTCTTGCGAAAGGGACGAGAGGTTGTTTACATTCCCGCGGTACCACCCAGATTGGCAAATGACAAGCATTCACCCACTTGTTTCATCCGTATCGGGGATAAGTCGCTCACCCTTACGCAGTCATGACTTGGATGACCTTGGGGGCAAGTGCTGGGAGGTGAGTTCAGATAGATCCGGGTTGACTTGCACCATCCGTCAACTCTCTGTGAATGCTCGAATCCGATTCCTACTATTCCTCTTAAACGCGTCGAAATCTGTAGTTATAACGCCATTATAGTCAATCCGAACCAATCATGTCAAACTTTTCGGCTTGCGGGCTGAGAAAAATAGGCGCTCACTCGCTTCTTGTGGTGGCAAATCCGAGTAATCAGCGGTGATGATGATATCCGTGAAGCCAGCATCTGTCAGCCAGCGCATCAGTTGGACAGGCTGATAAGCCCTTTGCCAATGCTCCTCTTCCATCCGCTCGTACAATCCGTTTGGCTGACGAATGAAAAACGTTAACTGATGCTCTACCTCTAGTCGCAGTGGGTCGCAAAAACATTGCCAAATGTACGAAACTTCATCTTCTACATGTGTGAACGTCTCGTCTCCGAAAATGTGCAGCATCTTGTACGGGCTGTGCACATCAAACAGAAAGCTCCCACCAGGCGCGAGATGGGCGAAAACGCGTTTGAACGTTTCCTGCACATCCGCTTCCTCTGTAAGATAGCTCAATGAATCACACAAGGAGATGACCGCATCCGCTTCTGGCAAGGACAGCTCCCGCATATCCTGTTCCACCCACGCTACTTCTACTTGCTCCTGCCTCATTTTGTCATAGGCGATTGCAAGCATTTCTGTTGAGAGATCCACTCCCGTAACACGGTATCCCCGCTTGGCGAGTGGGATCGCAATCGTGCCAGTCCCACAGCCAAGATCAATGACCCGCACAGGCTTCTCTCCCTTTTTCCAATGACGCTCGACCCAATCGAGCCACTGGTCATAAGGAGTATCCGCCATCAGCCTGTCATATACAGCGGCCATATGTGCGTATGCCATCTGTCCTTACCCTTGTGCGCTGAAGGAAACTTCCTCTGCGTCCTTCCACAGGCGCTCCAGGTTGTAAAACTCGCGATCTTCGCGATGGAAAACGTGAATGACGATATCGCCCAGATCAACCAGTACCCAGCGACCTTCATCCGCTCCCTCAATACCGCGGACGTCAAAGCCGTTTTTGTGGGCTTGGTCACGAATTTCGCGAACAATTGCCTGTACTTGACGCTCGTTGTTTCCGTGGCAAATCATGAAATAGTCTGCGATCACAGACAGCTTTCTAATATCGAGCACCTTCAAGTTCTCTGCTTTTTTGTCCTCTGCTGCCTTCACAACCAACTGAGCCAAATCTTCTACTGTTTTAACCATCAAAACCCTCCTTCTCTCCCTTTGCGGGAAACCAAATCGTTATAGGCCGTCAATGTCAACGGGAAAACTGTTTTTTGCTTCTCTATCAAAAATTGAATGGTGCCTCCCAAGGCAAGTGCCAGGGCGGCATCCAAATCATGCATGGCTTTGGCGCGAATAAAATCGACACCGGGGTAAACCCGGTTTGGTTCTATATAGTCTGCCACACAGACCACTTTTTCTAACAGGGACATGCCAGCCCGCCCCGTTGTATGGTAGCGAACAGCTTGTAAAACATCTGCATCCGTTACACCTAGGTCAGTCTGGATCACAATCGCTGCTGCAAAGGCGTGCCACAGCTCTTTTTCCCCTTCCAAAAGCTCTGTAGGCATATCGTGGCGAACGAGAATCTCAAACATTTTTTCCACAGGCCAGCACTTACAGTAATCGTGCAACAGACCTGCAAGCTCGGCTTTGTCAGGATCAGCCCCGAATCTCTCTGCCAGCTCGCGAGCCGACGCAGCCACTCCTAGGGTGTGATTGTAGCGTTTTTCATGCATTTGTTGCCGTACGCGAACGAGAAGCTCTTCCCGATTATCCAAAAGTCTCATAGATTCGGTTCTCCTTTATATAGCGCTCCACGGCATCAGGCACAAGATAACGGATGCTCTTCCTGGCAGCTGCCTTCTCGCGAATCATCGTGGAGGAAATGTCCCAAACAGGCATCTCCACAAATGTGACGTCCTCGCTCGATTTTAGATCCAGTTCGGTTCCTGGTCTCGCTAGACCTATAAAGCGTACCATATGAATCAGCTCTTGGTACTGGTACCATTTGGGCAAGATTTTTACCATATCTCCCCCCATGATAAAGGAAAACCGGCAATCGGGGAACTGCCTAATGAGCTGAGTCATCGTATCATAGGTGTACGATGGCCCTTTTCTTTCGAACTCTACATCTGTAACACGAAACACCTCGTGATCAGACACGGCCAGCTGAACCATTTGCAAGCGGTGATGCGCCAGCGTCAGACTCTCTCTTTCTTTGTGTGGTGGAACGTGTGTAGGCATAAACCAGATTTCATCCAGGCCCGCTTGCTCTCTGGCTTGTTCGGCCGCCAGCAAGTGCCCACAATGAATCGGGTCAAACGTTCCTCCCATGATTCCTACTTGCTTGATTGGCTGTCTCATTGCATGCAGGTCACTTACGGAAGCTTGATCGTCTTGTTCTCCCGAGACTCTTTGTACAAGACAACTGTATGGCCAATCAACTGCACAAGCTCTGCTCCAGCACCTGCAGCGAGATCTTCAGCCACTTGATGTTTATCGTCATTATTGTTTTGCAAAATCGCTACCTTGATCAATTCACGTACTTCCAACGCTTCTTTGATCTGCGTGATCATGTTTTCGTTTACTCCACCTTTTCCAACTTGGAAAATAGGGGTGAGATGATGTGCTTCTGCGCGCAAAAAGCGCTTTTGCTTGCCGGTCAACATCGGCAATGCCTCCTTTTATATCCTGCCAATCAGGTTGTTTTCTTTAATTGTTGCAAGACGACCTCACGCATAACCCCAGTTGGTGCTCGCTCGCCCGTCCACAGCTCGAATGCCAGTGCACCTTGATTCACGAACATGCCGATTCCGGAATGAACAGTGGCTCCGATGGCACGCGCTTCTTTGAGCAGACGCGTTTCGAGCGGGTTATAAATCAGATCGCTAACAGTTAAACCGGAATGAAGCCACTCTGCTGGCACAGGTGTCTCCTGCACGTTTGGCAGCATTCCGATTGATGTCGTATTGATCAACAACGAAGAGTCCGCGATAGCTGCTTCCCCTTCGCCTTGTTCTACGATTTTCGTAGGTACAATCGTTCCGACATGCTCAGCCAATACCGCAGCTCTTTCCCGGGAACGATTGATAATGCGAATTTCCTTGACTCCTTGTTCAGCCAAGGTAAACGCCACAGCTCGCGCAGCGCCTCCAGCCCCTACCATGGTTACCACTTGCTTTTCAAGAACGATTCCCGTCTCTTCCACAAGCGAACGAACATAGCCCATACCATCTGTGTTATAGCCGATCAAGCGTCCATCACGAGAAACGACGGTATTAACGGCACCGATTCGTTTGGCAAGCGGATCGATTTCATCCAGCATCGGCATGATAGCGACTTTGTGGGGAATCGTGACGTTAATCCCCTTCAGGCCTAACGCGCGAATACCCGCGACTGCATCTTCCAGATTTTCCGGTTCCACATCGAACGCAGCATATGCAAATCCCAACCCGGTCTCTAAAAAAGCTGTATTGTGCATCATCGGTGATTGTGAGTGGGATACTGGATGCCCAAATAGGCCAACCAGTTGTGTTTTGCTTGTAATCATGGAGCTTTTCCTCCCCGGACGTCTCTCTATAGCATATGGCAAGGGGCAAGGCTACCTCGACTTTTCTTGTTTAAGCTAGATCAGCCCTTTGCGCATCCCAACACTTACGCCTTTAGGTGCATGCACGACAACACTCGCTTCGTGTTTTCCTTGGATGCTGACCCAGCCCAAACCGGAAATTACGATGTCAGTGGTCATGGTGGACTTGTTGATTTTAAAGGTGTGCTTCACAAATGGTGGAAGTGCTTTCGCAGCTTCCTCCCCTGTTGGCGGCACCAGCAAGGTTCCATGGTGCTTTTGCATCACTTCGTCTGCTTTCTCCAGCTTCGTCCGGTGGATGTACAGATCGTTGTCGACATAGACGATGAACGGCTGTCTCTCTCCGCGTACGAAGTCGATACGGGCTAAACCACCCAAAAAGAGTGATTGCCCATCATCGAGCTGATACACCTTGGAGTTAATCCGGCTGGTCGGGGTAATCTTTCTCAGATCAGTCGGGGATACCATATGTCCGATCTGGTCGCGATTAATGATTCCCGGCGTATCAAAAATGGAGCGGCCATCCTCGAGCGGAATCTCGATTTTGTCCAGTGTCGTACCAGGGAATGGCGAAGTGGTAATCTCCAGCTCAGCCGCACCGTAGTCATGCAAGATGCGGTTGATCATCGTCGACTTTCCTACGTTGGTCACACCGACAATGTATACATCACGGCCTTTGCGCAGCTCTCCAATGCGATTCAACAATTCATCGATATGAAGCCCTTTCTGCGCGCTGATCAGTACGACATCCTCCGGGCGCAGTCCGCGTTCTTTTGCTTCGTGCTGCATCCAGTTGCGTACACGGTTCAGGTTGATGTTTCTCGGCAGCAAATCAACCTTGTTACCCACGAGCAAAATCGGATTCTTCCCGACAAAACGTGGCAAACCCTTGAGCCAGGAGCCTTGGAAGTCAAAGATATCGACTACCATTACGACAAGTGCCTCCGTAGAACCGATGCCATCCAAAATCTTGAGGAAGTCGTCATCGCCCATTCCTACGGGAGCTACTTCATTATAATGCTTGATGCGATAACAGCGCTGGCAAATGATTACCTTTCTGCCAAGCGCGGATTCAGGTGCATAGCCAGGCTTTTTTGCATCTGCTGTCTGAATGGCAATCCCACATCCAGCACAAGAGCCATGCGATTGTTCCGTCATGCTTTTCTCCTCCACGAAACCATTCCTTTCCTCTCCATCCAAATAAGGGCCACACGCTCCATCTGACGATTAAAGCGCGTCCAAAAACCATCCGTCTGGGCTACAGGAACAACCAGGATCGTATGAAATCCTAATCGATTTCCTCCCAGCACATCGGTAAACAATTGATCGCCAATGACAACAGTCTCAGCGATGGTTACATTCATCTGCCGCACTGCCTGCAAAAAGGCACGGTTTGTCGGCTTTTTGGCCGCATAAATAAACCCGAGATTTAAGGGGGCACAGAAGCGGTCTACACGCTCCTTGTTGTTGTTGGAGACAACAGTGACCTGTATGCCTGCCTCATGCATGCGAGCAAGCCAGTTGATGACCTCCTCCGTTGCATGTGGCCTGTCCCATTCCACCAAGGTATTATCCAAGTCTGTAATCACCGCACGGATGTTATTTCGTTTCAATTGATCTATGTCAATGTGATGGATTGATTCGACGAACTGACTAGGCATCAGCTTCTCTAAAAACACGGGGCACCTCCAAATGATGTGAAGCAATCAACCGCGATTTCGGCACTTACTATACCATAATCGACCACTTGGTTGCAAAACAAAAAGCATGATCACCACTTGCATTGCACTCTCATCCTGTGTAAAATAGCGTAACTAAGAAAACTATTTTTGTTTTTGTGGTTTTCTATTCCGTTGTTTTGGCTGGGGGTCGATTGCAATTAAAAACCGGATCATGAAGGGTTTCATTGAAGAGATTCGCGATAAAGGCATGAAATTCTCCATGGATGATTTGGCGAAGCGGCTCGGGATCAGCAAACGCACGTTATACGAGCACTTCTCATCCAAAGTGGAAATTCTGGAAACAATCATTCAGCAGTCCTTTGAAGAGGGCGATGAAAAAACACAGCAAATTCTCGCAGACGACAGTCTCTCTCTTATCGATAAAATCAAAGGCGTCATGATGGTTTTACCGACACACTATGAATTTTATGATTTGCGCATCCTCGAACAGATGAAGCGATATTATCCTGAGCAATATGCCCAAGTCGAGGCTTCTCTATCCGAGGACTGGCAGACGCTTCGCGTCCTTCTTGAGCAAGCGATTCGAGAAGGACTCATCGTCAATATGGACGTCACGCTCATGCTGAAGGTCATTGTCGATGCGCTGAATTCTACACTCGACCAGCGCTTTTACATGAAAAACCAGATTACAGTCTCAGAAGCGCTTTCCGCTATTGTAGATGTCCTCTTATTTGGATTGGTACCAGCCGATAAAAGGTAACAAATGACTCGTGGTCATCCCACTAACATTGGAAGACCACGATATCGTTCTTTGCAAGAAAACCAATAAAACAAAAATAGTTTTTATAGTTAAGAGGTGTTCCATCATGTCCATTTTTACACAAATGACCAAACAACAACGAATCGGACTTTTGTTTGTCATCCTGATCCTTTTCATCGATATGCTACTGTATAGCTTATTGATTCCGATTGTTCCTTATTTTACGGAAAAGCTGCAGCCATCCTCTACAATGATGGGCGTGCTGTTTAGCAGCTATGCGATCGCAATGCTCATTGCCACTCCTATTTTCGGACCGATATCCGATCGTATGGGCAGACGGACCATGCTTTTGATCGGTTTGCTCGGTCTTGCTGCTTCCACGTTATTGTTTGCTTTCTCTGAAACAATGGCCCTGTTGATTACCGCGCGTTTTGTTCAAGGTATTGCTGCTGCGGCTACATGGCCAACTGCCCTTGCCCTCTTGGCGGATTTGTTCCCATCCAAAATGCGTGGAACAGTAATGGGAATTGCATTGACGGCCATTTCGACCGGTACGTTGCTCGGAGCGCCAACTGGCGGATGGCTGTTTGAAATCAGTGACCATCGCATGCCTTTCCTGGCAGCAGCAGCCTTTACTGTGATCAACATTGTGCTGGTCTACTTGTTCTTAAAGGAAGACGTGACGAAAACTGTCAGCGAAAAGCTTCATGTCGGTGGATTCATCCGCAATCCGCAAGTCATCTTTATCGCTGGAATCGTCCTGTTGGCTGAAATCTCCCTTTGCTTGCTGGAACCGACGTTACCCGTATTTTTTACAGAGAAACTCAGCATGACGCCGACAACGATTGGTCTTTTGTTTGGGGTCATGACACTCACGTACGGACTGATCGCCCCAGTTGCCGGCTCTCTTTCTGGCCGCATGAATCCGTACAACCTCATGTTTGGTGGGATCATGACGCTGGCTGTGTTTCTGCCATTTTTAGCGTGGGCCGACTCCCTCTGGCAGGCAATGCTCGCAATGGCCCTGATTGGAGCCAGCATTGGTTTCACCTTATCGCCTACCTTGGCTACATTGGGGGCCATCATTGACCAAGGAGGCAGCGGTGCATACGGCACAGCCTACTCTCTTTTTAATATGTTTCACGGGATCGGAATGGTTGCAGGCCCACTGGCAGGGGGAATTTTGACGGATTTACTTCCTGTATCCTCCGCCCTCCTGATCGTGGCGGCATCCATCCTTGGCTTCGGCATTTTACTTTTTGTGCAATTAAAAGCAAGCAAATCTGCCAGCCTCAGTATCAAGGAAAGCGAGATGAAATTTTGAGCTTGTCGATTCGTGAAATTACGAAAGAAAATTGGCGCCAAATTGCCAGCTTGACTGTAACGGAAGGTCAACACGCCTTCATCGAAAGTAACTCTTTTTCCATCGCCCAATCAGGGTTTGAACCGGAATGGATATCATGCGGTTTGTATGACAAGGACATCGCTGTCGGGTATGCCATGCACGGGATCGAAGTAGAGAATGGCCGAATTTGGCTGGATCGCTTTATGATTGACGGTGGCCATCAAGGAAAAGGTTACGCCAAAAAGTTTCTGCGCATACTCGTTAAAGAAATGGGCAGGCGCTACAGCTGTACGCGCATTTACTTGAGTATTCATCCTGAAAACGAGTTCGCTCGCAAGCTGTATGAGTCGTTAGGCTTTACCTCCAATGGCGAAATGGATGGACCGGAGGAAGTGATGGTCCTCGACTTGACAATGGAATAGAAAGGCACCTCCTCTGTCGATACGGACGAAGGGGGTGCCTCTTTTTTGTCGTTATCGTTGACTTTTCCGTGCTTCCATCAGTCGCTTGACCTTCTCAGTCGGAGTCCAGCATTGGAATCGATAGTCCGGACGCGTCTCATAGGTCAGACGAGAACATCGATAGCTGACTCCTCCCGTACCTTTCTCCACGCGAAAATGAATACAGGTCGCACAGCAATGAAAGGCATTCTCTGTCTCCACTGTTCTCCCTCCCTTACCTCCCCAGCTTCCACGAAAACATCGAGAGCTGTTCGTACCGCTCCCCTTGCTGCTCGGCGAAATTCGAAAAGCCTACACCAACTAATCGAACGCCCGCTGTATAGTCAAAAGCGTCGAGCAAATCGTCCAACAGCTCCTGCCAATTAGCCCCAGCCACAGCCTTATGCTGCTTGGTTCGCTGGGTAAAGTCTGCGTACTTGATTTTTAGCGTAATCGTCTGGGGCTCGACCCCTTCTTCGCGGATGTCCTCTTCGACCTCCCGCAAGAGAGAGGTGGCAATCGGCGCAATCGCTTCCCTGTCAAACAAATCAAAGGGCAGAGTCGTTTCGCGGCTCGATGATTTCGGCGCGCGGTCCATCTCAATTTCGCGATTGTCTTCTCCCCTCGCCCGGTAATAGAGGGAACGACCGAACTTCCCAAATAATGTAGTGGCCTCATCGAGTGAAAGCCGCCAAAAATCCTCTACCGTCTCAATCCCCTTTTTCGCGAGCAGCTCTTGTGACTTTTTGCCGACTCCGTGCAAGGTACCAATTGGCAAAGACCGCAGCACATCCAATGCCTGCTCTGGTCGGATGATGACAAAAGCATCCGGCTTTTTTAAATCACTGGCAATCTTCGCCAACGACATATTGTAGGAAAGTCCGATGCTGCAAGTAAGTCCGGTCTCTCGTTTGATTCGCCTCTTGATATCGCGGGCGATCGGTACCGCATTCTCATAATGGGACACGTCCAAATAAGCCTCGTCTAGACCCACTGTTTGATAACGCTCTGTATAAGAAGTAAATATCTGTCTGACTTCAGCAGATTTTTCGATATAACGGCTATAGCGGACAGGCAAATAATAGCCTTTCGGACATTTCTTCCTCGCCATGGCGACAGGCATTGCGGAGCGAACACCGTACTTGCGTGCCTCGTAGCTACAGGTCGATACGACACCTCGATTGCCAGTTCCCCCGACAATGACCGGCTTCCCCCGAAGTTCAGGGCGATCTAACTGCTCTACACTCGCGAAAAATGCGTCAATATCCAAGTGAAGAATTTTTTTCATAGGGATACCCACCAAACATACATTCTCATTTCTATTATCCCTGTTTTGTTCCATTGACGCAAGCGAGAACGTCCTAGGCTTGGTTTTCGATTACCTGTAGCAGCTCTGATACTGGAGGATTTCCTTTTTTGGCGTAGATGATCGTTCCGTTTTTGCCTATGATATACACGATGCGTTGCTGGAAAAACAATCCGAGAACCTTGCCGACATCATATGCTTTTCGAATGGATTCGTCTTCATCCACGATCAATGGAAATTCATAACGGAACTTATCAGCAAACGAGCGCTTTTTGTCCATGCCACCGGGATTGACACCAAAAACGACGGTATTTGTTTGTTCGATTTTGGTGTAGTGATCCTGAACCGCACATAGCTGCTTCGTGCAAATCGGGGTATCATCGCCCGGATAGAAAATGAGGACAATATTTTCTTTGCCGATGTGATTCCTAAGATCAATGGTTCCTTTTGTGCTCGTCGCCGTAAAGACGGGAGCCGAGTCTCCGACCTTTAACATTTCTCTCACCTCTATGCTCAGTATACAGGGGCTTCCGGAATGTCAAAATTCATTCTCCCATCCCGATACTTTGTGAAGAGATCTTTCTCCTCCCCCATAATCCATACCTTTCCTTCCCATACATGTACGGTTTCAGCATACACAAATCTTTGTCCACCCTGCTCAACTTCAAACTTCATTTCAAGAAAGGCAGTATGCCCATCTTCGTATCTAATCTTTGTGATCTCAAAGTCTTTCATTTTATACTGTTGAGCTTGTAAGAAGGCGACCTTTTTCATATAAAATTCTTTCGCTTCCTGGTTACTTAACGTTGTCCCATCAACTGGGTGCCTGCCGTTTGCATCATAAAGATAAAGCATCTCGAAAGCGGTTGCGTAGTCTTCATCGATTAGCGCTTGATAATAATTTGTGGTTATCATTTTCATTTCGCGTTCAGCAAAATACTCTGCGAAGAGAAACCTTGGAAAAACGAGTAGAAAAAGCGAAATAACAACCATTATTTTCTTCAAATACTCACCTCACGAATCCATTCTCTTACGTGAAGTTCGATTCTACCTGTCATTTATCCTTGTTTCACTACACTTCTACCATTGGCATGAGCAACCGCACGGGGAAGCCCTCCCACACGCAAAAAACCGCTCTGGGCAATCCCAGAACGGCTTCTCTCATTCCGACTCTAGCTAGTCGCTTGCAGCTTCAACTGCTTTACCCGAGCAACAAATGCCTCGGCAATCTTCAACATGTCGTCGTCGTGTGCCCACATCCGTTCTGGATGCCACTGTACGCCCACATGTAGCCCGTCGAGGCTTTCCATCGCCTCAATCACACCATCAGCCGCGCATCCTGTGACTTTGAAGCCCGGTGCTATGTCTTTGACTGCTTGGTGATGAGAAGTGTTCACGAGCACCTCTGTCTTTCCGAGGGCATCCGCTACAAAGCCAGGTTGCAGCGTAATCTTGTGCGCCCCGTATTGCCGTGACCCCTTCTGTGCATGCTGTAATGCTCCTGATACTTGACTCGGGATATCTTGAATGAGGGTGCCGCCACACGCCACATTCAAAATTTGCATCCCGCGGCAAATGCCCAGGATTGGCTTTTTCAGCTCCATCGCAATCTTGATAATCTCAAGCTCCGTGATGTCTCTTTCGTAATTGATATCGCCCAGCCCTTGCAGCGGGTCTTCGCCGTACAAATGCGGCGCAGGATCTTCACCACCGGACAAAATCAAGCCGTCCAGCGATTCAATCATCTCACGAAACGGAGCATCCTGAATCGTCAGCAGTGGCAAGATCAGTGGAGTACCACCACTGCGCGCAATTCCGTTCACATAGCCTGAACCTACATAGAAAAACTGGTCGAGATCGTTCTTCGGAAAATACATTTTCGTACATGCCACACCAATGATCGGACGCACGCCAGTCACTCCCTCATAGACTCATGATTACTTTTGATTGGAAGCGTACTTGAAATCGATGAACCCGAGTGCATCTACTACCACATCTTTAACGCTATCCTGCTTCACCCACGCATAGGTGAAATAGTAGATTGGCAACGCAGGCATTTCATCCATGACGATTTGTTCAGCCTTCTTGAGGATTTCCTTGCGCTTCGCTACATCCCCTTCTTTCGCAGATTGCGCGAGCAAATCGAGGAATTCCTTGTTTTCCCATTTGGATGTATTCAGCCCACCCTTGAAGACTTCCAGGAAGTTGATCGGATCGTTGAAATCGCCAATCCAGCTACCACGACCGATGGTGAAGTTCCCTTGCTTCATGTCCTCACGGTGAACCTTGTTCTCTTTGTTAACCAGTTTGACTTCGATGCCAAATGCTTTGCGCCATTGATCCTGAATCACTGTCGCAATACGTGAGTTAACCTCTGATGTATTGTATGCAATCGTGATCGGTGGCAACTCTTTGATCCCCGCTTCTTTCATCCCTTCCGCCAAGAGCGTCTTCGCAGTCTCTACATCGCCGTCTTTGATGTAGCCTTCTGGCGTGAGTGCCATGGTCGGCGGGAGAATACCCGTCGCTGGCGTGCTTTTGTATGGTACGACATTATCGGAGATTTCCTGACGATTGACTGCCGTAGCAAATGCCTGACGAATCTTTTTGTTGTCAAACGGCTTTTGCTTCGTATTAAAAATGTACCAGTACGTACCCGCTGTTGCTTGAGATTGCATCTTTCCGGATTCTTTCAGCGCATCTAGCGCATCCAGTGGCAAATCGCCCAGTGGTGAGCCCGCCCAATCCAGATCACCTTTTTCAAACATCGACAGCTCTGTATTGGCATCCTCGATCATGTTCAACGTCAGCTTGGACAATTTGACAGCGTCCTTATCCCAGTAAGAATCGCTCTTTTCGAATTCGATCTTTGATTTGTGCTCCCAATTTTTCAAGCTGAATGGCCCGTTTGAAATGTACGTCTCTGGCTTCGAAGCCCACTCTTTGTTGCCCTCAACCGCTTTTTTGTTGACCGGGAAATAGGTGACAGACGCAACCAGTCCCGGGAAAAACGGAGCCGGGTTTTCCAGCGTAACCACGAGTGTCTTGTCGTCTGTTGCCTTCACGCCGACATCTTCTGCTTTTGCCTTGTTGGCGTTAAAGGCTTGCCCATTTTTCAAATAGTACATCTGATACGCGTAACCGGAAGCGGTTTTCGGGTCGAGAACCCGTTTCCATGCGTATTCGAAGTCATGAGCCGTAACCGGATCTCCATTAGTCCATTTGGACTCCCGCAGATGGAAGGTGTACGTGAGTCCATCAGCGGAAACCTCGTACTTCTCTGCGACCGCCTCTTTTAGCTCGCCTTTTTCATTCAGGCGCAGGAGGCCATCAAATGCTGCACGGGCAACAGACATCGAAGGGATATCTTCTGCCAGTCCAGGGTCGATCGTGCTTGGCTCACCTGAGTTCAGGTTGACCTGCATTGTTTGGGGGGCGCTACTCTGCTCCTGCTTCGCACTTGTCGTATCCCCCGTAGTGCTTGCTTGCGGTGCTCCACAACCAGCGAATGCTAAACTGGTTAACAGAACAGCACAAAATGATAGTTTCTTCCACTTATGCAACAGCAAAACCCCCATCTTCGAATAATTCTTCTTGATTGTTAGGAGCATGACTAAATAATATTATCTTGAGAAAATTTTGTCTACATCGAAACAAAAGGAGATGGGTCTACATGTTATCCAGTCTTTTTGCCCAAATATCCAATCTGATCAAGGACGCTGGCGGGGAATGGGGGATCTTTTTCGAAGATTTGCAAACCGGCGAAACCTTATCCATCAACGAAGATCAGCGCTTCTATGCAGCCAGTGTGATCAAAGTCCCGATCATGACAGCTGTTTTTGCAGAGGCGTATGCAGGCAAGTTTGCCTTCGAGGACAAAATCAAGCTGCGCACAGAGGATCTCGTTGGCGGTGCAGGTGTTCTTCAGCATATGACTCCCGGCACAGAATTTACGATTCGCGACCTGGTTACCCTGATGATCATCCAAAGCGACAATACGGCGACGAACATGATGATTGATCTCGTGGGAACAGAGAGCATCCGCAACGCGATGCAAAAAACCGAAATGAAAAACAGTCAATTCCACAACAAGCTTATGGTCGTCCCAGCCGAATTGGAAGGATACAATGAGGTGACGGCAAAAGACATGGGAAGCCACCTCCGCTACTTGGCAACAGGAAAAATCATTTCCTACGACAGCTGTTTAAAAATGGTCGCCATCTTGAAGACTCAGCAGCACCGTGAGCGCATCCCCTTCCTTTTGCCTGACCCGGACGGTGATGTGATCGGGACGATTCCGAAATGGGAATTCGCCAACAAGACTGGCTCTGTAACCAAAATCACGCATGATGTCGGGATCCTCTACATCGGTTCACACGCTGTCACCTTGTCCATTTTAAACAAGGGACTCGAGCAAAAGGATGCTGCCAACGTCATGGCGCAAATCGGCAATCTTGTTTATCACGCATATAGTCAGAAAGCGTAATCCATGTGGCCTGCCATCTCCATTGGCGGGCTTTCTCTTTATAACGTTGAATGAGAAAAAACAAGCAGGCATTCCTTTCTCCAAGGAACACCCGCTCGTCATCGACTTATTCTTTTTCCAAAATCAGCTTGGCAACGTTCATCGCGCTAGAGAAAGACAGCTCAGACAGTTGGCCTTGTCCTTCACACCAGTCACCCGCAAAGAACAGGTTGCGGTAATCCGGCATGAAAATCGGCATTGGCTTCTGATTCATGGTCCATTTGATCTCCTGTACGACTGCACGAGCAGAAACGCGCGGCACAACCAATTGCTCACGCCAGCCTGGGAAATGCTTGTCATACAGGTTTTCAATCTCTTGTTTGCGGATTTCGGCCGCTTCCTTGTTTCCTACTTCATCCTGACGCATGTAAGCAGTCGCCTGCAGCAACTGTCCGCCTTCAGGTACACAAGTGCGGTCATAATACGAAATATCGGTAATGAAAATATTGTTTGCTTTTTCGTAGATGTAGGAGAACGGTACGTCAATTCGCTCTTTCAAGCCAATGTCATACACCATAACAACCGTTGGCTCGTATTCAGCATGCTGTGCAACCGCATGCTCCAGGCGCGTCTCCGCAAAGACCTTCGCCATCTCCTTCGGCGGGATACAGCAAATAAATTCATCCGCCGTAAACTCGCCCTCCGGTGTCACCACTCCAACCACACGGTCATTCTCTACGTGGAACTTTTCTACCTTGGTTTTGATCAGAATCGTACCCTGATTTGCTTCAATCACACGCACGAATTCATTGATCAGTGCTTGCCAGCCGCCACCGATATACGCTACCGGTTTATTCGTTGTAAACAAACGGCTGTAGTAAGAAAAGAAAACGTCAGAAGGAATCTTTTCAGGCTCACGCGTGAAGAAGTTGGAAGAAGCAAGCGTCAACATCATTTCTCGCACTTCTTCGTTGACTTGCTTTTTCTCCATCCACTTTTGAATCGACATATGTGGATGGCCTTTCTCCATTTTTAGCATCGTTTTCAAAATCTCAAACGTGAACAATACTTTGTCCATACCTTTTAAGAGCTTCGTTTGGAAAAGTCCTTGTACATTCGCCGGAACTGCAGTCAGATCGCTACCAATATCGTACTTGGCTTTTGTCGGATTGAAATCCTGCCAATCGATGTTCAGACCCAATTCTTTTTCAAACGTTCTCAAAACGGAGCTGTCGCGAGCATAAATGGCGTGGGCACCGAAGTTGAAGTTAAATCCTTTGATCTTCAGTGTAACGGCACGTCCACCCAATTGACCGCGTTCCAAAACTGCAACTTTTTTGCCTTTCGACGACAGGTAGGCAGCGCTGGAAAGACCAGCAAGTCCTCCACCTACAATAACAACGTCATAGTGATTGGTTGTCATACACAATCTCCCCTACGCACTAGCGATGTTGAATACATAAACTAAACCCTATCCTAGTCTAAGGGATGGATAAGGTGGAAGTCAACTATTATTGAACTGTGTCTATTTTTATACTGACTTATACCAATATTTACCTAATGAACCAGCTTGTTTACCGCTCTTCTTGAAGCAGTATGCCCCGCTATCCGCTGTATATCCAAGCAACGAAAATACCACAAAAAAGCCCTCTCTAGCAGGAATCTGCTTGATAGAGGGCTCAAACGCAACGGGAAGGAGCGAACTAATCGTTTCGCCGAGTCATTTGCTGCCAAACGGTACCGCTTGCCGCCTCGCCGCTTTCAATACGCTGGACAGCCATTTGGACTTGCAAGCTGACCTCGAACTCGGGATCGTTCTGTGCGGCACGCAAAGCATCCAAGGCCGTTTCATCCCCCACCTCAAACAAGTAACGTGCAGCACGCCAGCGTACCAGCTTGTTTTTATCCTTCAACGCCTCACACATCGGCAGAATTGCGCGTGTGTCACCTAAGTCAGACAAGGTATCTCCCGCTGTGCGTCGTACAGAGACGGAATCATCGCGGAGCGCTTCAAATAGCAGCGGGAAAACATCATCCCCGCCAATCATGCCCAAATACACAACGGCCAGCCTGCGAATCGATGGCTTGCTATCACGAAGCGCTTTTTCCAAAACAGGCAAATCCTCTTCAGTAGGCTCCATTCGATCCAGCGCTTCATATCTTTTTTGCCAATCCGGATCATCGAGCATCTCCAGCGTAACGACTTTCTTTTCACGCACGACTGGCTCTGGGGTTTCCCCGGGACCAAGCGCCATGGCCTGTTCCACGATTTCTTCCACACGGCTCTCCGGATAGGAGGCATCGACTTCCAGTGCGACCTCCTCACCAATCTCGCGCAAATCGCCATAGCGTACGCCATGCTCGACCCATTTTCGCTCCATGATGAGGTTAGGCGACGCAGATCCTGCCCGCACGGCTGCCTGTCCAAAACGCTCCGGCAGCGCTGCACGAATCTGCTCCGTCCCCATGGTCACCTTGACCTGCATCGGAACTCCACGGAACATTTGAATGTACACTTGCGCCTCTCCAAATGCCCCCGCATCTTCGGCAGACAGGTCAGGAACAGCCGCTCCTCCACCTGCATGCAAAACCTCGCGCGCGACCGTCAAAATACGTTGCCAATCTGCATTGGACTTTCGCTCCAGCGCAAGAAAATCTGCCGTATGAAAAATGGAGGTAACCCCTTCGATCTCCAAGAGCTTGTTCATGAGTTCTGGTGCTTTACTCGTATCTTTCTTTGTATAGACATGTTGGATCCCATCCGGCAAACGCTCGTCTACATTCAGCTTCATGACGTTTGGACTCGGCGTCGGTTCGATGGACAACAGTTTCATAATGAGTCACTCCTTTTTACAGCACACTTGCTTTCTCTTCTATCGTAGCATGTATCCTGATACGTTTTCCAACCTGAGAGATAGTGAAAAGCAGTTTGCCCCCTACAACGCCAGCTTATAGTAATCATTGGCCGACTTTACGAAAAAGCCGCATGATTCATACAGCCCCAAAGCATTGCTGTTTTCACAGGCTACCTCCAGTGATACGTTCTGGTATCCTTCTTTCCCCAGCATCTCGATCGTTTGCGCCAAAGCCTGGCGTCCATATCCTTTCCCTTGGTAATCCGGGTGGACACAAAATCCATAAATAAACGCCTTGCCCTCATCCTTGTTCACGCTTATTTTGCCAATGGCCTTATCATCGACAATCATCAAATGTGTGCTGGCCTTTGGATCACCCGCCATGTTTTCGGCCATTTCCCTTGCACGTTCTTCCTCCATTTGAAAGCCATGGACGTTCAGCCAAATCAATGTTTCGTAGTCACTGGCGATCTCCGGTCGAAGCAGCACGTTTCCAGAAACCGTTGCTCTTTGCTTCTCTCCCAAATCCATCCAATATTCCGAGAATTGATATTCCCCGCCGATTCGCTCCATAAATGACTTACCGTTTTCCGATTCTCGCTGAACGATAAACAACTGCGCCGGAATGCCTCTTCGTTTGCATGCATCTGCGGCTTGTGCTTGCAACGCTGTGAATATGCCTTTTCTTCTGTAGGCTGGGTGGACCATGCCGCTCACTTCTGCCTCACCGCCATGAAACACGTAGAGCCCGAGAAAGCCAACCAGCTTTCCATCCGCATAACAGACAAAGTCCTCTTCATGCTCTCCCGAACGCTTTTCCAGCATCCCCGGGTTTACTTTGAGATCAATCCCATCCCGCTCATTGCAAATCCCAACCAATTCTTTAATTTGTACCAGTTCCTCTGAGGTGAGTGTTTTTCTTGCCGAGATCGTATACGTCATCGCGTAAGCACCCTTTCTATGATTAGAAGTATCGTCGTTGCAATTGGGCGACCATATCCTCCAAATTATTGGCGACCTGCGGAATCGAATAGCCTACGTAAAGAGGCGAGGTAACAAATCTCGGAACCACTTTGGCGATCAGCTTTTCTCCCCAATGGTAAAAGAAAAAATTATAGCTTTGATGACGAGGATTGACATGAGTCAGTATCCAATGTGCTAAAATTTGTAAGTAGTCTGCCATTTTCGGCAGTCGATCAAAGTCCGAAAGAATGACATTGTATTCAAAAAAACCTGCACGCGGATGCGTAGACAAATTGCATTCAACCCCGGCCTCTTGATCGATGGTCATGCCAATAAAATCACTGTCTTTTACTTGATCCAGATAGTCGTAGTCGTTTAATCCGACGATTTGCATGTGCGGATGGCGAATGCTCCCTCCGGAATACGGACCGTGGTTCTTGAAAAACAGAACGGAACGATAAGACTTGCTTTGCTCCATTTCAAGCCACTTCTCTACCCCGAATGCCAGCAATGCACGTACATGCTCTTTGGAATAGACAGACCAATCTCCTTGGCATTCATCCGTCTCAATCAAAACAGTCTGATGCGTATCCTCCAGAACAGGGAATTTGTTCATGAGCCAAATCATGGAGCCCCGCTGCTCCAAAACATCGGTGAGACTGTTTCGATCACAAAAAGGACAAGCCGTTTCCGTGTTGTTTACACTCACTGGCTTTTTTCTGCCTATTTGCATGTTAAAGTGCAAGTGCGTCTGCTTCATTCCCTTGTCCCTCCAGTTTGTGCTTACTTCCACTTTACACGCATTTTCTGGGAAAATCATGACGTTTTTTGCCTAGACGACACTTTTAAAAACGCAATTGGGCTGCCTATTCTTCAATGACTATGGCGTTTGTTTCTTTTTTTATCTCAAATGTTTTACATACAATGGGAAGCAGTGAAACCTGGAAAGGTGTTGGAATTGGATGGAGAGATCATTTTATTATCCTGTTAGCTGGAGCGAGGCTCAACATTACAAAACCTTGCTTGATCAAGAAGGAGTCCCTTATGAAATTCAATCCCCGCTCGATTTGCCTGTCTTGGAAGAAGGTAAGCTCGCTATTGTCTTTCCTTCCATTCCATTACGGATGTACGTCTGGGTGCGAACCTTGTTCTATCGTGACGGACTACGCTATCCAGATACGTTTTCGTTAGATTTCAAACTACATTAATCATCAGAGAAAAGGTACCGGTTTCGTTGGTTTTCATAAGATGGTAAAAGCGGCATTTCGTATCGTTTGTGGGGGAGGTGAAGATGCTGCCGTCCTACAACATCCGCATCTCGATTGCGAAGCTACGGCTCGACCTGTTCGATGGGAACCGGCTCATCCGTTCTTATCCTGTCGCCTTGGGCAAAATTGCCACATCGACACCACGAGGGGATTTTACCATCATCAACAAAGTCCCCTATCCGAATTCCTATCCGGGAGGTCGTTTGAGTGCTTTCGGCACCTTATGGATGGGACTAAGTAAGCCACACTATGGCATTCACGGTACGAACGATCCTTCTTCTATTGGCAAGTATGTATCTCACGGCTGTATTCGCATGTTCAATGAGGACGTGAATGCGCTGGCAAAAATCGTGCCCATAGGTACGCCCGTTCGAATCAGACAGCAATAAATAGAAACAAAAGACCCGCCCTTTTAAACCAAGGCGGGTCTTCTTCACATAAGATGAGTCTTTTTCGTTCTTTCTGCTTCCGTTTCATCCGATTCCAAGTATACAAGAAATCTTCTCGCTTGCTTGTACATGATCGATAACGTCATTTCCCTGATCTTGTTCATGATCACTTCTTTATCCTCTGGATGCACTTCGGAAGAGAGCTGATGTTCTTGCAGCTCTAGGTAAGACATCACCCATTCCGGGTCTAACTTATAGGCAGGCAACGACAGCGACTCCTCTACTCTAGTAATCTACTCTAGTCTACAGGTGGATGCGTCGGATTCCCAGCCCTCAATTACTGGCTACGTCACTAATTATTTCCCTTGCTCCAATTCCTCTACCATTGCAGATAATTCCGCCCAACGCTCAATAGTGGACTCCAGCTCTGCCGCCACTTGCTGTTCTTCTGCATAGAGTTTTTCAATTTTGCCATAATCGCTGCCAGACGCTGCAATCTCTTGCTTTAGCTTGACGCTGCGCTCTTCCAAAGCCGCGATCTTGCCTTCAATCGCATCCCATTCCTTCTGATCCTTGTAGGACAGCTTGCGCGTGCGATTGTTGCCTCGATTAGCCCCGCTGTTGCTTTGCGCCTTTTCTGCCTGTTGATCCGCTTCTTGCACTTGTGTTGCCTTTTCCTGACGTCTTTCTTCCAGGTACTCGGAGTAGTTGCCGTAGTAATGACGAATGTTTCCTTGCCCCTCAAAAGCAAACAAATGGTCTACGGTGCGATCGAGGAAATAGCGGTCATGCGATACCGTGATGACTGCGCCGGGGAACTGCTCGAGATAATCCTCCAAAATACTGAGTGTTTGAATATCCAAATCATTGGTCGGCTCATCTAAAAACAGCACATTCGGCTCTCCCATCAGCGTACGAAGCAGATAGAGACGTCTGCGCTCTCCCCCAGACAGGCGGGAAATCGGTGTCCATTGCATATGCGGCGAAAACAGGAACCGCTCCAGCATTTGCGAAGCTGTGATCGATTCTCCGTTGCTCGTCTGAATGACCTCTGCGGCTTCCTTTACATATTCGATGACGCGCAGCTTTTCGTCCATCTCGACACTATCCTGCGTGTAGTAGGCAATTTTTACGGTCGTCCCAATTTCCAATGAACCGCTATCTGGTTGAATTCTTCCTGCAAGCATGTTCAAGAGCGTCGTTTTTCCGCTTCCATTTGGCCCGATAATCCCCACACGATCACCCGGCAGGACAATATAGCTGAAATCATTGATCAGTTTTCGCTCACCGTACGCTTTATGGATGTTTGTAAGCTCAATTACCTTTTTGCCAAGACGACTGGCCCCGAGTGCCATTTCCATCTTGGCAGCCGGCCCATCTACAGCTTTATCTCGTAACTCCTCAGCCCGTTGCACACGCGCCTTTTGTTTGGTCGTCCGCGCTTTTGCTCCGCGACGAAGCCATGCCAGCTCGCGTCGAAGCAGATTTTGCCGCTTGCTCTCTACGGCCGCTTCATTTTCTTCACGCTCTGCTTTTTTCTCCAGGAACATCGCGTAGTTGCCTTCGTAGCTATAGAGGTTGCCGCGATCCAGCTCAAACGTGCGGTTCGTCACGCGATCCAGGAAGTACCGATCATGGGTAACGAGCAGCAAAGCGCCCTTGTATCGGGACAAATACTCTTCCAGCCACTCGACTGTCTCGTTGTCAATATGGTTCGTAGGCTCATCCAAAATAAGCAGGTCTGCTGGTTGGATCAAAGCACGTGCCATGGCTACACGCTTTTTTTGCCCACCAGAGAGCTCGCCTACCTTTTGTGAGAAATTGTGCAGGCCAAGCTTGGTCAGGATCATTTTGGCTTGCGTATTGCTCTCCCACGCATCAGCCGCATCCATCCGGTTTTGAACAACAAACAATCGTGCCTGCTTTTTCTCATCGTCAGGCGATTCCTGCACAGCCTCTAGTGCTGTTTCATAATCACGCAATAGCTGAATGAGTGGAGAATCGCCGTAAAATACTTGTTCCAGTATGGAGGAGTTTTCGTCAAAATCAGGATTTTGCGGCAAATACTCCACATGGAAATGATTCGCGTGAACAATTTTTCCGCTATCCGCTGTATCCAAGCCTGCCACAATTTTCAAGAGCGAGGATTTTCCCGTACCATTAACACCGATCAGACCAATGCGCTCTTGCTCGGCAATATGAAAGGAAATGTTATCAAACAATTCTTTTTCTCCATAGCCTTTGGAGAGGTTTTCTACTGATAATATTTGCATGAACGTCACCTGTTCTTTTCTATTTGCTTATCGAGAAGCCATATGAATCTTACACTCGATGGTATCATGTTTTTCGCGCAAGCTCTAGGGTGATTCAAATGGATGGACCAAATATTGGAAAACAACCTCATTAATGGTAAAATATTGAATATTAAGTAATAACGACTCGTAGACAAAAATACAATAGGAAGCGTCACCAGCAGTAAGGCAGGTTAACGAGCCCAAACAGAAGAGGCGTACTCTTTTCATCGAGCACGCCTGCTTTTATTCTCCTAATGACTGTCCTACTCTTTGCAACACGTCGCCGATCCGTTCCTTTTGGATGACCTCATCTGCCCACGCATCCAATGGGGTGGGTTCCTGATTGACAATGACCAGTTTGGCTCCTCTTTCTTTTGCATGCTGCGGAAACCAATTAGCTGGGCTCACGGTTAGTGAAGAACCTAACACGATGAACAAATCGGCTTGTTCCGTCCACGAGACGGCCTGATCGACTTGGGATTGCGGCAAAGATTCGCCAAACAGGACAACACCCGGACGCAAAAAGCCTCCGCATGCGCAAATCGTCCCTTGATCCTCCAGATAACATGTATTGGCATACTCGGTCCCGCAGTCTAGACAGCGGATTTTCGCAAGGGAGCCATGTAGTTCGGCTACTGCCAAGCTTCCCGCCGCTTGATGAAAGCCATCTACATTTTGTGTAATGATCCCATGAACGAAACCACGCCGCTCCCATTCTGCTAACCATTCGTGTCCGGCGTGTGGCTTGCAAGACAGTAGTCCTTGAATGCGCATCTGATAAAATTCCACAAACGCTTCCCGATTCTCCATCATCGCGCGTGTACTCGCGAGTTGCATCGGATCTTTGCCACGCCATAGCCCCGACTGTGAACGAAAATCAGGCAAGCCACTCTCTGTCGACATGCCTGCTCCGGTGAATACGACGGTAAAGGAAGATGTCCGTAACCAGTGTGCCAGATGTTCCATCATGGTCTCCCCTCTTCTTTGAAAATGTTCTTCTTCTGATTGTAATAGAAGAATACCAGATTTAGGAGACCTGCCCATCAGAACACGATTTTTCTTTCTCTTTAATAGGATGGATAAACGGGCTGTGGCGGATATCCGATATGGGAGGGATTCGTGCCATATTGCGGATAACTGGTCTGCTGTTGATAGACTGGGTGCTGTCCATACCCCCCCTGCTGCATGTAGTTGGTATCGTAATAACCGTAACTGTCTGGCAAATGACTCGAGTAACCATAGTACGGGTACTGGCTTGAAGCAGCTCTCTCTGGCAACGGCCCCTGCTGCTGACATCCTACTGGCGGACCAATCACAACTGTTTGGGTAAGAGGCGCAAATGTTTCTTGTACCTTTGCTTCGTCTAAACAATACGTATGTGCCCACACACTCGCAGGAGTCAATCGTAATATATCGGAGCCAAAGATCACCTCAGGTACAGGCGCATCAAAAATAGCGAGTAGATGCGTATCGTCTGTCAAGGCCATTTCATAATGCCACCAGCCCTGCGGGATATTGGCAACTTGTCTCGGTTTTATATGGTAGTTGAGCAATTGATTGGTAAAAGGATTGATCAAGGACACAATGGCCTCACCAGCGATGCAATACACCAGTTCTGCTGCATTTTGATGAATGTGTGGCTCGACAACATTTCCGGTTGTCAGGAAAATATCTAGCAGCGAACTGTTGCCCAATGTATTTAATTGGGCGATCCCCAAGGCATCGATGAAATTCCGATCGTCCTTTTTGAAAAATAGATTATTTCTCATATCGTACGTGAACTGCGTATTTGGCGATGTATAGTCGCGATAGGAAGTAGCCATCTTTTGTTTGATCCTCCCACCGTATGGGTATTTGACTCATTATGCATCTTTATTCCCATTCACAAAAGATGTGCACCCATTTATACACCTGGGAAAGAGACACACCCTTTCACCCTCCACTTTGCACAAACATATCCTACTAATAGGCAAAACGGGCAATCGAGGAGGGTGATCTTGTTTGGCTACTTATTTGGTCTCGGACATACATGGTCAGAATCAGGCTTTTCAAAAGGCGCTACGGCACGTTTCCTTCTCCCCCCAAGCTGGTGATCGTCTGTTCGTATTGGGGGACATGATCGACCGAGGACCTGAATCAAAAGAAGTATTGCTCGATTTACTCGCTCTTCGGCAGACGTATCCGAACCAAATCTATCTCATAAAAGGCAACCACGAGCAAATGCTTGTAGATTGGCTATCCGGCAACGGCAATCCGGAGTTATACCTGCGGTACAACGGCGGCGATGCCACCATTCGTTCTTTCTTAGAGAATCACCCGCTTCGGCGAGCTTTTCTTAATCGGGTGCCTTCTTTGCAGGAACAAGAAGAAGCACGGCAATTTATCCTTTCTCGCTACCCGGCAATTTTGCCAGCCTTGTCGTCTCTTCCTTTGTATATAGAGCTGCCAGCCGATCCGCGAACAGGAGCTCCAGCTGCACTTTTGGTACACGCAGGCATTCGACCCGGCGTCCCCTTGCAGGAACAAAATCCGCATGATTTATTATGGATTCGCGAGCCTTTCTACCTGAATTATGATGGAGAACTCCCAGTCATCTTTGGCCATACCCCTGTTCCAGGATTGCCTCAATACGATGGCAGCGGTCCTTGGCGCAGAGACAATATGGTCGGCATTGATGGTGGCGCGGGATATTGGCGAGGCGTCATGCTCGTCGAATGGCCTTCGCTACAAACCACTTTCGTACCGATTCGGGAAAGGCAATCCTCTCCACACGTACGGGTCTACTGATTATGGTCGGGAAAACGGAGATCTTTCGCACTGGTTTCTACCTGCTGCAAGCGCATCGGGTAGTGCAGCCAGTATGATGCAGGAGACAAGCCCATACTTTCAACAAATTATTACTTTTTATAATCTACTTTCGATTTGTAATATGTTAAGATATGGACGAGGTGTTTATATGAAACGTCAGCAAATCGTGGAACAAGCCATGTTTGCCGCATGGGGAGTCTCCCTCATCGCAACAGGAGGCAGTTTGTTTTTTTCAGAGGTGTTAAAGTACATACCGTGTGACCTGTGCTGGTACCAGCGAATCTTGATGTACCCGCTCGTCATCTTACTGGGGGTTGCCTCCGCAAAGAAAGACGACAAGATCGCGTCGTACGCCTTGATTCTCTCCATTATCGGAGGACTCACATCGCTGTATCATTACTCGATTCAAAAAATACCTGCCCTTCAAGATCTCGGCAGCGCTTGCGGCATTGTGCCATGCAACACGGACTATATTAACTGGCTAGGGTTTATTACAATTCCGTTCCTTGCTCTCATTGCCTTCACCTTGATCAGCATCCTGCTTGTCATCGTTATAAAAAATGCAAAGGAGAAATGATTCATGAAGAAAGTCATCGCTCTATCCATCCTTGTGGCTGCGCTCCTGATCGGTGCGATTGTGTACGCTGACATTTCGAACCGTCAGCTTGTGGAAGGAAACCCTTATGGTAAAGCCAATTTGCACCCCGCTACTCTCGAACAATTGAGTGACCCACTATATGATAATCTCATTATGCCTAATGAGCTTAAAGGTAAGCTCGATAATCAGGAGGACGCGTTTGTTTACTTTTACAGCCCGGTTTGTGAGCATTGCAAAGCAACTACCCCCGTCCTAGTGCCGATCGTGAAAAGCTTGGACATCGATATGAAAAAGCTCAATTTGCTGGAATTTAACGCCAGCTATGGTGAATACAACATCGAATTCACTCCGACCCTCGTTCATTACAAGGGCGGCAAGGAAGTGGCGCGACTCGTCGGTGGACGCGAAGCGAGCGAATGGAAAACTTGGTTGGAAGAACAGAAAAAATCATAACGTGTGGTAGCCTCCCTCGATTTGCGGGAGGCTCTTTTCATATTGGACATACGTGACAAATATGTGAAGAATTCCGTTCCCTTGGAAGAAATAGCCCGAACGAGTCATTAGGCTTTTCCAGTTATTTGCCTATAATGGGTACTGGGGATAATCCTTGAAAACGGAGGTAATCGAATGACCCTCACCTATTTCACTGAAACCTTTGGCTTTCGGGCGACATGGAATCCAGAACTGATTCTATTGACTTTCTTGATTGGTCTGGCTTATTTCTCGCTGACTGGACCATTACGCCAAACCTTTCAAGATTCCACACCTGTCACACGCAAGCAAAAGACCTTTTTCACTCTCGGCTTACTTGGTTTTTACTTTAGTTTGGGGAGTCCCTTGAACGTAGCTGGGCATTTTTTGTTTAGCGCCCACATGCTACAGCAATCATTGCTTTATCTCGTCATGCCCTTGCTGCTCTTGGCAGGTACCCCGTCATGGTTGATTCGCTCCCTGTTCTATCGCCGAGGGCTCAAGCTTTTCATGCGAATAGCGAGTCATCCGATCCCTGCTATTCTCATGTTCAATGCCCTGTTCTCGTTTTACCATATGCCTGTTATTTTAGACTTGGCAATGAACAACCTGGCCCTACATAATTTGATTCATTTACTGCTGCTGGTGACTGCGATTTTGATGTGGATGCCTGTTATCGCACCGATACCGGAAATTCACCGTCTGTCAGAACTGCAAAAGCTTGCCTACATCTTTGCTAACGGCGTTTTGATTACACCTGCTTGTGCACTGATTATTTTTTCAGCAACCCCTTTGTATACGACATATGTAGACGGTCCTTCCATGCTCTGCGCTCCATTCTTTTCAGCGCCGATCGACAAATCGATGTTCGCCGTTCCCCTTCTCCCTCTGGATGATCAACGACTCGGCGGAATAGTAATGAAGCTCATGCAGGAGCTGACGTACGGAGTTGTCCTGGCTTACATTTTCTCTACCTGGTACCGAAAAGAAAAGAATCAGGAAGAGGACGGCCTCATAACGCCATAGCCAAAAAGAATGAGAAAGGAGGCGCTACTCACACGTGAATATCGCCCCTGCTACCGCTATCCGAATCAGACGGTTGCTCTTGTTGTTACCCGTCCTCGTCCTTGTTGCTCTTGTCGCTTCTTGGGTTTGGTTCGGGCCAAAAAACGCCCAGGCAAAATTGCCGGATGTAACACTGCAAACCATCGATGGACAACCCTATTCGCTAGCACCGCAAAAGAAAACCTTTCGCTTGGTGGAGCTAATTTATACGCGTTGCCCGGATATTTGTCCCACGACAACCATCAAAATGGTTCAGCTGCAAAAGCGCTTGCTCGAAGCAAATCTGATGGGGCAAGACGTTGAGTTTTTGACCATCACGATTGATCCGCAAAACGACACTCCTGATGTCATGCGCTACTATGGCAAGCAGTTGGGGATTCAAGAGCACGGTTGGACCCTGCTTCGGGGTGATGACGAAACGATCAAAACGGTTACAAATTCGCTTGGCTTTTTTGCCAATAAGATGGATGATGGATTTATCTCCCATACATCGAGTACGTATCTCGTGGATGATAACAATGCTGTCATTCAAAAATTCGGCATGGGTGACGATTTCGATCCCGATCAAATTTATCAGGAACTGTTGAAATTGAAAAAGGAAGGGTAATCCAACATGAAACGTACGATGATTCTGCTCTTATCCATGCTTCTACTCCTCTTAGCTGCTTGTGGAAAAGAGAACGAGCAACAAGCTTTTCAACCCGGGGCTCCCGTTAAGGCTGCCTTTACTTTGGAACCAAAGGAGCTTGTAGCGGGCGACACCGTTACCTTCTCTGTTAAAGTGACACAAGACGGCCAACCCGTAGATGATGCCAAGGAAGTGAAATTCGAATGGTGGAAAGATGGACAAGAAAAGCATGAAACGATTCCGGCTTCGCTGCAAGGAGACGGTGTCTACACGGCCCAACAAACCATTAACGAGCCAGGTTCTTATTTTGTCTACTACCATGTAACGGCACGAGATTTCCATAATATGCAGAAGACACCTTTTACCGTAACGAACAAAGCAGGTGAAACTTCTGGGCCTGGGGCGACGCCCGTGCCAGAAGCTGGTGCAAATCCTTCACACGATCATGGAGCGACAGGCCACGCGAATGCCGAAACGGTAGATTATCATTTCTCCCCAGCCGACAATATCAAAGTAGCAACACCAACTGCCCTCACTGTTCATCTCATGAAGGACAACAAAGCGTTGGACAAAGCGACAGTCAAGTTCGAGTTCTGGAGGGGAACTGACCAAAAGCATAGCTTCGTCGATGCAACGGAAACTGCAGCTGGTCAGTATGACGGCAACGTACAGTTCCCTACTGCTGGGGATTATACAGTCAAGGTCCATGTGGAAAAGGGAGAAATTCATGATCATAAGGATTTTTCACTTTCAATAAAATAAGAACACAAAATAAAGCGGCCATCCTCCCAAGGAATGGCCGTTTTTCTTGTAAATTTGGTTAGCAAGTAAAATAAGCGATTCGATGCAAGTCTGTCCCGTAATACTCCCAACGATATCCAGTCCATCGGTATCCAGATACAGAGTTACGACTGACATAGACGGGGTAAAACCAGAAAGAACGACCATTTCGCAACCATACGTACGTGTAGCGATATAAGCAGGGATAGAATCCTCCAGCATCAATCCGGCGTGTTCCCCCATAGCCTCTGGCTCCTGGTGCACTTGGCGTCCTGCTGGGTGGAGGACCTGGTGGTGGCGGGGGGAAACCTCCCGGTGAACCGGGGGAACCAGGGGAGTCTGGAAAACCTGGGGAACCATCTCGGCCGCCAGGGGGAAATTGATATGACATGACGTGTCACCTCCTACTAGTCTCCCTATAGGAAATGCAGCAAACGCACAGATGGTATGTGCGTTTGCCCGCCGTCATTCACCTATTTTTTCCGCAATAGCCTGTATATAAATCCGCAGGCGCCCCCACTCTTTCATCCATTCCGAGCACCTAGATTGGCAGTTACCCTGCACAAAAATTGTACAGTCTCTCCCATTTTCAACCGATTCGATCCTTTTACGAGAAAGGCTGTATCTGGTTTCAGCTGTTTTGCTAGACGCCGATGCAAGCCTGCCTTACTCAAGCAATGCCTCACCCGATTTGCCGGAAATCCGGAGCGAATCGCTGCTCTTGCAATATACCTCGCACTATTTCCCAGCGTATATAAGTAGTCTACATTTTTTTGACTCAAATATATCCCGACATCCTCATGACCTTTCACGTCGTATCTTCCCATTTCTAGCATACTGGCGAGCACGGCGATCTTTGTGGTATGCCCGACCTGGCTTAACACATCAATCGCTGCCTTGGCCGCATCGGGATTCGAGCTGAAGGTATCATCCAGCACCTGAATGTTATTTGCGAGTCGATAACTGGTAAGGCGTTTTCTCTGTCCGCGAAACTGGCTTAACCCGCGACGAATGTCATCGACGGGAATCCCCATCGTATGAGCGACTGCAATAGCAGCTAACGCGTTGTATAAATTATGCTCGCCAGGAATAGGAACAAAAAATGACTCCTTTTCTCCACGCAAAGAACATTCGAATCGAAACCCATTGCCTTCTATTTTCGTTCGCCCCGCCTTATAGTCCGCCTCCTGCTCTTTGCCAAATGTCACGATTTTTCCCGTGAACGACCCCAAGTAAGGCTGTTGAACAAACTCGCGAGAATAGGGACAATCTCTATTCAGAAAAACGGTTCCCGTGGGTTTCATATGACGAATTAACTCCGTTTTTGCTAACGCCAGCTGCTTGGCATCACCGCCAAAATTTCCGATGTGAGCCGTGCCAATATTCGTGATGACTCCCATAGACGGCTGGATGATTTTGCAATGCTGTCGCAAATGACCGCTTCGATAAATTCCATACTCAAGCACTGCGGCTTTGTGCTCGTCCCGAATTCTTTTGGTATGCGCTCTTGTATTTCCCAGGAAGTTCTTGTTATACATCGATTTATATGTGGGCATGCGTAGATTTAAGATACTGTAGATCATTTCCTTTGTCGTGGTCTTCCCTGCGCTTCCTGTCACAGCGATAACCGGCTTGTCGAGAATCAGCGTCTTTACAGGTACAGCTGCTCTTCTCTTCTTTTTCACGGGCATCACCCCTTTGCCTCGTTCTTCTTCTCACGATCAGCTTTCCTATTGTATGAACGGCATAGACAGCCTGTATAGACCATTATCTATAAAAACGTTCCGCTACTATCCAAATCAGAAGGACGACTTCTGGAATAGAGTAGAAGGGGAGGTGAAGCGCATGAAAAAGAAGGCTACGATCGCCGCTGTAGGCGACATCCTGATGTGGAAAGAGCAGGTGGCAACTGCCAGATTGCCTGGTACAGATCAATTCTCTTTTACCGATATGTTTCATCCCGTGGCACCGATTCTCTCAGCGGCGGATCTCACGATTGGCAATTTAGAAACCACTTTTTCCGGGAAAACACAGCCCTATCAAATCGGCTCGGCACGAACCGGTTACCCTCGCTTCAACTGTCCAGATGAATTGGCTCGGGACTTGAAAACATCTGGATTTGACGTATTGACTACAGTGAATAACCACTGTCTGGATGGCGGAGTAACCGGACTATGCCGAACCCTTGATGTTTTGGATCGATACAAGCTTGCTCATACCGGAACCTATCGAAGCCCCGACGAGGCAAATACCTACCTGATCAAGGAGGTAAACGGCATTCGCATCGCCATGCTTGCTTATACCTACGGGACAAACAAGCAGGTGATCCCCGCTCATACACCATGGATCGTCCGACTTCTTCATCTTGACACGATATTATCCGACCTGAGAAAAGTTCGTCCTCTGGTCGATGTCGTGATCATCTCCCTTCACTTTGGGATTGAATTCCGCTATACACCGACGACGCGCCAGCGGCAGCTCGTACAAAGCCTGCTCGACAATGGTGCTGATGTCATCCTCGGGGCTCACCCACATGTTCTGCAGCCTGTTGTCACTCCAAGTATCATGACTCCTCACGGGACAAAGAGACAAACATTAGTCGCGTATTCTTTGGGCAATTTTACATCAGAGAAAATGCTTTCGTTTGATCAATCCCAGTGCGGGGCAATCCTGCGATTTACTGTCGAAAAAGATGAGAGGAATCAGATTTCACTCGAGCAAATCTCAGTCATCCCGACCTTTTCGCAACGATATGTAAGTCAAGGACGTATATGCTTTCGTGTCATCCCCATGCGTTCCTATCTGAAAAGCCCTGATCTATATGTGCGACCCCTGCTGAGAAAAAAGCTCCAGCTGCTGTGGAATCGGGCCATCCGCATCATAGGCAGGTCGCGGGGCGTGTTGATTGAATAGCACAGGAGCAAACGAGGGAGCGGGCAGTTTGCTCCTCCCCTTCCTCTTTTCCTACATAGACCAAGATTGACGATTTACAGAACATTTTGGTAAAATTCATTTGTAACTAACAAAATAAATATGGGTAGTTACAAAGGAGAGATGCCTTGCATGATCACTGTTCGCCGTATCGACTCGGAGGATTTACCTGCATTTCTGGCCTTCCCGGATCACCCTGCTTCCGTTCGGGATGATATCGCTGCTTATCTCGATAAAATGTTTACACAAGGAGCCATGCGTCAAGACTGGTGCTTCGTTCTGGAGGTACAGGGTGAGATCACTGGTCGTCTTGCCTTCTGGACATTGCCTGGCAGTAAGCAAGCGACTGATTTGGTTTTGTGGGAGCTTCCATGGAAAGAAACAGAATGTCCTTCGCTCGGAGCTCATTTTTTACGCGAAGTCTTTACACTTATGGCTGGGAATCTATCGGAGAAAATCGGCTATGTTCTGGATTCCCCTTCCTCCTCTCCCCAATGGCAAACGAATCACCAAGAGCAAAGAAATGTTCTGGAAGCGCTCGGCTTTCGGATTAGCCGGGAAACAAACCGATTCGAATGGCAGGCTTCGAACGAGAGAACTGGTATACCGTCAAAAGGAACGCATGATCTGATCTTGTACCGCAGTCTTCCTGAGCAGTCTTCCTGAGGTCGGTGAGGCTGCATTTGTGGATGCCATCCTGCGTGTCTCGCAATTCACCCACGATCAAGAAATAACAGAACAGCGCTTGGAAAAAGGCCCTCAAGTCCAAGCGCAGGAAATGTTCCAAGATTTGCAACAAATGAAATACGAACCGGAATGGTGGCAGCTTGCCTATACTGAAAAAAATGAGCTCATTGGATTTTTGATGCCTACAGTCAGCCCTACCTTTGCTACGATTGGATACATCGGTGTTCTCCCCGAGCAAAGAGGGCACGGCTATATTGATCAATTGCTGAAGCAAGCCACAGACGTTCTTGTACAAGCAGGCGAAACATACATCCGCGCAGATACCGATGTAAAAAACACGCCAATGGCCAAAGCCTTTTTACGTGCTGGTTATCACCAGTTTGCCAGTCGCCAAGAATTTTCCCTGGATCGCGGCTTGTTGTTCTAACAGACAAACAAAAAAGGGGGCGATTGCAGTAACAATCACTCCCCCTTACTTCCCTTGTATAGACAATATTTATGGGACAATTTCAGACATTTCTTCTGGGCATACAGCTTGCTTTAGCATTTCTGTTGCCTGTTCTGTATCTACGTCTTTTACCAATTCAATCTCACTAATGAGGAGCTGCTGCGCATTATCCAGCATCACTTTGTCACTCGTTCCCAATACTTTTTCTTTACTCATACCAACCAAATCGCGAATGACCTCAGATTGCTCGTAAATATCGCCACTCTTCATTTTTTCTGTATGAAGCTTGTAGCGCTGTGCTGCATTCAAGGCGGTGTCGCGTTGCCCCTCTAGCATGGCGGCCAAAACATTCTCTAGAATGTCGGCTTCGACCACCTTTCTGATACCAAGAGCGGACATCTTTTCAACCGGGACCATGATGTTTAACTCTTTCAGCGACATATTGAGCACATAATAGAGGTGTTTTTCACCCAAAAACTCTTTCTCCTCCATCGCCTCGATTACGCCTGCCCCGTGGATCGGATAAAAAACCTTGTCTCCAACTTGAAACATACGTCCACCTCCTTCAAAGCAATCTAAAGCCATTATAACACAAAAATCGAATTTAAAATTTTTTATTTTATCATGACGATCAAAATCAAGTCAATAAAAAAATTACATCTTACTCATTGAGCGTTTCTGTTGCCATTCGCCGCCTAGTTTAAATACGATCACACCCCCCACAATGACCAGAACCCCAAACAATTGCGTAAAAGTAATCGGCACTTGAATCAGCCCTAACCAGCCGATTGAATCCGACCATAAAGCAAAACCGAGCTGAGCAGTGAGAACGATGGAGATGGCATACGTTGGGCCAAGCAGTCTCATCCCTTGCACCAAACAAAAGACCACCCCAACGCCGATCATGCCGCTGAACCAGTACCACGGCTGCATAGTTTGAGGTGAAAATAACTGACTTCCTTCAAAAATGAGACCCATTGTTAAAGACGACAGAAACCCCATCCTAAGCACAAGAGTCGTCGTAGACCATGTTCCTGCCTGTTCACTTACTTTCCTGTTAAAAATATTTTGCAGGCTGACCAACAAGCCAGCCAGTAACGCGAAAAATAGCCCGACTACCATGATTTTGACACTCCTGTCTCCTTATTCGTTGGGAGTCTCGCTCGCCATTTTAGCTAAACCTTCCCTATCCTTGATTAGAAGGTATCCATTGACACGCTCAATCAGTCCCTCCTTGCAGAACTGTTGAATGACCCGATTCAAATGTCTGTAGCTCGTTCCAATCATATTCGCTGCATCCAAGAGATAGCTCGTACTGATCTGTTCTCTGTTAGCAGAATTCCACTCCTCTATCGAAACGGACAACAAATAACGCGCGAAACGTACTTCTACTGGGTACAAAAGGTTGATGCTTAATGTGTTGGACTTCACACAAAATTTATTCGTAATGATTTGCAGTAAAAATTGCAGGAGTGGAGCGTAGTCTGTCCCGTATTTTTTCAACCAGCGATAATGAATCCCGATCATCTGAACAGACGAGGCCGCTTCTACCGAATTTAGATAAGAAATTCCTCTTACATACTCAATATCTCCGATCACTTCAAGGGGCTTTTTAAAGGATAGGATCAGCGTTTTTCCTTCGGGGGACGTCGTAAAAACCTTTACTTTTCCCTTCACCAAAACATACAGGTGATAGGCCGCTTCACCCTGGGCACAAATGAGCTCCCCTTGATCAAATTGGTACAAGGACAAATACGGCAGAAGAGGCTCATAAAAAACAGACGCTAACTGATGCTCATGGAGATATTGTTGCAAAAGCTCACGATTTTCGATTTCCTTCATCCCTCTGTTTCACCCTCTCGCTATCAGGATCTCAGTATCAGCACACCCAGAATCATCATCCCGATCCCAATAAAATGCGGCATCCTCATCTTTTGTTTATCGACACCAAACCACCCATTGCTATCAATGAGAAAAGTCAGGCTAAGCTGCGCAATCAAGACAGCTGAAATCGTCATGGTTACCCCGATATGCTGGATAGCCGTAACATTGCTAAAAATGATAAACGCTGCGAGTGCCCCACCTGTCAAATATAACGGTTTCACTCGCCTATATGCCTGCCATTTTCCATCTCGAAAAAACAACAGGAGTATAAAAGCCGTGAGAAAGCCCGTTAACTGCGTAAGTGTCGCGGTTTGCCAAGTACCAATATCTTGACTGATTCTTGCATTCGCTACCCCTTGCAAGGTAATGAAAACACCGCCCAAAATAGCAAAAATAATTCCTTTCATCCCTCTCACCTCACACTGATCTGTTCCTAATTAAAAAGGATGGCAAGGTGGGTAGGGAAGGACATATGTCCTCATGATTTTTGTTGCAAAAAACAAAGAAAAGGCCCTTTCCGTTAGAAGGCCCCCTCGCTCACTCTTCTCATTGAATCTTTTTTTGTTTCACGATTCCTATCACAAGCAAAACGATTATCCCAATAATCGTGATCGGCAGAAACCACTTCCCAAAGCCGCCTCCCCAGCCTAGAGCAATGGAAACCGACTCCAACAAGATTACGGAAAAAATAATTAAGCAACTATTTTTTATTTGGTTCACGATTTTTCGACTGTGCAAATAAAACTGCTCGGCATTCGATTCAGAGAAGCGTGCTGGGTAGTTATGTAGCTCCGGATGTTTTTCGAGTACCTGCATGAGGAAAATGATAAAGACGCCAATCCCAGGCAAAAGAAGCAACTCCCATTTTGAACTCCAGCGGTCTACTTCCCCCAAGGAATCGTAATGGGCAGGCACCTCGTCAGGAAGCTTATTCCATGCAAAGACTAAAAAGAGTAGTGATCCCACAAAAAATAAACAACCAACTACATCCCATAACCGTTCGCTACCTGTCTTTGGTATATTTGTGATTGGTCTCTTCATATTCTCCCCCCTACTGCTGCTCCTCCTACAAGCATTTTACCATTTATGTCCATTTGTGAGTCAAGGTCAATCCGTCACACACTTCTGGGCGTTTTTACATATCTTGATGTGGAGTAAGGAGGGAACACCAGTGAATGCTCCTATAAAGGAAAGTATGTTGTTTGAGCACCGTTTCTGGCTTCAGATTCTGGGCGATCATGCCCGCTTTATTTTTCAATCACTCGCTCCGAATGAAGAGGAGGAGATTGAAAAAGCTGTATACTTTATTGTGTCATTTGATAACTTACTGGATATCGCCAGGCAGAATCTATCTTCCGATGAACTAGACACACTCAACCAGCAAGCAAGTGAACTCACGCAACAGCTGCGCGAATTTAAACTCCACATTCTGGAAAGGCACCTCATCAGTAAAATATCGATTAGTCTTCCTCCAACGTTTATAAACCACATGGTTAATGAACTAGAAGAGTATGAACGTATCTTGCATGCCTTCCTCTCCGGAAGCTTGCCACCTGCCAATCACCCGGTAGAGCTCCACCTTCTGTGGCTATCCGATGCGGTCGGGCATGCAGCCACCATCACTTCCCTTTTGGACATGGTGGAAAAAGATTATCAGCGTAAAAGTGAACAATTTACCAAACAGTTCGAGCATTTTTACCTAAAAGCGGTGGAATTAGCCGGGTATCTCCGAACAAACCTGGATAACTTCCCGGCACTACGCCGTTTTAACCATCAAGCAGAAATGGAAATGAAGCTTTTTCAGGTATTCTTACATGAATTGGAAGAGATGCGGATGCGCGATGAATTGCTTGGAGTTTTCTCCCCGCTCATGGCCGACCATATGTCCCGAGAAGAATGCTACTATTTGATGAAGCTATCTGAGGTTTCCGACGTGCCATCACCAGACTGTTTCCCGACCAGACCGCGAACCGAGTAAAAGATTAACCTTATTCAGAACTGGGCGAAAGCCAGAGGCTTTACGCCTCTTTTTCATTCCTTTTTCGCGATATCCACTCACGCATAAGCAAGCAGAAAGCTGTCCTCATATCCTATCAGTACCAACGGTTAAGGGGGTAGTGTTATGGATCCAATTGATCATCATAGACAGCGTATGCATCACCATATGAGGCAGGCAGAACGTTTTCGCTCTTTAGCTTTTGAACATCGTCATGACCGACTGCGTCATCATACCTTTAGAGAAAGAGAACACTTCCATCGCATGAGAGCCCATCACCACAGAATGCAAATGCATTCGATGCGTCGTTTTTGACATGGGAAAACTCCCTTTACCGGGAGTTTTTTTGTGGGACAAGCCAATAATTTCTTAATTCTGTGCTCATGCCCATTCACGAAACTGGGTAAACGCATAGTCATACATCATGTATGATCAAAAGTGGAAATGGGCTTTGATCCGCCCAAATCCTTATGCGGAGGTACAACATGGCAGATGTTTTTGTTGATCGATCATTAGAGGAAATACGGTTTTGGTCTCGCATCATGAAAGAACACTCCCTGTTCCTCAAATTGGGCTTTAACTGCGAAGACACAAAATTAATTGAAGAAGCGGATCGCTTTTACAGCATTTTTGAAGAAATTGAAAGCCAAGCACTTGCCTTTTCTTCTGACGTAGACCCTCAACGAATCTATGACTTTAATCAACTCGTCCACAATGCCGTTTCCTATATTTGGGCTTTTAAACGCAAAGTACTCGGACTCATTATTCATTGCAAAATCGGTGGTAACAACTTTCCGCTGTTGGTCGACCACGTGAGCAGGGAGGCTGCTTATTTTCGGAATCGATTAGAACAATTAAATACAGGAAACCTTGATCCCTTACCTGATGCGGTGATTAATGAAAATGTCTTTTTCCTGCGAATCATGGCTGACCATGCGAAATTTATTAACCATTTGCTCGATCCTTCCGAAAGAAAGCTAGTGGACCAAGCTAGAGAATTCAGCCATGATTTTGATCAATTATTGTTTCAAGCTCAGGACCTTGATTCCATGCGTCCCCAGTCTCAAACGCAACCACTACTGAATCAGTTTGTGGATCAAAATCGCGTATCCGTTCGTCAATTGCGTGACTTCAAAAAAACAGCTCGTGATTTGATTGAGGAATGCAAAATTAAGAGCATAATCCCCCCATTGCTCGCTGACCATGTATTTAGAGAAGCTTCGCATTTTCTTGAAATTTTAGATGCCTTTGAAGTATCCCTCACACAAGCAAAGTAGCGAAGCAGGAGGAACATCTATCGGATACTTTTAAACCCGTCTCAATAATGCGAAGAGGCACCTCCTACCAAATAGGATGGTGCCTCTTCGTATTGATAACCATGAAGCAAATGATTTACTTAGAAAGTCTCTTTAGAATAGGGACAAGTTAAGCAGCAATCCAACCAAACACATAATAATTACATATCCTGGTATTACTGCAAGTTGTATATTCGTCTTTCTATCGGTAATAAAATGCGCCCAGTAAAAAGATGTTGACCCCAACACTGACAAACATAAATAAAATCCAAAAGAATTTCCCTGCAATAAAAACCTATGTACCAAATATGAATACATGATGCCCGTTACTACAAAGATCAACGTTACAAGAAAACGGTTTACTATCTTGGATGTAAAAGAATAGACCAATTCTCCTAACAAGCATCCAACATAGCAAAACGGTAGTAAATAAAAACTCAACATAAATGTCAAGGAAGTGAAAACATTAACCACTCCTTCACCTTGATAGGAGAGGAAGGAGAGCATACAAATAATATACAACATGGCACTGACAAGAAACGCTACACTTGCTGCACTAAAAAAACGTAAAATCTGCATGGACACCTCATTAAATTGAAACTTGACATTACAACCACCTCGATAAAAAAGCACACAGTCTATCAATTCCGATAGCCATTATTTTAACATATGTTATATCCAATACATTAGGGGCAGAGACTTTTGATTTTCCTCTTCAGAAATTCCCCGAAATTACAATCGAGGTTTCCCAAAACGCCAAACTGTGGGACGTTGGAACCTTATTGGAGTGCCTTTTCATTCCATCCTCAATAAGGCGAGCACACGTCCGTGACCATCCTAACACTATTTTATCGTCCATTTTCGTCACTTGAGAACACTCGTACAATCAAAAGGAAAATTCTGTTAATACCTTATTTTAGATCCATCCTAAAGGAGAAGAGATCCCATGAAAAAGAAGAAATCTCATTCTAAGAAATTCAAGAAAGTAAATGGTCAATTGGTGCAACATTCATCTTATTATCCAGCACAATCTGGAGGCTGTATCTGGCTATGCATGCGTCATGGGTGCGGTTGGTGGTGTCCAGAACGCGAGATGTAATGTGACCTTATTCCAAGAAACATCATGCTAACCACATTGGTTGTGTTTTTACCACTCCCTGTTTATTAGGGAGTTTTTCTTGTTACATTCCCGGAGCCATTTTAATGTTTCTAGATCGCCTATCTGTTAAAATTACTTCAAAAAGGAAATCGTTGGTGATTGTTTATGAAAAATAGACCTCTTTGGTTCAACATCTTTTCAGTAGTTGCTCTTGCTATTGCAGTAGTGAATATTTTTACCCATGTGGCTTTCTTAAGAATCGTAACGATGATATGCCTTGCCGTTGTCATGGCTTCTTTAGGATCATTTGAATTGAAGAAAAACCGTAAGATGGCCTTTATTCTATTTGGTGTGGCCGCTTTTCAAGTTTTCGTGTCGGCAGAGATGATTTATGTCGCCGTTACAAAATAACTATCTGGTTGAAATACGGTTCACTTGGTTTTCTTGTGAGATACTTGTAAAAATCGTTTTAGAGGTGGAGCTTATTGATCCGCTAGTAAATAGAAAAGCCACTCGGCATCCGAGTGGCTTCATTCTATTTACTTGTCTGTATCACTTCTTTTTCGCATTCATCAAGGATATGTATAAGCTTTGGCCTTATGAAATAGGCTTACAGAAGATTATAGGCATTCACAACTCCTCGACATAATCCTTGGCGGTGTTATTATTGAACAAGAACTTATATTGGAGGACAAAAGCATGACACAGAAAAAAATCCTGATGTTGATTGTGGTGCTGCTGATCGGCGCCGCCTATTTCTTTGGACTTGTGCCAATAGAGAACAAAACAGTCAGCAACGGGAACGTAGACCATACGATTGTTTTTCCGTCTGATCGATACCCTCAGACTGCAAAGCATATCAAAGAAGCGATTGCCTCTGGGAAGTCAGCTGTATGTACAATTGACCGAAGTGGGGCAGATGGAAATCGCGAAAAATCACTCAAAGGTATTCCTACAAAAAAGGGATATGATCGAGATGAATGGCCAATGGCTATGTGTGCTGAAGGAGGCACAGGGGCACATATTGAATACATATCACCTTCAGATAATCGAGGGGCTGGATCGTGGATTTCCAATCAACTAGAGGATTATCCCGACGGAACCAAGGTTGAAATCTTGGTCAAATAAAGTTGCCCGCCCATTCTGGGTACGAATAAACATTTCGCAGAAAGAACCCGTCTCCGTAAAAACAGGGACGGGTTAGCTATTTCTAGAATACATTCGAGCATATCGTTTATCACGTATTTGCGGGGCTAAGTGGCTAGTGCCATTCATTTTAATCAAGCCCTAATTGACTTTCGTTATTTACTTGCAATCCTTTAGCCACTCCATTAGGAGACTGCAACTGACCTTCTTCTTCGAGGAATTTCCCTTGATAAACCCCTTTAATTACGTACGCGTCTTCGGCAACGGGACCTTCATATTCTTCTAAGTATACATACGCTTTTTCACCTGTTTCGAATACCTTATTACCCTCAGTAGTATACTCTGTTCCATTTTTATATCCGCCGGTCTCTAATATTTTGATCACATTTTCTGGCTCTACATCACCCTTATACACTTGTTTGACTTTTGCATCACTACGGGTAAATACAACATTTTTATACTGGAAGCTCTCCGATTCATTGATTTCAATCTCGGCAATCACTTCAGCGCTTTCAGTAAGCTTTTTGATACTGTCGAAGCCCTCTACTACATCCACCGATACATCCACTTTTTTTATCGTCTGCTTATCACTTTTTGCTGGTTTATGAGATGTTTGGTCGTAAGCACGACTCGTTTCGATTTTATGAGAATCTAAAAATAGATAGCCCGCGCCGACAAGAAAACCTAATGCAAGTGTTGATAATATAATTTGTCTTGTGTTCTTCATTACATTTTTCATCCTTCCCGTACCGCAATATCATCGTCAGGTGCTTTTTTTATTTTCACTCCTCTGTTTCTATTTTTTCAAAAGGTAGAATGCTATAATGCTTTTTGCTTGTAAATATATGGAACTCCCCTTACTTTGACGAACGATTCTCGCTTTTGTTTCACACGTGCCGTGCAAATAAAAAACCGCCGCATGATTCAAGACGGTTATTGGCTACGTAAGTAATATGTCCATTACCATAGTCTGGATGATCCGAATCCATATTTAGGAGAGTGAACATATTGACCCTGCTTAAAAAATTTAGTTTTTGGCTAACTTTGGTCAGTATTTTGATTTGCCTCTTTGATATTTTAGGGAATGATAAAAAACACATCTTATTTGCAGTGACGAACCCCATCCTCTGTGAACTTGTTTATATTGAACCGTTCAGACATTGGATAATAGAAGTGCATCAGGATGCTAACAGTACCATTCTTTCTGTTGGGTATTTACTGCATGTCATTACTTACTTCTTGTTTGGACTAATGATTGACGTAGCACTTGCATTTCGAAAAAAACAACATCAGCATAATTAATAAAACAGGGGGGACATGTTCAAACAACATGCCTTCTTTTGTTTTTTAAAAAGTGCTTCTATTCCTAAACTTGGACAAAAAAAATGCACCTCCAGCTGTTAGATGTGCCTAACAATTGAGGTGCAGTTCAAGTCGTCGCTTTGCCTTTTGGCAAGCTTTGATCTTAAAATGGAAAATATTAATTTTCGTATAAATTTACATTCATATAAATAGGACCGCTTCCATAATTTACACACTCTAAATAATAGGTCCCGGGATCCAGTTCAAAATATTCTTCTTTATATTGATTCCCAATTACTGACATAGATAGAGTCTTTCCATTTGGATTAACGATATAGACCTTTGAATCCGGGACCACTGGATAACTTACACTACCGGTAAAAGCTACTACCTTAACTGACGTTTTTGCATTGATCGTGAATGTTCCAGAGGAAGCTATCCTATCTAATCTCGAAAGATGAAACCAAAAGAAAGGAGACTCACTTTGTACTTCAGCTTGAAGCTTACTCTGCCCCTGGTTAAATGAAGTTTGATTTTGTGTGATTTCACTTGCAAACACAGCTTGCGAACCGAAAGTTAATGCAGAAACAACTGCACCCAAAGTCATTAAACCTTTCATCATAATCCTCACTCCTACAAAATGTTTCGTCAACTACGACGGGATACAAATCAAAACTACAAACACTTCCACTTATTTACAATTTTCTAAAGACATCATAACATGCACCTCAAAACAATACAATTGTATTATTTAGATTCTTCCTGTAATTTTCTTCCTCGATTCACTGGGAGAACATCTTAAACCCATGACCGCAAAGGAGAAAGAATGAGAATGTCCACATCTGCACCGGCATGCACCATCACCCGTACCCTGAATGTCCGTCCTCTTCGCAGAAGATCCCGTCACCTTCTGATACTTTCCAGTCAAGAGCCTTCGCTTCCCTTTTACTGGCACAAGGATCATCTAACCGTTCAACATAAAAAAATCCAACCAAGATTGTAACAAATTACCATCACTTTCGTCCTTATAGAGGAGACTGTATCGTAAGTGAATCGGAGGTATTTCATTTTGAACAAAAAACTTTTTAAATCTGGAAACTTAATAGTTGTTCTGCCTCTCTTATTTGCACTTTTAATTCCTGCAAGTTTCTTACTTGGGCCATCACTAGCCACAAAAAATGAATTTGACTGGAAATTACAAGCTGGTTCTGCCAATGGAATTGTATCCAAAACTCCAATTGATGTAGCGAGCGGTTTGTCTTACAATGGTAGGCCGTTACGGAATGCATTAGTAAAAGTAACTTACTTTGACAATAACCAAAATGTGAGCATTGTAATGCAACCTTATGAGGATGGATATGAAGGGACAGTTTTCTTCCAAGAATCAGGAAAATATACCCTTCGATTTTCTGTAGAGAAAGGAAATATTATAGGGTCAGAAGAATGGGAAATTGATGTAGAAGAGTAATCATTAATTTCACTTTCTACACTTCTCGATGAGAAGTGTTTTTTTATTACTTTATAAAACACTGCAGGGGCCTTTTCGCTTTTAATCATTTGAAAAATTCCTAGTGTGTTAGATAACATCATAGATGGAAAGGATAACTATCGTTACTCTTGAAAAACTCTTCCAGGAGGGAACGAATTGGAGAAATATCGCTGTTACTACTGTGAATGTGAGACTGACAGCGTTCGCCAAATCACGTTTTTCCAAGGTAAGCAGGATCGCAATGAACTATTGTGCGGCACCTGTCATGCTGATTGGATTGAATCCCTAAAGAGTGAGCCATAGGCAGGGTAACGTTCCCCACTCCACCCTTAGTGAATTTGGCTATAGGGTGGGGTTATTTTTGCCGATGCTATTCGCACAGCAATCACCCGTAAGACGGCTGGCTTAAAGAATGCCTCGCTTACGGGTGATCTTTTCTCAACTGATTTTCCTTTATTCCTTTACCTTTTATCTACCCTGCGGCTGTTTCGTCCGATAAAACTCATTAAACAACTTCATTAACGCTCGCTTTTCGATACGGGATACATACGAACGAGAAATGCCCAGCTCCCGCGCAATTTCACGCTGTGTTTTTTCTTTGTCCTGATCCAGCCCAAACCTACCGATGATCACCTCTTTTTCACGCTCATCGAGGATGTGTATGTGCTGGTAAATTTTATTGGACTCCAGCTTGAGCTGCACAGCGTCGACCACTTCATCGGTTTCTGTACCAAGGACGTCGATTAAGGTGATTTCATTCACCCTCAGTCTTTATCTGTATTCTGGACTTAATCTTTAATTAAATGTACAGATAGATCACCGTACATATACTTGTGTAACCCATTAACTGATTATAAATCGTGTAAACCCGTCTCCTAAATACAGGGACGGGTTGTTTCTTTAACGCCAAAAATAAGGACTTCGTAGAGAGTGAGTGATTAGCCTATTCAAAAAAATCATCACCATATTCAGCTTCTGAGTCACTAGAAACATCATCGATCTTCGCCATAATTGTTTGTAAATCACCTTCTCGAATAAGCTCATCCACTACTTTTTCAATCGTTTCACGACTCACATCTTCAACAATAACCATATTTATCGACCATAGATAAGTGCCAGACAGGTTCTCACCAGTATTTTTATTCTTCCGTCGTAATGTTTCGATGTTTTGATAAGTAAAAAATGTTCCCCACCATCTTGTTCGATCTGGTAAGGTTACGATTACATCAACATTATTATCATTTTTTTGCTGACTCTCGATCTCAGATAATTCTGTGTTAATCCAAATATGCTTCTTCATAGTTAACGGCTCCCTCCTCAATTGACAATATTAAAACCAATATTTTCTATTTGTATAGTTTTCTCAAACGGTTGATAACGTCTTGCTCATTGTTTTTGTCAGATTTCGCTAGTACCTCAACAGTATCTCCTGACTTTCTCAAGTACACTCTTGCACCTTTTCTTTATCTGAGTTCAAAGATGTCTCCAAAAATATTATTATTATCGATCCCAGGATTATTATTCCCTTCTAGGTATCTTCTTAATAATGCATCAGCATCCTTCTGTATTTTCGAGTCTTTCATAGCCTTCTCAGCTTCTCTAACGAGAAGGCTATCTTCATGTATACGAGACTCTACATAATATTTTCCGACTTTTACTTTTCCCGAAAGAGTACGATCAACAAACTTAGCAACATCTTCGTCAAATTTTTTTAGCACTTCTAGTACTTCTCAACATCAACTGCGCATCGTTTGAAATCTCTACAGTGTCAACATTATTACTCGGTACCTGTAATTTAGTTTCCTTTCCAGTTTTATATTTATCTTGTACACTATTTACGCTTGTCAATGAATCTCTATAGCTAGGCACAGTCTGAAAATTAATCTGCTCATTTGCTTGAGCCAATGGATCGAGGTCAATTTGCTCGTACAGTTCGCGCTCCTTATCGTCAAGGGTATCAAGCCAGATGGTTTCATATTCACCTGTTTTAATGACGTTCTGATTCCGTAATGGTGCGCCGCCATTGTTGCCAACAGCATACCTGTTTCCTTTAGGGGCACCATGTCCGCCGCGATTGCCCAGGGCGTTTTTGTTACCCTTCGGCGCTCCGCCACGATTAGTAACGTTACCTTTCGATTCATTGGTAACGTTACCTTTGATATTCTCGTCCCACTTGGCTTGATTCTTCCACTTGCGAACTTGAGAGTCAGAGACACCCAGCTTTTGAGCAATCTCTTTCAGCGGCATTTCTCCGCCGCTATCCTGCCACAGCTTGAATGCCTTGTCACGGTTTGGGCTTCGTTCTCTTGCCATTACATCTCACCTCACCACCTTTGATTTGGATGGAAACCATAGCTTGTCGAATATGTATATCGCATTCATTTGTGCCCGAATTGGGTTTACATAATAGCCGCTATCGGACTCATTGCTAAAAAGAAAGAAGCCATGGAAATGTTGAGTTCCCAATGGCTCCGTATAAATTTTGACTCTGTAACCCCTCTTGTATGAATATGCACCGTTGATTTCATTGGCTTTCCGCTTATTTCCCAGTGTCGAAACTGCATAAAAACTTGCATAGAAAAGTTCCAGCTAAAGGGCAAATTCAGGTGATCACCAGACCGTCAGAATTGCCTCTTTTAGGTTTATTTACCCAAGTGTTAGCCATTCGACTTCCAAACGTATCAAGCGACCTCCTACGCCGTAGAGTCTGAGTTGTTTTCTCTATTGTTGACAAGCATTGTCTGAGTGTCCTTTGGTTCTGTGTAACACAATAACAATGTATCAAAAAATGAAATGGAGGGAAATTTAATGGCAGAACAAAGCGAGCGTCCTGTATCTGAATTTTTAGAGTCTGGTGGTTCAGATACTTCAGGTCCTTATCGTATTCCATGGGGAGGATTTACTGAAGTATGTTCTCCAGTTCCAGTACCTTGTATGTCAGCAGGTCCAAACGCACCAGTGACCCCGGCTAATGGAGGGATTGGTTACTGTCCAGGAGAAACGTGTAGCACTGGGAATAGCAGGCGCACAAGAATACTTCCTCCTAGATAAAATTAGCAATTAATTGACACTCGTCTTTCTGCAATTCGATATCCAATTCGATCAGCTTTTTCAGGTCATCTACTTTATTTCGATATGGCCTGATTGGAAGTCCTTAACCCACTTTGCAATGGCTGCTTTCACGACTTTCCTGTATTGATCCTTCGATTCCATGATGCCTTCCATCACTTCAATTTGATATTGCAACAGAAGGTCAATAGATTCAGGAGAAGACTGTTCTGTAGTTGTTTTCATTGTGGCACCCTCGGCTTTCCTGTAAAATGGAAAACGAGATAGTGGCTTGAAGCTTCCATGGCCACGGGTTTCCACTATCTCAGCCGGGGTTATCTGGTTGCATGGGGGGACCCTTTTGCTTATATTTAGAAAGGAAGTGCCTGCTATGGCGCCTTACTCATATGATCAATTCGTTGAAGATATAAGATCAGGTCGTGACATCGAGTTTATTTATAATAGCAACAGATACTCAATAACAAACACTCCGTTTGGTTATTCATTCACACGTTACTATGACGAGGATAGTGTCATTACTACAAAACAGCCAGATGAGTTGCTCTCTCTTGTTAAGTTAAATGGGCTGCCACTAAAAGAAGCGTGGCCCGATATCGAAATCGATATTATTTTCTAGCGCTTTGTCTCGTTAGCAACACAGGTTCAATGCCCGTCACTTCATAGTAACGTCGCTTGATGACATCACAGAATTTCGGATCAAGCTCCATTGTTCTACAGATACGCCCCATCTGTTCACAGGTCATCAGTGTTGATCCACTGCCTCCGAAAAGTCAGCCACCACGTCATCCTTCTTGCTGCTGTTCCCTATTGGAATGGTCAACAGTTCCAATGGCTTTTGAGTTGGATGGACGTACTTGCTTACATCCCCACGCGATACCTCCCAGACTGTCTCCGGTTCTTCTATGAGTGAAGGTAATCCTGATTTCCAAACTGTGGTCTGCTTATAGCCTCCGTACCATGCTGGAGCCTGCCCTTTTAGATGAGCATAGAACACTGGTTCATGCTTGAACTTATATTGAGCAAACGACAACGAAAAAGCGTTCTTAACCCAAATACACTGGGTGCGCGATACTATTCCGGCCTCGTTCATCTTGTTCTCAAATTCTCGCTGATAGCTAGAAGGATGGAAAACATAGATTGCTGCTTTCGGGTCCATGATTGATGCATAATTTGCAAACACCGCTTGAAGGAAGTCCTCGAACTGTTCCATAGGCATATCATCATTTAAGATGCTCTCTCTTCCGTCTAAAGCCAGTCCTGCCGATTCACTTTTGACAGCAACATTATAGGGTGGATCAGTAACTACTAGAGCTGCCTGCTGTCCATCCATCAGCCGTTTTACATCCTGCTCACTTGTGGCGTCTCCGCACATAAGGATGTGCCGCCCGAGTCTCCAGATGTCCCCTGGCTTCGTCTCCGGTTCAATGATATCGTTTAATGCTTTCTCAACATCGAAATCATCTTCCTTAACTGGTTCATCTATTTCAATGTTGACGTGCTCATTGATCCTCCAAATCAAAGCCTGTGAGCTCTACGTCCAAATCGCTCTCCTGTAGCTCAGCCAACACCTGTGCAAGCATTTCCTCATCCCAAGCAACGCTGATCTTGTTCAGTGCGATGTTGAGCGCCTTCTCGCGGATGTCATCCAAGTCCACAACCGAAACATTTACTTCCGTGGATCCCAACTCATTTACTAGAATCTTAAACCGTTGGTGACCTCCGACCAAATTACCCGTCCGTTCATTCCAGACGAGCGTTTCGACGCAACCGAATTCCTCAATCGATCGTTTCAGCTTCTCGTATTCGATGTCGCCCGGTTGCAAATCTATTCGCGGATTATAGGGGGCTGGATTGATTTTAGAGAGTGGTATTTTCCGTATGTCCATGCTGTTCAGCTCCTTCGTGGCGATAAAGTAAGAATGAAGAATACTGCCAGCCCTTGAATTGCAGTATGCCTTGATGCTGTTGGGCTGTCGCCGTGTTTTGTAGGTGAAACCAAACGACTACTATTCCAGCAGAAAAGTATGTGTATTGTTTCACCGAAAAAAATGAGGTTGAAGCTTAGAGCCTTATGCTTTGGCTGCCTGTTGCCTTCTGGCGACCCCCTAGTCCAAATTGGGGTCTTCGCCTGCCTCCGTGATCTCCTGGCTGAATAGCTGCAGAAGCCACGCCTCTGCTGTCTTCCCATTGAGAGAATACAGTGGGTTGATAGCGAATGCTGACCGTCTTTCCACGTCGGTTCAACGCATGATGTGCAGCTCAATGAATGTCTTCACAATCTTGCGTGCTGTTGGATAGGAACAGTCTGCGATGCGGGCAAGGTCTTTAACGGTAAGTGGCGTCCCCTTTTGTCCGCGCTCATTGTCGCCTTGCAGAAGGTTAGTTCCCTCACTGGCATAAGGTGCGATCTTCAATAAAAAGCCAGCCTCAGCGAGTGACAGCTTTCTGAGCCGTCGCTTTGCCTTTTGGCTGGCTTTGATCTTCACGAATTTTGAGCTGCGACCGACTGGACGAAATACTTTTACAATCTCGTCCGACCGGCGCAGCACTTCCTCGGTGTAGTATATTTCTCCTGTTGTGGAGTCGACGTACTGGCCCACTACATTTCACCCACCTCCATGAAAAAAAGCACCGCGCGGGTGCATTTTCTTAGTTTGATGTATCAACCTCTAACATTTCGAAATTACCATGAATATCTCCAACGAATACTTTGTTATCCGCTATTCTAGAAAAACTTTTAAAAAGTTCACCTACTTGTAAATTTAAGCTCATTTGAGAAGCAACCTGGACATTGTTATTTTCATTTATCTTGATTAATTTTGCATTGCCATTATGATCAATTACTACTGCATAGTTATCAGATACACCCACAACCATCTTCCAGTGATGGGATTGGACATCATCTATTAACCCTTCACTAATTTGTTTTCCGTCTTTATCAAAAAGCAAATATTTACCCTTAGATCCAACGGCAAAAATTTTACCATCAGAAAGTCTTGTTAAATCGTAGATGTGAGTCATAACGCCCCATTCACCAGAACCAGAGGAAATTGTTTTTCCCTTTTCATTTATTACTGCATACCTGCCTTGTTGCCCCGACATGAATATATTCCCATTTTCAAGTTCTATTACATCATATATCGAGCTGCTATAGTTACCATGCGACCACGTACCAGACCGAATTACGTTTAGTGAAGAATCCATTATGGTATAGTAACCACTATGCTGCACCATAACAATATTCCCATTTTTAAGTTCCGTAACAGCATTTATTATAGTCGTCTTAGCTAACTGACCTCTTCTTAGTTCTACACCTGATGATGATACTAGCATCCATTTTCCACTTAAACCTACCAATAAAGTATTTCCATCTTTCAAAGTCTGCGCGTCATGTGCGGAGATGCTCGGTGTGGGTTTTAACTCTCCCCTTGTCATTGTTTGTCCTGTACTTGCGTCTATTATTGCATAAACTCCATTTCCTACTGCAAGAATGTTTCCATCTGAGGTTTTTTCAACCGCAGCGATGCCGGCCCTAGTTCCCCCATGCCCCCAATTCCCACTTGTTACGGAAGATAATGTAGCAGCACTGGCTTCAAACGGAATCGTTAATAAAAAAGTGCAAACAAGGTACTTTACTATTTTTTTATTAAAGCTCATTTCTTTCTCTCCCTCTAATTTAATAGTTTTTTTGGTAAATAATCCTTCCCAAGTTATTTGAATCAATTTCGCGAAAAATAATCCATTAGCAGACCTGTTGGGCCACAAGCAAGATAAGCACACTGGATGATTGGCAACGTCAACAGGGTGTCTACAGTGTTTGCACGATTTAGCGAAGTAAGTTCGGATCAAATCCTGACCGAATTTCAACACTTGCTTGTCCAATGCGGACGACAAGTGAAAGAGGTCCATACATCTTGAAGGTGTGCCAAGTTTGACGCTTATAGACCTCCCACTCATTTACGAGAAAGGGCCCAATTATACAACTTAGAGATTTTTACTCTAGGGTAAATTATTAAAATTTATTGTTGTGAACAAGTACGTTTTGTTAGAAACGTCATAGACTATTTTTTCCACCTCTGATTGATCGTACTGGGTGTCGTCACAATTTTTTATGTGTGTCCAATTAAATTTGTCCAATGACAATGTTCCACCGGCCTTTTTTACAGGAACAGCAATGGAAAATTCAGCTCCTTGAAAAAAGGCTCGTTTTCCATAACTGTCAGTAGTTTGATGATAATATCCCTTATCACTTTTAGGAACCATATTCAACTCAAAGCCTACTGTTTTTAAACCTCTCCAATAAGGATTCTCTGCTAGCCAACCAAGTTTACCCGTTAAATTACCATTTTTATCATATGTAGGAGTATCCTTGTCAACGAATACAGAACCAAGAGTTTTTCCAGAGGTGTTTATAACATGTAGTTTAACTATATACTCGCCACGTTCATCTATTTCACCTCCAAACTTTAATTTTACCGTTTTTCCAGTTATGCTCGGGAGTTTAATTTCTTTCCAAACACCCCCTCCAAAAATAACTGCTTTCCATTGTTTTCCTTCTAGGATAACCCCACCATCAAACGTAGAGCCATCCTCAGAGTTAATAGTGATGAAAAATTCCGGATATATTTTTTCGGCAATTGCATTAATATATGAGTTGCCTGGGACCTTTAAATTCGCTTCACCACCTACTACGGTTTCACCAAATTCTGATTGTTTTATTGCAGAACGAAAACCATCTCCTTTGTCTTCAACGTCGTTAACTGATTGAGTAGATACACTCTGGTTTTCATTTTGATCTGTAACTGCGTAAGAAACATTTGGAGAAAATAGCAAACTAAGAGTACTAAGAGCCAGAATGGGGAAACTAAGTAGCTTTCTTTTCATAGAATCAACTCCTATATTATTTAATTTCAATAAAATAGTAATGTATCCATATTTTTAGGTATATAGTCTTAATTTCCTAAAATTATCTCAACTGGAAAAACGCAAAAAGTTATGTTCTGAATTTTAAAACTGTGCAAGGTTTGACACTTACCATACTAAAAGCCACCCAGCATTATCACCGGATGGCTCATTCACAATTTTTCATGTTCTCATAATAACAGGGGTGAAGCCTAGTTTTGGTACAAGAAAGGTGCAGGTTTTGTACGAAAAACGCCCAATAGAAAAGACGGCTCAGATAATGGCAGCCGCCTTAAGGATGAATGTCACCCTATCAATTGCTCTGTTCTTGTGAAAGTCATAGGTGCTCTTTGGCAAGCGTAGCTCAAACTCATAGATATGCTTGTCCCTTTTTTGTTCGAAGAAGCATTTCTGGATGATCTCCCGTCCTACTACATGGAGTGCTCCAATTGCTCTTTCAATTGCCATGCACTTTTGTTCATAGTTGCGGATCATCAATGGACGTTCTTCCCTAAGAATGATTGTGTTGCCGACAACGTCACGTCGAGTTCCACCCCCATCAATATCCCCTCTCGTGCCATTACCCTCGATATTTACCATATCTATTTCCATGAAGTCGTAATATTCAGGGAAGTATTTCTCAACTGTGTAAATCTCCACGGCAGCTTTCATCGATGGGTAGGCTTTTAATAGCGAACGAGCTCTCTCTTTGTCTTTAGCATTAACGAACAAATCTAATTGTGCGCTCATCTTTCCAATTCCCCCTCGTGGCAACCCAAGCTATAATATGGTTTGACGAACACATATTCGGGCTCCTGGCTGGGGGCTTTTCTTTTTGAAATCAATTGGATAAAATTAGGTAAAAAAATAAGGTGATACGAATGAAAACGCTCTTCCTCATGTTGTCTTTTATTTTCGCAAGTTTTCCCCCTGTCCACCCTGACCAATCCAAGAGTGTCTTTGTTTCTGAAGGTGAGAGTATGGCCCCTACCTTGAGTAGTAATGATCAATTTCTTGTTGATAAAACCTTCTATGACTCCAATCCTATCCAACGTGGGGATATCGTTATTTTTCAAGTAGAAGAAGATCGAAAACACGTTAAAAGGGTCATTGCGTTGCCTGGAGAAACGCTTGAATATAAAAGTGATATTCTCTACATCAATAACAAAGTGGTCGACGAACCATACTTGGCTTCAGCTAAAAATGTAGCCAAAAAAGAAAATCACTATCTGACTGAGGACTTCGGGCCTATAACTATCCCCGAAGATACAATATTTGTTTTAGGTGATAATCGTTTAAATAGTCTAGATAGCAGAGTAATCGGTCCAGTTCATGTCAGTAAAATATTAGGCAAGATGACAAACAAGTTACCCCCAAATTAATTATTCTTTATTTTCCACGCTCCGTTTAAGGAGCGTGGATTTTTTTACTCCTGAAATAGTATGTTAAATAGACTTTTTACTTTAAAAGGAAACAACAACCATATTTTTACGTATAACATGTAACCGAAAATATTGGAGTGATTATGGAATGTTCACAAATGACTTTGGACCATCTTTCTCTAGTGGTTTTGGTCCGCCCTGGTGGTTTTTAGTGATTGCTGGAATAATTGTACTTTTCATCTTAGGAGCGATTATAAATGGTATCAAGATTTGGATGTCAAATAATGCCTCCCCAATCTTAACTCAACCTGCAAAAATAATTGGTAAACGCACTAGCACTTCAGGTGGAGGTAATGATACCAGTGTATCCACATACTATTACCTTACTTTTGAACTCAGCAACGGAGAAAGACTAGAATTCCATGTAAAAGGTAGTGAGTATGGCTTGCTGGTCGAAGGTGATACAGGCATATTAACTTATCAAGGCACCCGATATAAGGAATTCAGCAGACGGCCTTTGTAAAATAGGGTCGTCTTTCTGCATTCCTATCTCCTTTCTATACCCCCCTTCACAATTTCTCTTTTGTTAAATTATCGCTAGTGTTTTTAAAATTTCTTTGGCGTTATCGTCTAACTCACTGTTTCTTTCAGTTGAACTTGGTTGATAAGCTATCCGTTTTAACTCGGGTGCTAGTTCTTTGATAATATCCCGTGGTAGCTCGGTTATAATCCAACCAAAGCAGGCGAACTTCCAATCATCATCACCAGATTCCAACGCCTTTTTTAATTCAGGCACGATATCTTTCCCACATGAAATGAGTATTTTGGCAAGTTCGGGAGCTATCGGCCAATTAATATCCTGTATCCATTCAAACAATTCCGGTAAGATCGACCTTAAAGAAGCTTTATCTAAACGCTTTAATTTCTCCACGTTTTCCATGTCATGTTTGTCCCGAGGTAGTAATGATCTTATATCCTCCACAACCGATTCATCCTCCTATCGTTCAAAGAACTTATTGTAATCAATTCTTTATTCAGCAAGCTATTCTCCAGTAATGTTTTGTAAAGTTACCATGTGTAGAACCCAACAGTTTGCCCACACTTGCATTAGATGTTCAATTCAATACTTGAGGCTCCAGCCCAGCTATCCTTATGGCTCGTATATACCTCTATTGGCTCAACTCCGTTATAGCCGTTCGTCATGATTACCTCAGCGACGCAAGGCTGGCATATGATTTTATATCCGACGTTCTGCGTATTCATTTCATCACCCCGCATACCACATCACTTCCTTATAGTAAATAAAAAAACGCAAGAAATGTGAATATTATATTAATTTCTACTATTTAATTGCTATATATCCTTATTATGGTAATATCAGGTTAATCCCAATATAGGAGGTAAAAGTATGAAAAAATTTGTAACTAGTTTACTTGGTTTGACTTTAGTTTTAGGGATGACTAGCTCAACATTTGCGGAAGAAACCACCGCGGAAAAAGAAATTGGTAGAGCTATTAAGCTTAATGGGTATCAAATGGAAGTTGAGCCAAACAACAAGAGATCCTCGGCAAATGAATTAGGTTTTGGTAGATTTGGTCAATTATCTACTTCGGATACAGTTGATTATTATAAGTTCACAGCATATTCATCGGGATCAGTAACTATTGAGTTATCTGGGGTCCCTAACCATATTCCCTATAGGATTATTGGTGACAATTTTTCACCTCCAGGTGGGGGGCAATATGGTTCACCAAATACTGGCGCAAGTAGAACAATTACCTTTCCTACTGTGGCTGGGACAACTTATACTTTTACTGTAGACTCCGACGCTGGTTACGATACCTCGGGAAATTACTACCTAGTCAAGCTATTGTAAACAAGCAGTTAGAGAAAATCGCCATCGCAGGCGGTTTTTTCTTATTGATTCGGATATTTGAAGTCAAAAGTAAACCAACAATATTTTGTGCTACCTCTGTTAAATCTTCTTAGACTGTTACTTTGCTCCAAGTTGTATTTGATCACTTAAATCCCCTAAAATTTAACAAATCGTGTGATTTAAATATTTTTTGAAAATTGCCCATTTTCATTGAGTTTATGGTAAAATTTAGTAAAATTAGTAAAATAAATCCAATAGGAGATTATTATGAAAAAGATTGCTTTGCTGTTATTTGCAGTTTTCATGATCCAACTCCATTTCACTTCTGCAACATTTGCATTTTGGAATGACCGTCTTAAGCCAAATCAAGAAATGACTGGTTCGCTTACGTCAATTAACGGTAAATACCAATTAGGTTTTACTGTGCGTCAGGCTCTTCAGATAAAGAAGACCAGATCAAATACCGTCTTATGGAGCGTGAATACCAACGGTGTTGGACATTCTCTCAAGCTTGACTTTTATAGCGGAAAACTCGTTTTACTCCGTGGGAATGGTGATCCGCTTTGGTATTCAGATAACGCTGCATGGAGTAATATCCATTATCAAGGTAAACCACCCGTAAACCTTAGAGGCGACCTTATGATTATGCAAGATGATGGAAATCTAGTTCTTTATAACACTACGGACTTGAATCAAGGCTGGTATCCTGTCTGGGCTTCAAATACAGGTGGTCAATAAGAATATAATAGTTGGAGCCGTGTAAGCGCGGCTCTTTTTTACTTATTGAGAACATTACCGAAGCACGAAATGTTTTGTACACCGTCTCACCTCCGTTCTTCTCAATTACCGTTTTGTTAATCATCTGAATCTAAACCCCAAACCTTTAATTCACCAGTTTTATGGTCTACATAGATGCGAACAAGTACCTGTTCATCCCATGAAATACCTTCACCGTAGAGTGTCATTTCACAATGAGGGCAAGACTCTTTCCAACTGCATTGAGTTTCTGGCGTACAATCTCATTGTTTTCAACGAGGATGTATGGGCTATCTCCGCCATTTATTTCAACTACCTCCAGGTTGTTCAAAACATCCAAAATTGCTTGTCTATTCATCGCTCTTTCCTCCCTAACTATTAAGTTAAAAATCCTTGTCATCCAAACTGTTGATATGAGTGAAACTATTTGCTAACTTGCCCGTCTACGTTATAAAAGAACCTGATTGGAGATGTGGACAAATGCCATATATCAACCTTCAAATTACAAAAGGTGCAACCCGTGATCAAAAAGCTCAGATTGTGAAAGAGTTCACTGAAACTCTTGTTAATGTTCTTGGCAAAAAGCCTGAACATACTCACATCGTTATTGAAGAGATTGACGATGAAAACTGGGGGTATGCGGGCATTCTCACTGATGATTTCAGAAAACTTTAAGCATGTTTCGTAAAAGTTCCAGTTTGATACTGGGACTTTTTTTATTACACATTTTGTTAACAATTGGAAATTTTATACTTGATCATTCTCTTTTTGACACGCTATACCTCTTTCACAAGCCACTAATGAGAGGATGAAATCTATTGCGTACAATTACCTTGGCTGATGGTCAAACAATTAATGTTGAATGCTTAAGTTGTGCTATAGTCGGCGGATTAGTTATACCAGAAGGAGGTGTACTAATTGAGACCGACTATTTTCATGCTCATCAGGATGTTGCCTACCCAATCACTGGGCAGGTAATCGTTGCCTCTAAACGCCACATTAAATGTCTTGATGAACTAACCGAGGAAGAAGCACACGATTACATACTCTTAATTCGGAAGATTAGAAAAGCACAACGAGAAGTATTAGGAATTGAACATGTCTATTATTTTTACAACGAGGATACTACCCATCATTTTCATATATGGATGGTTCCACGTTACGAATGGATGACACAGTTCGGGCGATCCGTTGAATCTTTGCGCCCCGCCCTATTACATGCTCGTACAAATATGAATTCCATTGAAGAAACTAATCAAATAATCAATTCGATTAATAAACTACGAGAAGCATTGCTTGAATAACCATAATGAGCATTGAGTATCTAGGTACACAGTAACTAAAGTGTTAAATAACGATTTGTCCATGTGATAAAATTTCGATATACCTTTTATGGAGTGAACTTTGAAATGATACAAAAACATGAGGTTATCGACTTATTCTTATCTGCTTGTCCATCCTATAAAGAAAGATGGCTCCATTTTGTTAGTGAAACTTACGACGATAGCGAAGAGCATCTTCCGTATATTGATGTCTCAGATTTCGCCCAACATGTAGATGAGCTTTACCAACAGCAAAAGTTAACCGAGTTCCCAATGATATTTGAGGTTTTAGAAATGCTGCATATCAACGGTGACGACTATGTTAGAGAATTAGCGACAATTGGGTTTCTGGAATCATTGCTAGGTTGTGAAATTTCAAGTTCAATTGAATATTTTCTGATGCCCATTTCCCTAAAATGGTGGATCTCATTAAATAAATTCATGTCTGGAGAAAGTCGTTATGTTGGCGAAGACCAATAATACAAAGTACATATTGTGTTTAATGCAAAAAGCACCGCTTCTCGAGAGGACGACCACTCTTGCAATTTCATCACTTATCAGGTGATGGTACTAAAGAGCGGGTGTTTACTCGCTTCTTCGGTGAATCTCTAAACCCTTCCTACGAATCCTGTCTCCTCGTATCCCAAATGATATTACATCGCTAGTCTGATTTAACTTAATTGAGCTTTTGAACATTCGAAATATTCCCAGTGTGTTAGATAACATCATAGATGGAAAGGATAACTATCGTTACTCTTGAAAAACTCTTCCAGGAGGGAACGAATTGGAGAAATATCGCTGTTATTACTGTGAATGTGAAACGGACAGCGTTCGCCAAATCACGTTTTTCCAAGGTAAGCAGGACCGCAATGAACTATTGTGCAGTAGCTGTCATGCTGATTGGATTGAATCCCTAAAGAGTGAGCCATAGGCAGGGTAACGATTCCCACTCCACCCTTAGTGAATGTGCTATAGGGTGGGGTTATTTTTGCCGATGCTATTCGCACACCAATCACCCGTAAGACGGCTGGCTTAAACAATGCCTCGCTTACGGGTGATCTTTTCTCAACTGATTTTCCTTTATCCCTTTACCTTTTATCTACCCTGCGGCTGTTTCGTCCGATAAAACTCATTAAACAACTTCATTAACGCTCGCTTTTCGATACGGGATACATACGAACGAGAAATGCCCAGCTCCCGCGCAATTTCACGCTGTGTTTTTTCTTTGTCCTGATCCAGCCCAAACCTACCGATGATCACCTCTTTTTCACGCTCATCGAGGATGTGTATGTGCTGGTAAATTTTATTGGACTCCAGCTTGAGCTGCACAGCGTCGACCACTTCGTCGGTTTCTGTACCAAGGACGTCGATTAAGGTGATTTCATTCCCTTCTTTATCCGTCCCGATTGGGTCGTGCAAGGAAACATCTTTTTTGGTTTTTTTCAGACTTCTCAGATGCATGAGGATTTCAATCTAAATGTCAAAAGAAGTGCATAAACGGATTTAGAACGTGTATATCTCCACGCTCTCTTCATAAACTCTAACTTCCCTTACTACATGACGGATCAGCTCTTTCTTATCCTCAAACGAAAGTTCATCCTGTGCTTTTGATAAATAATAGTCAGCAGCTTCCTGGATCAAGTTGCGGCTATATTCGTTATCGATCTGTAGTTTCGCTTGTTCATGTAGCTCGTTCAAGCGCTGATTCAGTTTATCTTCCTTTTCCTTCAGCTCTTTTAACCCTTGCCGTATATCTTCTTCGCTTATGTCTTCTTCAACGGATGCAAATAATTTGAGCAATTTTTTGCGTCCTGCTTTCGTTTTTTCGAGTTCTTTTTGCAAACGTTCCAGCTCTACTTGCTCAAATGGAGTCTCCACCTTTTCTTCAACCGCTATCGCTATCTCATCTGGATTGTTCAACCATGAACGTACCGTTTCCCAAACCTGATTGTCCAATTGCTCACATCTTACACGGCGACCGCATCCCTTATTTTTTGCACCTGCTGTATTCTTAACGTCAGTATACTCAAATACATGTTGGCTCCAGTTTTTCACTTTTCTTCCTGACATCGTATTACCACAGGACCCACACCGTACTAGGCCACTTAAGAGGTACTCGTTGAAGCTCCGGCCTGCCCATCTCCTTCTGGATTCCTTTAGCAGTCGCTGGGCATGTTCAAATTTCACTTCGTCAATGATAGATGGGCAGGGCAAGGATATCCACTCATCTTTTGGGCGCATTTTCATACGGACTTTCTCATCTGCCTCGCGAAACTGATTACCCAGCATTCCTTCCGTATTCCACTTATTTTGATAAAATCTCCCCACGTACGCCTCGTTCATCAGCATCTGTCGCACCACCTGACGATGCCATACACTAGCACCACGCTTGGTAGGAACCCCTTTATTGGTTAAATAAACAGCTATCCCATTAATTCCCTGAACGAGCTCGTTGGGCTGAGTAAACAGATCAAATACGAGTCGCACTACTGCTGCCTCTGCTTCATTTATTACGATCTGTTCCTTCTTGGAATCATAGCTGTATCCATATATTTGAAAGTCACGGAGAACACGGCCCTGTCTTGCCTTTTCTCTTCTTCCACGACTCATTCGTTCATTGATTTTCGCTTTTTCGAATTCTGCAATTGCTCCACGCATGCTATAAAAGAGCTGTCCTTCTGGAGTCTTGGCGTATTCGCCATTCACGAATACGAGCTCTATCCCGCGTTTATCAAATTCATCTGTAATTAGCAGCTGGTTCATAAGCTTGCGTGATAAACGGTCGGGATCCAGACAAACGATTTTCGTAATGAGTCCTTCCTTCGCATCTCGTCTAAGCCTTGAGAGAGCCGGTCGATCTAAGAACTCGCCTGATACATCGTCAACATATTCAGCAGCTTCACTCGTCGCTGCTTTCTTCCTGCATTCCCTTAACTGATCGTCGAGGCTGAATCCGCTCTTGGCTTGTTCCTCTGTACTCACCCTGGCATATATTCCGATCATACGGCTTCTCCCTCCTGTATTTTCCTAATAAATACTGATAGCAGGCGGAACGAATACTGTCAGTAGCAATACCCGGTATAATCTTTACATGCACCGTTCATCCCCTCCTGTCGAGAAGATATGCGCGAACGGCTTGTCAAAAGTAGTGAGGAAACACGAAAAAAGCACCACACGGGTGCTTTTGTTTGATAATGGTGTAGTGCTATCGAAAACTCACCGAATATGATCCAGGACGCTTTTTATGACCTGCAGCGAGTCCTGCCGATCGAATAAATTATAGCGCGCCTTGACTGATTGATAGACCTGATTCAGCGCTTTTTGGCTCTTCGTTTTCCGGTACTCGCTCACAAGTTTGGTAAAGGAAGGATGCCGGATTACGTCTGTTCGCCAGTCCCACACACGCGGTTTTTGGACTTCTTGCCGGACTTGCTCCACCATCTCCATTACTTTAGGTTCAAGAGAGGCGCTGAGCTGCGTTTCGGCCTTCTTCGTCTCTGGAAGTTTAGACAGAATCACATAGTTGGGATGGGAGGACAACGGCTTGTTGTTTACATACAGTAATTGGCCCGAATAGTTGTGCACGGCCTCAAGCAGCATGTCTTGATTGACTTCGTATTGAAAATACTCCCATCCAGCCGCTGTTTTTTTACTCGGCAAAAACAGCTGGATGAAGTCGAGCGAATTTGTGTAGTACGGCTGCGCTTGCGGATACACATACCCTTTTGCATCGACCTGGAATTCCGGCACTCCCACCTCTACTGCCCAACGGACCGCTTCACTTTGGCTGTCCTTGGGAGCTACACTCCCTTTAAAAGGCCTAACTTTTTTGTACATGCGGTACAACGTCTCCGCAACAAATTGCTTCGTAAGCAGTTGGTCTTTCAGTTCCTCAGGCTGTACGTACCCCGCTTGGACAAGTGCGTCTATCCGTGCTTTTAGTTCCATCTCTCCTCGCTTTCGCCGTAGATCGCCTGCCCATTGACCCGATGCTTCCTGCTCCAATATTTGCTTGCTGATGGCGGCCGGATCGTAGCCTTTGGGATAGACGGGATCCAATACCCCGATCTCATTGTACAGGGCAAATAAATACCCGTTTTTAGAAACGACGAATTGATCGATCATGAAACCGCGCGGCGTGTCTGTACCGTTAAGATCGCCGACAATTTCCGTGAGACTTTTTCTGTTTTTGTCCAGGATGCTGGCCGGATGCGGATTTTTGATCTTAAGCGCATCTTTTAGGAGAGCATGAAAAACTTCTTTTTCTTCCAGCGTATTGACCGTGGGCATTTTGTAGGAAATGCGATAGGAGGTCGCCGTTGCCGCTCCTACCTCTTGAATGGGATAGGCGATCTGCCCGACAGACAGAACGGCTGTCATTGCAGCGATGAGCACAACCTTTTTCATGGACTTGTTACCTCCTCAGTGGGGCACATGTTTATCGGGGGTTTGCAAATACATTTGTTTGACGAACTCCTCTTGAATAAAGTTACACCTCACCCACAATTACCCTGGAGATACCCAGCCTTCGGGCAGAGTTCTCTCCCGCATCCTTATACCTATTTCTGGACTCGTTTCTACTAAGTGGTTTTTCAAAAGAAAAAGCACCGCGCGGGTGCCTATTCGTCTAACTATTCAGTCAGCATTATTTTAACCAAAAATTAATAACCGTATCCCAACCTTTTTCCCCTCTAATTTCAACCGGGGCTGATACGGCGAGTACTCTATTGTTTTCGTCTACCGCATAAGCATGTATTCGATATAGTTTTCCAATTCTTAAACTATAAATTTTTGAGCTAGTAGTGTACGAAGTACCAGTCGCATCCTCATATCCATCTGTTACATTGTAACGAACCCACTTATATCTATCTGCGCCTGGAATATAATTAAACTTCACCCCAATATCTTGAAACATATCTTCATACTTTTCATCTTCGTTAGAAGATATTTTGGATGATGAATAGTGAGCCGTTGCAGTAGCTGCAGGGGATTGCTGTCCCTCCTGTGCAAATGCAGGTACAGCTGAAGTCAATAGTGCCAGTGTTGCTAAACTAGTCAGAAACTTTTTCATCGAAAAACACTCCTTCTTACTCTTATTTTTACCCGCCCTCAGAAGAGAAGCAAGTTAACGGGAGAGTGGACTTTGTTGCCGACATTTAAATGTTACGGATAACCTTTCCATTTACTCCCATTTATTACAAAAACATCATAACACGCAATCTTAAATTAGTACAAGTGTATTATTTAAAAACTTTGGGATTTCTTTCGGTAGGCTGCTCCGTAATTACAGATCGCCTAAAAATAATGACAAGGGGCGAGTGGCCGGAGCCGTAAATCTCGCATGTAGTTCCCTGTTCATTAAAATCCAAGCAGAATTATTCGAAATTTCCAAAGTTCTGAGGGGTTCCTGAAATTTAGTAACTGTGTACAACTTAAAAATAAAATGAATAATTGCATATCCCCTACTCCACTCGTCGCAACTAGTGCGTTTATGCTCAGAATGTCCTGCCTTTATCCATGATTTTGTCCGCGTTTTATCCAGAGTTTGTGCCGGTCTTTTTGGCATAAAAAAAACACTCAGGTCGTCCCGAGTGCCGTAGCAATTTGTTTATCTGGTCCTTCACTTTCAAACTCTCGTGTAATCATTTGTAGTAATCTCCTTGCTATTATCCTTTCACTTGTACATGCACCCTTTTTCCCCCCTGTCCAGAACCTCTTATTCTGTTCTACATAGAATGTATGAAAACAAGAAAAGGAGGATCACACTTGAAAATACCGAAAAGTTTATGCGATCGTATAGCCAAAATTCTGGGTGGGACAGGCATGTCAAATGATACTTGTTCTATCACCATTCAGCGTAACCTCAATGCAACAATCTTGGGCAAGCCATATGATACAGAGCACGAAATTACCATTGAATCCCTCGACAAAGAAGGCAACACCTTGAATACAGGTGAATTTACACTCCTGCAAACCGAAGTCCAAAAGTTTATTGACGCTGTTCGTAAAGAAGGGTTTATCGTTTCTGCCCTGCACAATCACTGGCTCTTTGATAAGCCACGTCTCATGTATTTGCATATTGAATCTGTTGAGCCACCCATAGAGTTTGCAAAGAAACTACGTCGTGCTTTGAATGTACTGAAATAACCAATCCCCGTGGCGCTAAGCGTATAAATACCTTAGCGCCTCTTTCATTCTCTGCCACTATCGTTTCACACATTGATTGTTGTCTTGCCTAGTCGTCTCCTTACTACATATTTGCATCGTCTCTCCTCCCCATTTAACAAATCGTGTGGCTTGTAAACTTTTCCTGCAATTTGGCAACCTATATCATCATGAATGCGGAGGTATTCACTTGAGTTGGACTTTGCTATGGCAATCTGTAGGTGTAATTGTACTCGGTACTCTTCTACTGCGAATTGCTGGTAGAAAATCAATTTCTCAAATGACTATGGCCCAAGTAATTGTTATGATCGGGCTTGGTACTTTGATCATCCAACCTATTACTGGGAATGGTTACTGGCCTACATAACTATTCTATTGTGGTAAATTAAAGGTAAAAAGTTACCAAAGGTCGTGATTTTTTGAACAGTGGATTCTTAAAACAATGGTGCCTCACACATGAGGTTGAAACTAGGTCGATTCATTAGCCATGTTCATCGATAGATGGGATGAAAATATGACATATAAGGGAATCTCATACGGATTTGATTACGTTGTCTCATACATTCCAATCGTTTTTAAAAACAAGAAACTTGGCTGGTATAAACTACTATTCAATCTTGATGGAGAGATTTTTGACGATTTCTTCGTCATTGACTAAGTACGCATTGTAATTATATGAACGAAAACCTTAATTTGTTTAAATTGGTCACGGTTGTTTTCTCTGGCTCCTTCAACCTTCCAGTTCACCGGAGACTTTGCTATGGATGAGAATGGGAATGGTGACTATGAGATGTGGAATTGCACCAGAGATGATCTGACTAAAACCCTATCTGCATTGGCAGCTATTGCTGAACAGGCCTTTCATGAAAACTACAGTATTGTTCACCATGGTATTTAGCATTTCGAGGAACATATAAATTCCCTAAAATGTAAATAGTTTACTCCGAAACTAATTGAACTGGACTCTTTACCTACTGTATAATATCTCCAAAAATAAGGGGGAAAGTTGAGGATGAAAAACCTATATTTATTACTGGCAATTTTGGGGGCAGTCTTGCCTTACAGTTATTTCATTCCGTTCCTTCGTACAAATGGATTAGATATCAATCTTTTTACATCGGAACTTTTTGCAAACGACATTTCTTCGTTTTTTGCAACCGATTTTCTTATCTCATGCTTCATTTTCTGGGTATTTCTTTTTCAAGAAGTTAGAAAGCATCACATGAAGCATTGGTGGATTTACATCGCCGCAACTTTAACAGTTGGTCTATCATTTTCTTTTCCTCTGTTTCTTTACTTCAGACAGAAAACAATAGAAGGTCGTAAATGAATTGATTTCACATAATTCGGCTGTTGATCATTTGAAAAATTCCTAATGTGTTAGATAACATCATAGATGAAGAGGATAATTATCGTGACTCTTGAAAGACTGGCTGGCTTTGATCTTAACGAACTTTGAGCTGAGACCAACTGAACAGGCGTAGCACTTCTTCCGAATAAAGTATTTCTCCGGTTCCAGTATTAATAAACTGGCGCACTAAATGATCATCACCACTGTTGTTTGGGTTTGTTTTACACCAAGAAAGAAGAGCCCCCAGCTTCCCTGATTGCTCATCTAATTTCCCATATAGTTATTGTAACAATCACATTTGCAAGCATCTAATCAATTGATGGTCGTGATTCTGTCGAAAACCTTCCAATAAAAAAGACCCGTCCAAAGACGGGTCAGAGTGTAGGTAAAGTTTCTTACTGATTAAAATGTCATGATAAAACGCGCACGTTACCATTTTAGTGTAATATTATCGACAAAAGCTGAATCAGATCCACTACTCGTACCTCCGTCTTTACTATACCTCAAAGTAATTGTATGGGGTCCGAATTGAACCGGAGTCTCGAACTTTGTCCAAGAAACGTTACCAGATACACTCAAAACTTTCATTCCTCCAATGAAAATTTCAAAAAAATCGAAGTTACTTTCTGAGCTGACTTTATAATCCATAGACAAAATTGCACTAGAGACAGTTGAAGGAATATTTATATTAAAACTAACTCTAGATTCTTGTCCGTCAGAAATATCTTTATTGGTAAAACTGTATGTGCCATCATATCGCTCTAGATTGGTACGTACCCAGTCGCCTGAGAAGTCAAATGCATATTGTGCGTCTTCAAAATCCTCCTTAACTACAGTTGGGGTTGCGCTATACAGTTCTAATGTAAAAGGACCTGTTTGAGAGTCATCTTCTCCAGAAACGCTAATGTAAACAGTTTTTCCAGCATCAAGAAATACAACTGCACTCGTTACTCCTGTCACTGTTCCATATGGACTAAACCCTAGCAATTTATAGCTTTCATCATAAACACGAATATGAGTTTTCATTTGATTAGTTGTTTTAAACAAGTATCTGTCGGATGTTGGAGCCACATATTTAAAATGTTTTACACCACCATTAACTAAATTGCTATTAGTATGAGAACCTGTAATTGTAGTAGCGCTAGACGTTAATTTCCCTGAATATGAATTTCGTGGGGTCCACGGGGAAATAACCATTCCCTTTCCAAAGACGACATCCATACCCTCTTTACCCAACTCTTCTACATTTGACAAAATCAAATTTTTAATTTGATTAGCCGAATAAGAGGGATTCATTTGCCAATACAAGGCAGCTAGTCCTGTTACGTGGGGAGTTGCACAAGAAGTACCAGTAAATAATCCGTACTCCTTAGAAATATCATAATGATTAATCCCATTTCTATTGGCGCTTGAAGGAATGGTTGTCATTACATTATGACCAGGAGCAGACACATCCAATTCAGGACCACGACTTGAATATACGGCAGGTTCTTTATTAGCCTTTAGACACCCTACAGATAATACAAAATCGTATCTCGCTGGATAAATCATGTTGTCGTTCATTGCCCCGCCTACATTTCCTTCATTACCCGCACCACAAATTATTAAAATATCATAAAACGATGCAGCATCTCGAAAAGCGATCCTACGGCTTTCCACATCTACCCTTCCACCAAAGCTGCAATTAATAATTTTTACTCCTTGCCTAACCAACCACTCTATCGCTTCAATTTGAGCTGCTACGTCCAAACCATTTCCAGTTTCATGGGTAATTTTTGCACAATAAAGAGACGCTCCAGGAGCAATTCCCACATAACCTTTATCATTATTACGTGCGCCAATAATTCCTGCAACTGATGTTCCGTGACCCAGATAGTCAGACTCTGGTGGAGTTGTATATCCATAGACTGCTGCATAAGCGTTATAGCGGCCTGCATAAACAATGTCCTCATGATTTGCGAAACCTGAGTCGATAATACCCACTTTTACACCTGCACCCGTGTACCCTCTAGAAACGAATTCTGGTAAGCCAATTAATGTAGATGGCCATTCTGGTGGGTTTTGTGCCATTAAGGGCTGGTCTTCAATATTCTCTTCCACCACGAGAATGTCTGGGTCATTTCTTAACGAAACAAGTACACTTTCATCTGGATCACTGATAATAAAGGTACGAGGCAAATTCTTGAGTTCTTTCTGTACTTTTGCTCCGTGCTTAATTAGCTTTTGCAGGTTACTTTCATGTACTTCTTTTAGTGTCGTTCTCTTAGATGTTTTCTCCTTAAACGAAACCAAGTAAATTTTTTTCTTCATAAAATTTCTCTCCTTTGATTTGTGAATTATCTGATCAGATGGCAAACAGAAAAGCCACCCGGCGTTCCGAGTGGCTTATTTCTTATTTGCTTGTCTCCATTTTATCAAAGAGTCTTGTTAGCTCACAGAATCATACTGTAATGTAAATTTGTGTAATTAATTGTCAACCTAGCAAGCCCATCTTATTGATCTTGTTTTTCAAAAGAAAAAGCACCGCGTGGGTGCTTATTTTTCTCCTGCAATTTCCCTAAGATCCACACCAACTACTGCACTAGAGTTATCGCCTCTAGTTACCGCTTCTCTCGGTACTACTATTGGATGAGTCCAGGGACCCTCCTGTTCCAACCTAGCAGTACAACTGCCACTATCAATGAATTGACCTAATCCAGCCCAAGAAGTGTAAACAGTTATATATCCTTGTAACATTGAAATCCCCCCTTCGAATTACATTTTGAGGTATTTTAAATAGATTGTCTATACTAAAGCCCCCACATTCTCGGCAGGGGCATCCGCCGCGAGACAATCCTCATACTTATTGCGCCATAGATAGGTTAGAGGAGGCGGTACAGCTGGTAAATCTGCACTCTTGAGACAGGATCGGCGTATTCGAATTTGAGAGATACCGGACAAGAGGCGAGGGGCCGAAGCCTTACGCCTCTTGTCCGGTAAACCCCAGCAGAGTAATTCGCGATTTTCCACAGCTCCAAGAGGTCCCAAAACTTGAAAACCGCTGTTATGCATACAATGAAAAAAACAATTGTATTGTTCCCTGCTACGATCATCGCAAGACTAGCTCGTTCAGGCTCAGAATATCCGCCTCTCGTAAGGTCATATACCTCATCACCCATAAATTCGCTCAGGTACGAGACGGTATCCCCCAAGAGCGAATCTCGCTTGCTCTTGACTCAAGATTACCGATTTCAACATTTCAAATCGTCCTGCCTTTTATCCCTGATTTTGTCCGAGTTTTATCCAGCTTTTTATTGGGTTTTTGTCGATATTTTGGGCATAAAAAAAAAGACATTCAGATCATCCCGGGTGCCGTAGCAATTTATCGTATAGTATCTTTTTTTCTCTCATAGTATTGGTCCTTTGTCAGGCCCATATCAAGATAAACATTGATATCTTTGACTCATGATGTGCTGAGATAGTTCTCTTCGATGATCTGCCGCTCTACTTCATCCAACGAATACTGCAAAGCCCTTTCAATCTGTCGTGCTTTCAACTCATGAATGGACTCAGACTTTTGAAGGCGTGGAAACAGTTGATCAATGCCCTTTTCCTGTCGCTCCTTTTTATTTTGGACAGCAACACGAAGGGCTTTGTACTCTTTTAACCCTTTAACAACAGCCTTTCTGACTTCTTTTTCGTTTACTGGTTTTCAGAAATGACAGTTGCTCTTGTGCGCTCATCTTTCCAATTCCCCCTCGTGGCAGCTTATCCTATAATGTTTTTTCCTAACATATATACGGGCTATTTGGGGGCTTACTTTTTTGTCTCTTTTTTATTCCTTAAATATTATGTTAAAAGTCGTGTGGATCAGCCCACTCAAAGTCCTCTTCTGTTAGACTTTCATTTTCTGGGACACTGTTTATAAAGTTATTAATGGCATCTTCTAAAGCTTCATCGGGAGCATTCCCTAAACCAACAATCCAATCTGGCGATCCGTCCAAGCGAGATTTAAAAGCAACATTTACCTGACCTGTGAAACCACCTTTGCTACTTTCTTTGATCTTTACCTTAAACTTGGGAAACGGAAGTAACACATGTGCCCACACGTCATACTCTCCAACTACCTTATATATATGAGTTACTCTCGAATCACTTACATTTTTCCACTTCATCAAAATTCACTCCTAATTAATAGAATTTCTCTTATGTCAAAATGCGATTTCTTTCCTCTGGTTTGTAGCAAAAAAGTATTTACATTTTATGGAAATAATCGTAAATTATCTAAGGATGATTTTACAAAATTTTAGGAGGTTGCATTTATGAAATTAAAAAAACTGATTTCAACGCTTGGACTTACGACCTGCCTACTTTCCATGTCATCTTCAGCATTCGCTATGGGTGATGCCAGAGAGCCTGATAGTTTTGACTCACCGAATTATTTTCAAGGAATTGGTGATAGTTTTGAAGGTACTTTTTACAAATCATATCCAGATCCTAACATACCAATGGATCATGACTATTTTCAATGGACAAACAATACAGGCGAAGGAAAAGCATTCTATCTTCATTTCGATACCTACCAAAATCGCAGCCTAGACTATCAGATTCGTGATATGAGTTTTTCTGGTTCAGGAAATCGTGTATTTAAGGATACAGGACGCGAAGCCTGGTATATATATTTGCCGGCTGGCGGAACACTCAGAGTACATGTTTCTTCCCAAGATGCAATAAGAGTTGACCCCAATGTGAAATATATCATTGCCTTGAGCGAGCGTCCTTGGTGGAACTAGATTTGTAATAAGATTTAGAGGGCTGCATAGAAACGTTCTACAAGCAGCTCCTCTAAATCTTTTGCTTTCCAAATGTAAAATTCTCATCTGATGCTGTCGTGATGGTTGGTTCCGCAAATAGCGTATCTTTATCACTTGCAATGCTTCCTTCCCGTTCTCCTCCCAATTCCACAGTCCTTGCTGCCCTTTTGTTGGCGCAAGAAGAGAAACGATCAGCTTTTTGGAAAAGGAAAGTACAATCCGTCTCTAAGCTAGCCGTCAAAATTGCGCAGCAATTCCAAGTGTGCATAGAAGATCCCTTCATTTTTGAGGAAGGTGATCTTGATTAACTGGCCAGTCATTCGTTCAGTAAAGCTGTACCCTTTCAGAAGTGACGATGATTTTTTGCTTTCAGCTTTATATCCGAAATTAGGATAATCATCTAGTCCATACTCCTTTAGGCAACGTTCACATGGTTCTTTGACGACTTCCTCAAAATACGGGATATGCGGCGATACACCCCCATCTTTTCAAGCGTGTATCCCAGACCTTTACATATGCTATCACCGACATTTCTCCCCTCGCCCTTCAGGCAACTAACAGATCGTGTGTTAAGTTCCCATAGGTAAGAATTCTAATGATTGAAAGATCACCATTTTACAAGAAATTGAAATTGGATTATTCTATTTTCGTAACTTTCTGTAAAGGGGGTGATACTAATGAAAAAGCTTTTTTCTTTTGCCTTAACAGCCGTTTTGGTAATGTCAGTCTCTACGGCTGTATTTGCATACAGTGAGCCCAATTGTGGTGGGGGTGGAGGCGGATGGGGGGGGGGGGCGGTTCCAAAAAACCCCTTCCCCACTGTGACCCCAAATAATTTGAATAAGCCTCCTATTGGGGGCTTTTTTCAATTACCGTTGTGTTAAACACTAAATCCGATATAATAATAATTTGGAAGTAATTTGCAACGAACGAGGTGATGCAATACAACCTTAAGATAAACACTTATGCCGAACCAATATCTGTTGAAAAAGTACTACTAATGAACGAGATCGTGAAATAATCCTGGAGGCCTTGCATGAATAAGATCCAACAAATTGCCCTAGTAATTGGTTTGATAATGTATCTTCTTACTCCGGCATTTTCCAGTGTAAAAGATGTTTCATCTATGACCGCCTATGAAAGATTCAAACCCCAAGAATCTCAATCAAACGCTCAAGAGTTTCTTACCCACATTCTAGAGAATATCCATGAAGGAAATTTAGGTGGTGATATCACTTTTCATCTAACAAAAGAAGAACTGAAATCAAAATTTGGTATAGAAGACGAAGACTATGTTTCAGTAAGGTTGCATACCCGCTTTTTCGACCGAAACGGGTATAGATATATGCTTAATAAATACAAAGGAGAGGAACGTCTAACTGTCATACAAGCAAAATTTGAATCATTAACAAAAGAACAGATTTTTAATATTTTCGGTGAAAATACGTACGGGAATCAAAAATATAGATTTGAGATTTGGTATAAAGTTGGCGATTTTATGGTAATGTTTTTGAATACTGATCCAGATAATCGGAATGACTACAATAGCATCATGGTTTCACCACGTACTCCTTTTAAAAATTGATTGTACTTAATCAGCTTGCACCGTCAGAGCTATCTGTCCGGCAAGCTGTATGTAACGTTCGAATGCTACTGCGTTTCCTGATCCGGTACAATGTTCTGGCAGGTTCGCTCTGACCAGCGCTTCCGCGAATGGTGGTGATACCGAGTTTCCGCAACGAGCAACTCTCTTAACTCTAGCATTGGCATTCCAATATCAACGATTTTTGATAGTCCTCTCCGTGGACTGTCACTAAACCAAAGCGGTCCTTGGTGGGTAAGGTGTGTAGAGGCTCGCTACACTCTTGTCCGACGCCAGAGCTGTAATACTTCATCAGAAAAGCTCTTACCTCTCCGTGATGCGTTCCGCCAGCCGTTATCGTGTGCAATGGCTCGTTTAACACATGTCCATAGTTTGCGCCTCGGAACTTAACGATGTGGGATTATACAAGTAATAATAAACAGGCTGATGGTCGCCAAAATGCTTTATTACATAGAACTAACCGCTTCAATTCCACCTTTAATTATTGCTGCTAATTCGTCAGCAACAGTTCAAATGGAGAATAATGGTACTTAATCCATCCACTTAATAAAGATCAACTGTTACTTGCCGAAAATCCGAATTTAACTGTTTCAAAAAAAGTAAAACTGATTTCTAAAAGTGAACTCAATCAATATGTAGGTCCCCTTCCTCATATGACTACATCCCATGAGCTACCCTTTTGACATTACTATCTCATTCTCAATACAACGCGCAGCATACGTAGCCAACTTGGTGCCCTTATCCACCTGATAACTCTCGATTGCTTTGATCAGGCCGATGGTACCGATGGAGATCAGATCTTCACTGTCCTCACCCGTGTTCTCGAATTTCTTCACAATATGCGCCACCAAACGCAAATTGTGCTCAATCAGCTTGTTGCGGGCGTAAGGGTCGCCC
>NZ_JABSUV010000080.1:0-4614 GCF_013284275.1 Brevibacillus sp. HB2.2
CGCCAACCATATCGGACCTTCTCTCATTCGACAATTTCCGATAAGTATTGCAACACTTACATACTATACAGGCAAATTGAACCAATAGCAATACCGGATTTTTTTGGAATATAGTCATTTTTTCCTAGTGTTTCATTTCCCTCTCCATGAAGCACAGGCTTTTCCACAAGGTATTTGTCGTTTCAAGAAATCCTGCGGTAGATTAAACGGATAGTCCAGCGGATGACGCCCTACAACAATCCAGCGCCCATCCGAAAGCTTTTTCAACTGGTACACACGGAAAAATCGATCGCTTGGATCGAAGGCAAACCATACCACAAGCGTCGCACACCTGCTGCCCGAGGACAGGACCTGTGATTTTACAATTGGTGGAGCCCCTATCGTATCCCCTACCGGGATCGCGAGTCGTCCGTTTATTCGCCGCAAATCAAGATTGCCGATCACTCGATTTGCCAGACAAGGGGTCATGAACTTTTGCAGGAAACGGCGAATTTTCACCTTGGAATTGAACCGTTTTGGCAAAATGATTCCGCGATCCCCCACACGCTTATGCGCTGAAAAGATAATCGTAAAGAATGCTTGCTCTGCCAATCGAATGACCTGCACCCATTGCTTTTTCATCTGACGTCCCTCCCCCTGTCAGATTATGCATCACGGGAAGAAATTGGTTGGACGCGTACCTATATACATAAACCGTTGCGTGCAGGGTAAATTAATACGGTGTTCTGATCACCCAAAACCGCAGGAGGTATAGCAATGCCTAGCCAAATTAACACGGACTCGCTTAAAAAAGCAGAGGTAGCCACCACGCTGGCAAAAAATATGATTACGCAAGCAATCGAGCAATCTGCTGCCAATCCACAGCTCGCCGAAGAAGCCTTGAAGCAGGCGTCTCAGGAAATTGCCCAAGCGCAAACAATGGTGTCCCAAGTCCAATCCACGCTGCAAACCCAAGCGCAAGCTCAACAAAGTCAATCCTAACCAAATGGCAGGCAGACCCGGATTGGACTGGTGGTTTGCCTGTTTTCCCCATACAATAGCAATTGAGATGATTGCTAAAAAGGTGGGGGACATATTGCCGCAACTTCAAGGATTGAATCATTTGCTTTTCTCTGTCTCCGATCTGGAGAAATCTTTTTGTTTTTACCGGGATGTCCTGCACGCCAAACCACTAGTACGAGGTCGCAAGCTGGCTTACTTTGACTTAAATGGCTACTGGTTGGCGCTGAATGAGGAACCCGACATCCCGCGCAATGAAATTGCTCACTCCTATACACACATGGCCTTCACTATTACAGAAGAGTCTTTTGATGAGTGGTATGCTCACTTGGAAAAGCATGGCGTGACCATTTTGCATGGACGGGATCGCTCAGAGAGGGATAAGCGCTCCATTTATTTCACCGACCCTGATGGGCATAAGTTCGAATTACATACAGGCACTCTCCAGGACCGTCTCGCTTACTACCGGGACGAAAAGCATCACATGACCTTTTTTGAATAATCGATGACGCTGTCCATTTCTTAATATACTTTTCACAAAATCACAATAGTTCCAAAGATTCAACTCCATACGTGAATGCTATAATCGATAAAACACTTATGGCCTATTCCCTTATGAATAGGCCCGTTTTTCGTAAACATTATGGAGGGATTTTATGTTTGGTAAGCGTGGCGCCCAAACCGTTACCGCCTCAATTCAAAAAAGCGATGTCCAAATGTCCGACCAGCTAACGGGGAAAATTCATTTTTTGCAAATGAATCAAACAGACCTTGATCGGCTGAAACAAATCGAACCACTTCTAACAGAACACCTAGAGGCCATTACAGAGCGTCATTATCACATGCTTCGCCAATACTCCCATCTTATGCAGATCGTCGAAACGCATACGACGGTTGATCGATTGGCCGTATCCTTTCGTCACTATTTGCAATCGCTTCCACACGCCAAGCTAGACGATGCCTATGTAGCCGGGCGTAAGAAAATCGGAGAGGTCCACAGCAAAATTGGACTTGCGCCAGAATGGTATACAGGCTCTTACTTGCGGGTTTATGAATATTTGATTCCCGCTATCGTCAATACCTATTCGAAACGTCCCCAGGAATTATCTTCTGTCCTGTTGGCGCTCATGAAGATCATCACGCTTGATTCGCAAATCGTCCTCCAATCGTATCAGGAGGACAATGATTACAAAGTCATTGATCGCCTGGGCGAAGTTCTGGAATTGGTGATTCAGATCGATAAATTCAAGCATGTGCTGGACACGCTTGAGGATACAACTGAGGAAGCTGGCAATGTGGGGTCTGCTGCTGAGCAGCTAAGCGAATCTGTGCAAAAAGTGGCTCAATCAGCCGTCTCTGTCGCAGAGAGTGCTTCCACGACAATCGAGCAAGCGACAATGGGCAAGGATATTATCCAAGATTCATTAACCAGCTTTCTTTCCATGGCAGATGAATTCCAAGAGATGCAAGCAAAAACTTCGCAATTAATGACATCCATTGCAGAAGTTTCTCAGGTCGTCCAAGTCATCCGCAATATTGCCGATCAAACCAACCTTCTTGCATTGAATGCGTCGATTGAGGCAGCGCGTGCCAACGAACACGGGCGAGGCTTCGCTATCGTGGCAGATGAAGTACGAAAGCTCGCCGAGCAGACCAAGCAATCCGTTCAAAGCATTACTGCCACAATCAACAATGTTCAGAATGAAGCTGTCCAGGTAAAAGAAACGGCCACTCTCATGAGCGACCATTTTAACAATAAAGTAATTCAGACACGCGATGCCATTGGGATATTAGGAGATATTGTGCAAAATATTGAGACTGTCGGGCATTCCACCGGACACATCGCCGCATTGGCACAAGAGCAGTCTGCTGCCACAGATGACATTTCCATGCGCATATCGCAAGTCCTGACGAATATGGAGCAGGTCTCTTCGCACGTCTCGAATGTAGGTAAAAACGTCTATAATGTTGGGGCTGGCATTAACAGCCTACACAAGCTGAGCATCACACAAACGAGCCAATTTAAGACCAAGCATTACTTGCGAATCGTCAAAACCGACCATCTCTTATGGAAATGGTGGCTGTACAACTTCATGCTTGGGTATCACCACATTTCTGAAAAAGAACTCGTGGACCATCATCAATGCCGCTTGGGGATTTGGTATGACGAGGCCTTGAACAATCCATCCTTAAGCACCTTGCCCTCATTCAAGCAATTAGAAGCGCCTCATCGCCAGTTCCACGAAACGGTTCGGCGGATTTACCACCTCGTCAAGCAAGGAAAACTAGAGGAAGCAGAAGCTACGTTTGATACGCTAGAAGATATCTCACAACGCATTCTCAACATACTGGATCAGCTCGCCAAAGAAGTATCCTAATGCTATTATCTACTTTTCTTTCGCTTGCTCGGCTGCCTTTTGGAGGCAGCTTTTTTTGTTTGGACACGGTTTAACTCTGCGGGAGATAACGGTCTAGTACGTGTTTTGGTTCGCCCGCCCCTTTTTACTTTGGCAACTGACCTGCCCGCTCTCCCTGTTGCTCTTGCTATCCCCACGCCAAACGCTTGCAATGCCCAGACAACCGGATACGAAATGGAAAGCCTCCCATTGGCTGAACCAGCAAAATTCACAGCCGCCGCGTAATTGCCCGCAGTCAGCCAAACGGAGCCGGAATCTCCTGGCAAGGAGATGGGAATCGTACTTCTGATGACCGTCTGATTCTGAAAACGAATGGTCCCCAGTCCTCCGTAGTTCCCGTAACTGACATCAATATCGGTGTGGATCGATTCGACCGTTCCCCATGCCAACCCCGATGAACGGCCTACCTTTTTCAATCTGCGCCCGATACCATACGAGCGAATCACACCTGGTACTCTGCCCACGGTTGCATAACGAGGGGCAAGGAGTCGATTGGAAGTAGGGATGCTAAGCGCTGCATCCATTCGATTACCTGCATTTCTCCGAAGTCGAACATACCGATACAAGCGTCCGATTCGATCTCTTCCCGAACGACCACCGTCGGCTCCACCTGGCTGGATGGTCTCGGTATAGCCGCTCGTATTGTTACGATTCAGGACGTGATTGTTGCTCAACACAAACCGTTGGCCTCCTCGGGCAACGATTAACCCAGCCGTTCCGGACGCCCCTGGGTAACCGATGCTATATCCAGCGATCACAGGTCTGATTCTGCTGCGGTAATTTGTTGCAGAAGGACGTACAGCAGGATGACAATGGCACCGTCCAGAGGTTACGGTTCGAACAGGAACGGATACATGGGCTGTCGCCACCTGTCTTTTGACAAGGACGCAACTCGGGCAGCTCTTCTTCACGGCGGCACTTGCATTGACGGTATACATCACAATACAAGCGCCGCCTTTTTTGTTTTTACCGTTTGCGTAGCCAATCCCGATGCCAATTACGCCCGGCATCCGCTTCCACCTTTTGACCAAATGCTTCTTGGCCAGGAGCGCTTCCTGAAAGGTTGCCATGGCACCCCTTCCTTTCTGGAGGTAGTTTGTTTTACATGGTCATCGTATGTAAAACTTGGCCAGCACTGTTGGACGCTTGTCATTGCGGGGAAGCCTTTTTTGCGTATTTGAAAAAGTACGTTATTCCA
>NZ_JABSUV010000081.1:0-4051 GCF_013284275.1 Brevibacillus sp. HB2.2
TCCGATTGGTGTAACAGGTGAGTTGTACATCGGCGGAGATGGTCTGGCGAATGGATATTTGAATCGTCCTGATTTGACGGAAGAGCGCTTTGTACCTAACCCGTACTCAACCGATCCGCAGGCACGACTTTATCGGACGGGTGACCTGGTTCGTTTCCTGCCAGATGGTCTTATCGAGTTCATCGGCCGAATCGACAATCAGGTAAAAGTCCGTGGATTCCGCATCGAGCTGAGTGAAGTAGAGGCAGTATTAGCCAAACATCCTGCTCTTGCTGCATCCGTCGTCATTGTCCGCGAAGATGAACCAGGCAAGAAACAGCTCGTCGCTTATGCGGTCAAGCAAGCTGAGCAAGAGGTTGACACAGCCGAGCTGCGCCAGCACTTCAAAGCACATGTTCCGGATTATATGGTGCCATCTGCTTTTGTCATGCTGGAAGAATTGCCGCTTACGCCAAACGGGAAAGTAGACCGTCGGGCCCTGCCAAAACCTGACTATGCGCACTCAAGTGATGAGCACTACGTGGCACCACATACCTTGATCGAGCGCAAACTGTCTGAGATTTGGCAAGACGTTCTCAGAATCGAAGAAATCAGTATCAACGCTAACTTCTTCGAACTCGGAGGAGACTCGATCCTGAGTATCCAAATCGTCTCTCGGGCTAACCAAGCAGGGATTCGTCTTACACCTAAACAGATCTTTGAAAACCAAACAATCGCTGAGCTGGCAGCTCTCGTTTCAACAACTGGAAACGGGGAAAGTGCTATTCAACTGGCGGAACAAGGCCTCGTAACCGGCAATGTGTTGCTTACGCCAATCCAGAAGTGGTTCTTTGCCGCTAATCAACCGTCCATCCATCACTGGAATCAATCCTTCTTGTTGACAGTCGAGGAACCGGTTGATACGAGCGCATTGGAGCGTGCCATTGCCGAATTGATTGCACACCACGATGCTTTACGCATGCGTTATACGAACAACGACGGGATATGGTCACAACACATCGAGGGCTTGGGCGAACCTGCCCCTTTCCATTTGGTTGATTTGTCTGGCATCGCAGCAGAGGAACAATTCGTGCGATTGGAAGAAATTGCAGGTGAGAAGCAGGCAAGTCTCAATATCACAGAAGGCCCGATGTTCCGAGCAGTGTACTTCCATCTTGGAAAAGAACGCGCGGGACGACTCCTGCTCGTTATTCATCACTTGGTAGTCGATGGGGTATCCTGGCGCATTTTGCTGGAAGACTTGCAGTTGGCCTATGAGCAAGCTGTGAATGGTCAGGCGGTGCAATTCCCGTCAAAAACGACGTCGTTTCAGGCATGGGCTGAACAGTTACACGCTTATGCCAAGTCTGATTCGCTTGATAAGGAAAAAGCCTTTTGGGCAAATCAAGCGTATGAAGTAGATCCACTTCCTGTAGACCGTACGTATGAGCCAGCGCAAAACATCGAGGCATCCACGAAACAGATTACACTGACGCTGACCGCCGAAGAGACGCGCACCTTGCTTCACGAAACGCTCCCTTCCTACCGTCTGCAAATCAATGACGTATTGCTGGCTTCCTTAGCAAAAGCGTTGAATCGATGGACAGGAAAAGAGAAGATGGTCGTTACGCTGGAAGGACATGGACGCGAGGAGATTATCGAGGGGGCAGATTTATCCCATACGGTTGGCTGGTTCACAAGTATGTACCCGATACTGATTTCTATCGAGCAAGAAAAACCATGGGGGCATACGCTGAAGGCAGTCAAGGAACAGCTCCGCCAGATTCCAAATAAGGGTGTCGGCTATGGAATTTTGCGCTATTTAAGTGATGATCTCGAGCTACAACATCAACTGAACGCCCAACTGAAACCGCAAATCAGCTTCAACTACCTCGGACAGTTTGATCAGACGGTGGCGGTTTCCTCTACATTTGGCATAGCGTCTGAATGCAGTGGAGCCAATCTTGCCCCTGATTCGATTCGAGAGAACTTGCTCGATATCATTAGTGCGGTAACAGGAGATCAGCTACACGTCACCTGGTTGTACAACGAAAACATCCATGACGAACAGACGATTGCGGCGGTTGCTGATCATTACATGGAAGCACTGCGGGAGATTATGACTTACACCCAATCGGCAGAAGAAATCGGCTACACACCGTCAGACTTCCCGCTGGCTAATCTGAATCAGCAGTCAATCGACAAATACATCGCTTCGGATCGTCAGCTCGAAAATGTATACCTGCTGACCCCACTGCAAGAGGGGATGCTGTTCCACTCCCTGTATGAACAAGAGGGCGGCGATTATGTTGTACAGTTCCTCATGACAGTGCGAGATATTAGCTTGGCAGCATTCGAGCAAGCTTGGCAGAGAATCGTCGACCGTCATTCGATTCTTCGTACCTCCTTTATCTGGGAAGGCTTGGAACAACCGCATCAAATCGTTCGAAAACAAGTAAAAGTAAGCGTGGAAAAAATCGACCTACGCCATGTGGATGCCGATAAGCAGGAAGCTGAAATCCAATCGTACATGGAAAAAGATCGGGTGCAAAACTTCCAGCTTAATCAGGCGCCATTAATGCGGTGGACATTGTTTTCCACAAACGATCATACGTATCGCTTCTTATGGAGCTTCCATCATATCTTGCTAGATGGCTGGAGTATGCCACTTGTCTTGCAAGATTGGCAGGCGAGTTATCAAGCGATTGATAAAGGCGAAGAAGAAAAACTAGAAGCAGTCCAACCATTCAGTCGTTATATCGCATGGCTCCATAAGCAAGATAAACAAGTTGCGGAGCGCTATTGGCGAGAGCAGTTAAAAGACTTCTACGAATCAACGCCACTTGCGATGGGAAAAGCAGGCAGTCATGCCATACAGCCTAAAGCCTACAGAGATCGCACCGTTTACTTATCCAAGGAAGTAACGGAACATCTACAAGCTTTTGCCCGCAAGCAGCAGTTGACGCTAAATACGCTGGTGCAAGGGGCATGGGCACTCATCCTGAGCGGTTACAGCGGATCAGACGATGTTGTCTTTGGAACGACGGTTTCTGGTCGTCCAGCGGAGCTGCCAGGAGTGGAAAACATGGTAGGACTCTTTATTAATACGCTACCTGTCCGCGTCATGTTTGACCCAAGCCAAACGATTCAGGAATGGTTACAACACTTGCAAAAGACACAATTAGACATCCGCCAGTATGAATACACACCACTTGTAGACGTTCAAGGCTGGAGCGAGGTTCCACATGGACAATCGTTGTTCGATAGTATTCTCGTTTTTGAGAATTACCTGAATAGCACAAGTGAGGGGTCAGATTCCGGCGTGTCGCTGAGTGAAGTCGAAGCAGTGGAGCAAACCAATTACCCATTGACATTGGTGGTAGCTCCTGGCGATGAACTTGCTCTCAAATTGATCTATGAGCAAGGACGTTTTGATTCGGAAGCGATTGTGAAAGTATTGGAACAGATGTCTCAGGTTCTACATGCCCTAACTACACAAGCGGAACAGCCGTTGACTACACTTTCATTTATTACAGACGAGGAACGTCACAAGCTGTTAGTAGAATGGAACGCAACGGAAACGGAATATGCTCGTGACGCGGTGATGCACCAGCTATTTGAAGCACAAGTAGTCGCAACACCGGATGCGGAAGCTTTAATCGTCGGAGAGGAAAGACTGACGTACGCGGAGCTGAACCGCCGTGCAAACCAGCTGGCTAACTATCTGCGGGCGCAAGGGATCGGTCCAGAGGTCTTGGTGGCTGTTCTCATGGAACGTACGACCGAGATGATTGTAGCGATGATGGGCATTCTTAAAGCTGGCGGGGCATATGTGCCGATTGATCCCGCGTATCCCCAAGAGAGAATCGGTTATACGTTGGAGGATTCGAAAGCGGCGATCGTGTTGACCCAAGGAAGTCTGCTATCCATGCTGCCCGAGCGTACAGCAAAAGTAATCTGCCTGGATCGTGACTGGGAGGCTATCGCAGAACAAAGCGAAGAAAACCTGCCGAATTTAGTGGCAGCAACGAACCTTTCCTATGTCATTTACACCTCGGGCTCGACAGGTCTG
>NZ_JABSUV010000082.1:0-3827 GCF_013284275.1 Brevibacillus sp. HB2.2
AACACCTGCGAGTGCGATTTGTGTTGGCTGAACGCCATATTGATCATAGGCGGTAAAGGTCTGCGTCCGTGTCTTTCCTGCGCCAAAGTTCTCTGTAATCGAATAGAGCTGGTTATTGGTGTACTCATATGTCCGTTCGATTGATTGGCTCTTGTGATTGTTGATTAAATTGGCAGGGAACGAGTTGATCCCCGTTTCCTTTCGGAGCAAATATTGATTGTTGTACTCGAATGTCGTATTCGAATAATACGGATCGCCTGAGGCGGAGGTTGATTGCGTTCTGGCTGCCTTCAATACAGAGAAGGTCCGGAAGCCCCATGGATTTACCCCTTCTGCATCATATGTCCATGTACTTACAATCCCGTCCGGTGCAATCTGCTTGGTTAGCTGTCCGAAATCGTTATATTCCAAATACGTCTCTTGAGCGTAATTGTTGATCTTCGCCGCATACCGTGAGCGATTGGAAAGGTTCGGGTCTTTTAAGTAGGAATTGTAAACCTCCAGATCGCTCACTGCCGATGTCGGTTCCAGGAAAACATATTGATACGTCGGCTTTGTGTTCCGGCCGGAATAGGCATAGGTCGTGTACGTAGTTGGATTGTACTCCACCCGATACTTCGCGCCAGATACATTCGTACCGCCTTTGCTCACGCCTGTTGTCTTAACGCTTCGCAGCAACGTATTTCCGTCTTGATTGACCTTGTAAACGGAATTCTTCGTGTAACGAGAAGCCTCTGATTCTGTGACCTGGATGGTATCCCCATGGCGTTCCGCAAAATTCTTCAATCGAGGCAGTTGTTCCTTTGGTACCTTCCATATCTCGCGGAGGTTGTCGTTATTGGCATAGCTCTTTTCCAGCTTATACGTATTGGTTCCTTTTGGCGTTTTCTGCGTATAGCTATACGATACTTTATTGACTGGATGATAGGCTACATAGCTTAGTGCATACTTGTCTTGAAAAATCCGTACGAGACCGTCATTGAACGTCGTTTGACCTAGTTGATAGGGACGATATTCGTAATTGATTTTTAATCCTTGCAACGGATAGGAAACTTCTTGCATGAGCAAGTAATCGATTTCCTTACGTTTCTTTGTATCCGATTCCCAATACTTTGCTGAATCTTGAAGGCTTTGATCAGTAGGGAGCTTATCCAGCGTGTATTCTTTGTTTAAATTGAAATAAGCAATACCCTTGGTAGTAGGATTATGATACGAATAATTTGCTACTGTATAAGAACCGCTTCCACTCCCTGCTGTCGGCAAGACTTCTACACGGACGAGCTGAAAGTAACCGTTCAATGCGAGCTTTCGTTCAAAGTGGTAGCGAATGTGCTTGAGCACGGTAGTCTCTGTTTTGTCTTTATAGACAATCAAGTCTTGCGTGGTGTCGTTTTGCTTTCGTTTTAGCACCACATAGCGGCCGACACTGTCTTCGATGCTGACTGGCTCTCCATCGCTATTCAGGTTGTACTTGATCGTGTCCCCATAAATATTGGATTTGACGACCGTTCCCAGCTTTACATCGAATTCATACTTCAGATTACGGTAATGCAGCGTGTACTTCCGATTCACGTCATCCGTGATGAACATGATGTCTTTATATGGATAATTCACAAACTTGTTGAACCGGTATTCTAAAGATGTCCCGTCCTCTAAGCTAATGTAATAACGATTCGCCGTTGGGCTCTTGTCTACCTTGGTGGAGTAAATTTGCTGGCCTGGATTATAGGGGTCGTCCCTTACCGTGGCTGCCTGCTCACGCGTGACGATATCCAGTCTCGGCATATTAAAATCCCAGCCGGTTGCAAATTTCTCATTGGCCTTCAGGGCTTCATTCTTGTCTAGATCATCGTCCCAGCTTGGTGCACTGATTTTACTGCTCAGGGAGTGGTATCTGCGTTTTATATCCAGATCCAGTCCATGCTTTCCTGATAAGTAGAGATCTTGCTCGACCAGGTTCGCAGAGCGATATACATCATCTACGGCTTGCTCTGTTTTTGAACGAGCAAAGCGAAACTCCTGATCTTTTTCTGTGTAGAGAACTTCTGGAGGAGTTGTATTCACTGCTTGAATGTCGAGTGTTTCTTCCAGGCTCTTGAGTTCATTTACTTTCGATGCTACAAGGGGTGTAAGGCGATTTAAGAGGGCCTTATTTTCCTGACTGAAATGATCGAATTGAGAAATGAGCTGGTCACTGGAAAAAGCTTTGACTTCTGCTTGTTCTTCAGTTGAAAGCAGCTGCAATAGATCTGAGTAGAAATAGGCAGCGTATTTTAGTAAGGTTCGGTCGAATGTTTGGTGGATTTCGATTGCTGTGTTAACATCCAGCTGGGTCCATGTTAGTGAAGCGATGTCCTCTGCGTTATATGATGCGGGATTTTTTGCTTCTCTTTTTTCTGGTAGAGCGGTGAGATTTTGCTCTGCGATGGATTGCTGGATTTCATTTATTGTCTCGTTTGGAGTTGATGATTCTATATTTTGAGTATTTGATAAGTCTTGGATTGACGGTTCATTTGCCAGGGTACTCACTGGTGGTATGAGCGTCGTTAATAGGGAAAGACATAATATAAAGATCAGGGTAGATTTTGTCGACAGGAGTTTCATATTGCCTCCTTGCAAGATTATTACTCCCCCTTGGAGAGACGGGGGGAGTGGTTAAACCATGTGGTGATTATGGAGTTGTTGTAATTTTTATTGGTTTATTACTATGTGTAGTTGTACCATTTCCTACTTGACCATTATAATTGTATCCCCAGGCATATACTGTTCCGTCACTCTTTAACGCTAAACTATGTTGTGCACTAGGTCCACTTGAAATTTCCTTAATTTCTGTTAATTCCGGGACATTTACAGGAACAATTTGTCTTTCATTATTACCATTACCAATTTGTCCTGCGTTCCCATTTCCCCACGCATACACGTTGCCATTTACATCAAGAGCCAAGCTATGATCATATCCTGCTGCAACAGAAACAATATTTGAAAGTCCGTTTGTTTTTGTTGGAGAATGAGTCATTACTGTATTGTTAATGCCTAATTGACCATTAGAGTTCGCCCCCCATGCCCATACAGTTCCGTCCTTTTTAACAGCAAGATTGTGACCGTCCCCAGCAGCAATCGCTCTTACGTCTGTAAGTCTGTCTACTTTGAATGGGATATTTTTTGATCCATTCCCAGCAATATTTCCCCACATCCACACCGTTCCATCTTTCTTAAGGGCTAGTCCATGGTGGTTTCCAGCAGCAATCTCTGTAACATCTGTAAGACCAACTGCTTGTACCGGTGTATTGCTATCTGTGTTTGTGCCATTACCTAGTGCACCGTAAGTATTATATCCCCATGTCCATACTGTTCCATCAGCTTTTAAAGCTATACTATGGTTCGATCCTGCAGCAATACGTGAAATGTTTGTAATGCCTTTAACTTGGACAGGAACATTTTTTTGAACAGTTGTACCATCTCCCAATTGACCGTTAGAATTTGAACCCCATGCCCAAACTGTACCATCGCTCTTCAAGATGAGAGAGTGCTGAAATCCTGCTGCACTACTCACTGCATTAGACGCTGCCAAAGTACTCTCTTTTGATAAAAAAAGAACTGCAAGCATCACTAAAAAAATATTCCATAGATTTTTTTTCATTTAGGCTCACTCCATTTTATTGTCATTCGTTAATACAGGAACTGTGCTGTTTTGCAGACTATTATTTCCTAGCTGTCCTTTCTCATTTTGACCCCATGCCCATACATTTCCGTCTTCTTTCACCATCAATGTATGTGCTGCACCTGCGGACAAGCGTTTGGCTTTCATTTCGATCTCTTTGACTTCA
>NZ_JABSUV010000083.1:0-3112 GCF_013284275.1 Brevibacillus sp. HB2.2
GGATCTTCAAGCGCCGAAGATTGAGATGGTTGGGCTGACGAAGGCGCCTGTGGTTGTGGAGGATTTGCCGCAGGAGGAGGAAGAAGAGGAAGAGGAGCAGCAGGAAGAGGAAGAGTCTGGCTGGGGTGGATTTCTGGATGGTGTACAGTTAGCGCTGGATGTTGTGGGACTTATTCCGGGTTTGGGAGAAATAGCGGACTTAGCGAATGCAGGAATCTCGCTCGCACGTGGAGACTATGCAGGAGCAGCGCTATCTCTAGCGGCGTGTATCCCTTTTGCAGGCTGGGCGGCAACCGGAGCCAAGCTGGGAGCAAAGGCGCATAAAGCACTAAAGGGAACGAAAGCGGGACAGAAAGTGCTTGAGGTAGCAGACTCAGCGGCGGATGTAGTGAAGACGGTAGCAAATGCCGTCGAAAGTACCGTAGGGAAGGTCTGGACGGCTGCCCGCAAAACACTAGATGAGATGGATGTGATGCAAGCCGTCCAGCGAATCAAGGAGCAGTTGTACGCTAGCGTGATGGCCGCAAAAGATACAGTCATCAATAAGGCAACACAGATGAAAGAACAGCTGAAGCAAAAGGCTAGGAAGCTGCGCGATGATATGCAAGAAGGCTTGCAGAATTTAGCGGATAGTTTAGGCCCTCAGTTACAATCGGCGGAAGGGTTTCCAATTAAATTCTCGAATAAAAAAGATGTGGTAGAGCTTGCCCCTACGGAGAACCAACTGAAGTGGCGCGAAACATACGGGGGACCGAATGGGCAGAAGCCGAATCAAAAGCCGCCTGAAACCGATGGGACGAGTAAAGGTGGTTTAGGTGGTAAAAAGGCTGAAGATATCGAAAAAGAAATTAAGGATTTAGATGAAGAAATAGCGAAATTGAAAAAACAAGGAAATGAAGATGAACTCAAGAGATTAACTCGAAAAAGAAACAAATTGGCCAATAAACTAGATACTAAAGATGATATTAGTAAGAATTTCGACTTAAAGTCTGCGAAGGAGTATGAGCGAAAAATCGATAATTCAAAACATTTCCCTCATGATAAAGGTGATTTTGGAGAAGAAGTAACAAAGATTGTAGCGAAAGATAATGGCTTAGGTGATGACGTTTCAGAAATGTTCCAAGTCGGGAGAAACGGTATAGATGCTGCATTCCTATCAAAAGGGCCGCCACCTAAGTTAACAATGATTGAATCAAAAGCATCAGATTCAGCTAGCTTTAGTTATTCCGATAAACAAAAATTGGGCGGAGAAAAATATTTCCAAAATATGATTGATAGTGGTGATGCAAGGTATGCAGATTTTGCGCGGAAATTTAAAAAATTAAAAAAAGAAAATCCAGGACTTCAATATGATTTTATTAGAGTAGAAACAGATATTAAGATAACCAAAACTGGATTCGGAGTAGATGAATTAAAAGTAAAAGATTGGAGTAAAGAAATCGAGTAACCATAAGGAGAATTAAAATGCTCAACCCAAAAAAATTAGAAATGGCGTATAAAAGATACAAGGAAAATTTTACAGAGGGTATCCGATATGAAGATATAAAAGAGGAATATGATGATAGCAAGAGTGAAATCACTGATATAGTGGAATACAATACCATAGAAAAGGATCATATTTTACTAATAAATTTAGCCTCAATTTATTCATATCACTTGTCAAAATGGAAAAACGATGTGCTGGCTAATGGCGGAAGTCAAGTGGAAGGATTAAAAAACATGCAAATGGTAGTATTTTATCAGTGCATGGGGCAAGATCTTTATAAAATCCGGTATCCTCAAATGATAGTAGAATACTCTTTTAAGGGAGTTTTAACATCTTTAATTCATTTCACGATGTTTGGGTGGGAGAAAGAAGAAAATATATTATTTGATTTTATTGTTGATCATTTCGGCGGGCCTTTAATGGAGGTTAATGATGACAACAAGCATACTTGGTTTTTACTTGAGTTATACTTGAAATATAGAAATAAAACAATTATGGGAACAAATCAAAAATTACATTTAACTGTTAAAGAAAAGTATAAGAAAGCTGGGCTACAATGCGGTTTAATACCTGAAGATCTAGATGTTTATAGTGAAGTGTTGGAAAAATGGCCAACACCTAGTTCGGAAGAAATCGAAAATTTGGTCGGGAAAATGGTGTTGTATCATTCACAATTAGCCTCAGAAATAGGACAACTAGGTGAATTTGGTGACTTCAGATACGGATTCTATCCTTTTGAAATTTTGTTCTTGCTTTATGTGAGGAAACAAATGGATTTGTATGCTCCAAAACAATTTGAAGAACTATTGATGAATACCCCAGAAGCGAAGATGGTGTTTGGAGACCCTGAACCATACCCTGAATGGGACCCTTTGTTGCTCCAGATAGATAATTTTTATCGTAAAAATTACCCAGAATATATCCCGAACAAACATGGAGTATTGTTTCGATAAATAATATACGGGGGACGTCAATATGTATGGTCAAGGTATAGCACAGCTGATATTCCCAGATAGCAAAGATTTAGAAGAATTTATTAGGGATCATGAAGAGCTGGATTTACACGAAAGCTTATTAAAATATGGACTGTCCACAAAGAAATTTTTGTTTCTTGATTATAAAGGTGAGCAGTATCAGGAGATCGTCAATTATATTTTGGATTATGAATTCAATCTTCAAAATGAATTAGCTTCACAAGAAGAACTTGAAGAGCTCGGGAATTTTGAGTATGAATATGTACCTGAAAAGATAAGGGAAGCAAATAGGATACTGTCACAAAGGGGATATGGATTATTTACTTATCCGACTTCTGGTGACTTTTATGCATTATTCATCGCCCAGCTGGAGAATAAAACAAGATTACTGGAAGTACAGCTACTTGCTGACGAAAGGATTCCTTTAAAAGAAAGATATATAAAGTATTATTCCTAAGATGGGGAAAACCGCTGATCCATGATTCAAAAGCGGCAGTGACTACGTGAAGACGGGAATTTTTTAACAAAAGAAAATTATTTTGGTAGATAGGTCAATCATGTGCATTTACTAACATGATTGACCTGTTTTTTTTGTAACTTTTCTTTCCAGCAACTAACAGACACGAGCTACACCATCAGCAAAAGGCTATCT
>NZ_JABSUV010000084.1:0-3033 GCF_013284275.1 Brevibacillus sp. HB2.2
TACATCTTCATCTCCTAAGAAAAAACAAGTCCAAGGCATTTGCCCTGGACTGTGAACTCTTCTTCTCGTTCGTTATTCCGCCTTCTTTGTCGCGAGCGCCTGCCCCATCAAGAGAGACTTCCCTTTTTCAACGCCTGTTGCCCATTCGAGCTCGTTGGACTCCAACAGCAAAATGACGGTGGATCCAAATTCGAACCAGCCCAGCTCTGAGCCTTTTTCATAACGAGGTGTCCCAGCAATCTTCTCGTGGGTTTGGCGACCGTGCTTGATGTTCGTCGTAGCTGTGTTGTAGCAGACCTTCACGCTGCCTACAAACAAAGCTCCTACTTTTACCAAAGCCATATCGCCCAAGCTATCTGTTTTGATGTGAGTTACCAAGCGTTCATTGCGAGCAAACAAACGGTCTACGTTTTCAATCCCGAGCTTGTTAACGGGATAGAGTCTGCCAGGCAAATAGCAGTAACTGCTCAAATCGCCCGTTACTGGCATATGAATCCGGTGGTAATCCCTTGGACTCAAATAAATGGTGATAAATTTGCCACCGTAGTAACGCTTGGCCTCTTCCTCCGAACCGCCCAAAAGCTCACTCACACTGAAATCTTTTCCTTTTGCTTGAATCAAGGTACCTTCACAAATATCCCCCAGCTGCGAAACGGTTCCATCTACCGGGCTGACGATGGTATCTGGGCCAGGTGCAATCGGTCTCGCTGCGGGCTTCAGGCGTCGGGAGAAGAACTCCTTCAGCGTACGGTATTCTGACGCCGGCTTTTCTATGATCGACGTATCAATTTGATAGTGCTTTATGTATCGTTGAATGGCTAATCGACTAAAGGGAGTAGCGGTAATTTTGCCCATAGTCCGTGACATCGCGTTTTGTGGCAAGCGATGGATGAGACCTGGGAGCAGCTTTTTGCCCATAAGAAAATATGCTCCTTCGTAAAACAACAATACCCTTACTTTACCACTTCTGCTAACAGCCAGTAAACCCCGCACTATTACCAGAGGTTCATCATTTTCTTTGGCAGTCTTGCTATACTATAATCATTCTAAGAAGCCACTTATCAGGAGATATCGGTTATGGAGAAGAAATTCGATATTACTACACTTATCAGTCAGCATGGTGATATCCTAACCAGTCTATTCGATCATATGTCGGACATGTTCTTTCTCATGGCTGTCGAACAAGATGCGGACGGGGAGTATCTGTTTCGCTATGTCTTGATGAATCCATCCGCTATGCACGTCGCCCTATTGAGCGAGGAAGCATACGGAAAAACGTTTGACGACGTGTATCCTCATGAAAAAGCCAGCTTATTGCAGCACATGTACACACAAGCAGTAAAAAGCGGGAGTCCGATCCATTTTACTGCGAATGGCGACATCATTGGCGAATCCATTCTTTCTCCTGTCTACGATAGCAATGGTGTATGCACGCATGTCTTTTCCATTACCCGCGATGTTACCGAGCGCACAAACCTGGAGTCACAGCTGGCCTACATGGCGTATCATGATGTGCTCACGGGATTGCCGAACAGGCGCCTCCTCTCCGAAAAGCTCCAGCAAGCTCTACGTGCTGCCCAATCAAAAGAGGAGATGGTCGCTGCCCTCTATTTGGACTGTGACCGCTTTAAAGAAATCAACGATACATGGGGTCACGACACAGGAGATCTATTTTTGCAAATGCTCGCTACACGCCTCAAGTCATCTGTTCGAGATGGCGATATCGTCGCACGTCTGGGTGGAGACGAGTTTGTCATCGTCCTGACCGGCATTCACTCTGAACGTCAGGTTGAAAAAATTGCGAATCGTATCCTGCTGGCGACGCAAGAGCCGTGGGTGATCGAGGACCGGACTATACCGTTTTCGACAAGCATAGGCATTGCCCTCTATCCGGCATCTGCAAGCGAAGCTGAACAACTATTGAGCAATGCAGACAAAGCACTTTATCAGGCCAAAAAGACAGGGCGTAATCGTTTCTTTTTCTTTGACCCCATTTGATTATTGACTGTAAAACAAAAACACTGCCATGACGGAGAACAGCAAGCTCACCATATACAAAATGATGACCGTCTGCTTCGTTGACAACCCCCGGGACATGAGCCGATGATGAACATGTCGGCGATCCGCTTGGTACATGGGGGAGCCTGCCAAAAGCCTACTGATAATGACCTGCACGGTGTCTACGACGGGCAAGCCTACTGCCAGGACAGTCACGACTAATGAAATGATCGTAGCCCCTTTCATTGTTCCTTCCAACGAGATCACGCCGAGAGCGAATCCCAAAAACATCGATCCCGCATCACCCATAAAAATTTTCGCCGGATAGAAATTGAAGCGTAGAAAAGCGAGTGCAGCACCTGCCAGTGCAACTGCCAATAATGCTGTTAATTCTTGACCTTTGAGCATCGACAAAAAGAACAAGGTCACCGCTGAGATCGCGGTAGCACCGGCAGCAAGCCCGTCGACTCCATCCAAAAAATTCACCATATTGATCAAACCAACGATCCACAGCACGGTCATCAGCAGAGAAACAAGGATTGGAAATGAAATGTACGTCCCTTCCTCTCCCCCCAGCCACATCAAATTGATTCCCCGAAAGCGAATATCCATGAGGAATGTCATCATCGCTACCAGTAACTGCACCATTAGCTTCGGCAGTGCCGGAAATTCTTTTTTCTGCGACTTGTACGTATCGTCTATCCATCCAATGGCCACCAACACGGCCCCGCCAACTGCCAAAACTGCAACGGTTTTTTGCGCCCCTGCAAAAAAAGTTGACACCAACAAGAGACCGACAAACATCGCCAAACCACCAGATAATGGGATCGGCCTGCTATGTCCCTTTCTCCCCTTTGGCATATCCAGCAGCTTTGTTTTCCAAGCCAGCCAATTTGCTGCCGGCATTAACAAATACACAACAAAAAACGAGGAGAGTCCTGACACGATATAAGTAAACAGCTACCCTCACCTGCTTTGCCCATCATTTTGTCTTTAGTGTGGACAAAATAGGAACAAAAAAGCCGCCTCTGTAAA
>NZ_JABSUV010000085.1:0-2820 GCF_013284275.1 Brevibacillus sp. HB2.2
GAAGAGCGCGAGAGGAAGGAACGTGAAGAAAAAGAAAGAGAAGAAAGAGAGAAAAGAGAAAGAGAAAGAGAAAGAGAAGAAAGGGAGCGAAGGGAACAAGAGCAGAGGGATACTAAGGGGACGGGTGAAGCTCCAAAAAGATATGGATCTCCGCCAATAATAAAAAAATATAAGATTGATAGATTTGTTGAGAAAAAAACTGATGTGGTTAGGGCATGGAGTGATAAGGATATTGAAGTATTTTCTCGTAATACAGGACTAAGTATAGATAAAGCCACTAGGTTGAGGGAACATTTATTTTTGAATGAGTATGATTTACCTTGGTATGATGAAAAAGGGCTCTATTATTATAAATCACGACTAACTCCTGATTCCGAAGTGGTTTATATTTTCATGAAATCACTGGAGGGTGAATTCAATCAGAAACAAAAAGCTTGGTTTGAGCAATTAGCTAAACATGAATTAGAGGAAATAGATTTTATGGAAGATGGATTTGACTATCGCAATCCAGATTCTTGGAATGGAAAAGATGGCTTTAATCCATATCCGCCAGGAGCTCATGAGATGGCTTCTGATCAACCTGATTTTGGTACATTTCCTGGCTATGAACAAGAGTTTTACAAATTCTACGGTATAAGAATGGGTGATGAATGGGATGAATATTAATGTCTTAGCTGCGAAAGATAGAATAAGGCAGATAGATTGGAGTATAAAATCAGAAAATAAAAAGTCGAATGCTTATTTAGTAGCTGAGTATTTGATGCGAGCATCTCAATTTTTAATATTCAATTCTTCAACTGTTTCAAATTTATTTTTCAGTCCTATTAAAATATTGAATTCCGATACGGAAATAGATCTAGAAAAGTTAAGCGAAGAGGTATTTCCCGATACTAGTATTCCATTAAATCCATATTCGAAAATAATATGTTTACGATTTATTGAAATGTCAATGTTAATTGATAGTGAGAATCAGACAGCCATAAGATTCAAAGATATCTACGAACCTATTATTAAATTTATTGAAAGAGGTGGAAGGTTGAGGATAGATCAGGGTGTGTACCTAGAGGTAGGTGGATTTACGTTTTTACTTGGAGAATGGGTAGAGAGACATTCAAAATTTGTAGAGAGGGATATCAGTGATGCCAACTTGAATTATATGGACTCAATTGAAGAATAAATGGATCGATTTCGAAGGTATGTAAAAAGTTTTGTGTAAATTCGGTTACAAGCTCAACAACAAGATCGTACAATACAACCAACAAACCAAACACTAAATGATTCCAACACTTGATAAACTTTCAATGGCTTATTCCAACTCGAACGATGAGAGGGAATGAGCCTGTTTTGTATGGGGTGGAGGGACTCATCGTGGTAGGGATGGGAAGGAAGAACGGGAGAGAGAAGAGAACAAGAGCAGAGGGATACTGAGGGGACGGGAAAAGCTAGATTACCTGATAGTATGTTAGGGAAAAATGATGCTGACCCGTTTAGGGACATTTATGGTCCTGGGCGTCTCTCTCACTCTGAAGAATGGGATAGTATTATTAAGAAGGCCAAGGAAGAAGGGGTAGAAGTAAGAATCTTAGACCGTGATATCATGGCATATGCACCAAAGGAAATGGTCCAGGGCAATTAAATATTTATGAAGATGCTTCAATAAGCGCTTTGAGACATGAATATCAACATTTTTTAGATGACAAGGCAAAAGGTTATCCGGCGGCAGAAGTTACTTACGAGTTCAAAAATCGAATTATTATGGAGCTCAGAGCATATATGGTGGAGATTAAAGAGGCAGAAAGGATTGGTAATAAGGCTCTTGCGGAACATCTGTGGAACAATTATAGAGACGAAAGACAATACCTAATAGATAATTATAGACCACAAAAAGATTAGATAGGGGTTATAAAACATGAAACCATTAAGTTTGGCTAAAGAAATACGTGAAGGTAAACTAGAAGATATTGAATTAGTAAAAAGCTTAGACATTCATCATAATATGGTACAAACGAGTGCCATCATTCAGATTGTTAGTAGAAAATTGTGTAACGAACAGATCGTTGATAAATTAACTTATATCAGCCAGTTTAGAGATCCCAAGGTAAACAAATTATTTGGCATAGATACTTTAGGGCATTTTAGCATGGCAGCACTTAAAGTACTTGATACAATAGAATCAAAAAAACGCTATGATGAGCTAACGAGTAATCTCGATGAGTGGGACAAAGAAATTGTAGAAAGGCTTGCAAATGGTATGTTTAATTGAGTTTGTCAAGATTTTTGTGTAAACCCATTTACTATCCTAAAAACAAGATCGCAATGCTAGTTAGCCGCTAGTGTTGTGGTTTCTTTCTTTATCCGTTGCTGCAACACAAATAACCACTCAATGAAAGAGTATGAGCGGCGGCTTTCAAGAAGCCCCCACCCAGTGCCGAATGAATCACTTCATTTCATCATTACGAAGTTTACCTTTGTTCTACCTGTAGGAAGTTTTCAGGAATTAAGATGTACGCACATCAATGCTTGAATTTTATACTCTACTTAATTTAATAGCTTCACGTTGAACAGGTCGATTATGGTCAGATACCACCATGATTGACCTGTTTTTATATGCAGATGATTTTGTACCTTATGCCCGAGCTTGGCTCAAAAGTAAAGCTCTACTTCCCGAGCGCCGATGAAGACAACGGCATGGTCATGAACTCCGTGCGGACCGTTCGTCATGCGTTTCCGAGGATATTAAGTGCGTTTGAAAAGGACGTTAAGGAAAATGGTTTGGCTGCCGTCAGAACTGTCAACAACCAATTATCTGAGGCGAAAGGA
>NZ_JABSUV010000086.1:0-1919 GCF_013284275.1 Brevibacillus sp. HB2.2
CCGATCGTTTCAGCTTCTCGTATTCAATGTCGCCCGGTTGCAAATCTACTCGCGGATTATAAGGGGCTGGATTGATTTTAGAGACTGGTAATTTACGTATGTCCAAGCTGTTCAGCTCCTTCGTGGCAATAAAGTAAGAATAAAGAATATTGCCAGCCCTTGAATTGCTGTATGCCTTGATGCTGTTGGGCTGGTTCCGTTTTTTGTAGGTGTAATCAAACGACTACTATTCCAGCGGAAAAGTATATGTATTGTTTCACCGCAAAAAATGAGGTTGAAGCTTAGAGCCTTATACTTTGGCTGCCTGTTGGCTTCTGGCGACCCCCTAGTCCAAATTGGGGTCTTCTCCTGCCTCTGTGATCTCCTGGTTGAATAGGTGCAAGAGCCACGCTTCTGCTGTCTTCCCGTTGAGAGAATACAGTGGATTTATTGCTAATGCTGACCGTCTTTCCACGTCGGTTCGACGCATTATGTGCAGCTCAATGAATGTCTTCACAATCTTGCGTGCTGTTGGATAGGAACAGTCTGCGATGCGGGCAAGGTCTTTGACGGTAAGCGGCGTCCCCTTTTGTCCGCGCTCATTGTCACCTTGCAGGAGGTTAGTTCCCTCACTGGCATACGGAGCGATCTTCAACAAAAAGCCAGCCTCAGCGAGTGACAGCTTTCTAAGCCGTCGCTTTGCCTTCTGGCTGGCTTTTATCTTTACAAATTTTGAACTGCGACCAACTGGACGAAAAACTTTTACGATCTCGTCAGACCGGCGTAGCACTTCCTCCGTGTAGTAAATTTCTCCTGTCGTTGATTCAACATACTGGCGCACTACATTATCCCCCACCCCCGTAGTTATAATTTTCTACTTTTACTAGAATACCCTTCAAATAATTGGTAGAATAGTCCTGTCGCTACCCAACTAATATGCGGAGGTACGCGATATGAAAAAACTGAGGAAGAACAAAGTAAACAAAAAAATGAAGAAGAATAAAAGCAACCTGAAGAACGTCTTCTGGTGGAACAAGATTAAAGCCAACTTGAAAAACCTCTCCTGGTGGAGCATCGGTACGTTTCTTATGACATCAGCCAGAACGATACTGGCCTTCATAACCTTTTTCAAAAATGAATAATTTGTAAGTGCATTAACCCTAACTTAATATCGACATAGGGTAAATACTTGTTGCTAGTGACTATCCTGTTAACGGCTCCGGGGATGGCGGTCCTCGTAAGACCATAAAATGTCTCACTTAATGGAGATGGGTAGGAGCAAGACTAGTTAGTCGAAGCCACTTGTAGTTACTCTACATAAGAAAAAGCTCATTAGGATGGCGGTCCTAGCGAGCTTTTTTGCTTTCGGTTAACAATGGCAGTCGTTAACCTTTAATTCGACTAATATGCGTAATATGCGAATATGCACGCTGAGAAAGAACTTAAATACTTTCCACCATCCGGTTTCTCTTGGTACACATTATTACCCCAAGTAGAAACAAATAATCAAATACAATGTAAAAAAGTTTAAAGCACAAAATGACTATCCACTGGTCCACTGCAAAATGATCCCACTAATAAATGTTCTAATAATTAATCACCATCCATAAATCAGCCTCCCCATAATTATTTGCAATATGCTTTTTTGTCGGGTTGCACATTGCATAACTCTAAATATAAAGACCTATGCCACTATATTCAAGTTCATTTTGGAAAATAGTGTGAATTTCAGTTAAAAGCCACTGACTCGACTCTTAATGTTATCTTAGTAATTTGCAACAAATGCATGAGAGATACTGGACAAGGGGCGAGAGGCCGAAGCCTTATATCTCGCATATAATCCCCTGTCCGGTATATCCCAGCAGAGTAATTCGCGATTTTCCAAAGCTCCGAGAGGGGTTCCCAAAACTTGAAAACCGCTGTAATGCATACAATTAAAG
>NZ_JABSUV010000087.1:0-1895 GCF_013284275.1 Brevibacillus sp. HB2.2
AATCGAGTAGGAGGGGGTGACTAGCCCCCGTCCTCTCACACCACCGTACGTACCGTTCGGTATACGGCGGTTCATCTAAGTTTGACGTAAAAGAAAATACCTATCCTTAAGACTCTTAAGACCTTCGGTCTGCCAATAGGCATTATCCAAAGTTCTGTGAAGTATAGGACTACACGCAATACGCCAGTATCTCTTACGAGAATTGCCCCATTCGAAGGCTTTTGTTTTGGGCACTCCCAAAGTAATAAGCCTTTTTACTTTTGTTCGAGGGTTCTTCCACTGTTTCCATAGGCACATACGGAGCCTTCTTCTTATCCATTCGTCTAGACTGGAGAAGACCGAAGGTGTGTCTGCAAGTGAGAAATATCCCGCCCAGCCAATAAGGTATCTATTTAGCTGTTCAATTCGATACTCCATGGGAAGCGCGTTTGACCTTGAGGTAAATTCCCGAATTCGTTGTTTTACCTTCTTCATGCTTTCTTTCGCGATTCGAATCTTTGGATCAGACTGGTGGGTAAAGCTAAACCCTAGAAATTTTCGTTTCCATGGCCGGTCTACTGCACTTTTCTCAATGTTCACCTTAAGTTTTAGTTTATTCTCGATGAACCAGGAAATAGATGCCATTACCCGTTCGCCAGCCTTCTTTGAAGAAACGTAGACATTACAGTCGTCCGCGTAGCGGACAAATCTGAGGCCTCGTTTTTCTAGCTCCATGTCCAATTCATGCAACATGATGTTGGAGAGCAGCGGACTAAGAGGTCCACCTTGCGGCACTCCTTCCTCGTTTGCTGTCTCCAGCCCGTTAATCATGATGCCCGATTCTAAATAGCTTCTGATAAGCCTGAGAAGTGTCTTTTCCTTGACATGTTTGGCGATAAGCCCCATTAACTTGTCATGGTTTACTTTGTCAAAGAATTTCTCTAAGTCTAAATCAACAACCCACCGTTTCCCCTCTTTCATAAATCCTTTAGCCTTCCGAACTGCATCATGTCCTCGCCTATTTGGACGAAAGCCATAACTGTGTTCGGAGAACATCGGATCGAAAACTGGGGTCAGAATTTGAGCGATTGCCTGCTGGATAAAGCGGTCTGTCACAGTAGGAATTCCTAGCAACCGTACCCCACCTCTAGGTTTCGGGATTTCGACCCTTCGGACTGGTTGCGGTTGATAGGTACCATCCTCTAACTGCTGGCGGATGGAGTCCCAGTTGGTCATGATATGTTCACGTAGGGATTTTACTGACATACCATCCACACCGTGGCTTCCTTTATTCTTTTCCACTCTCTTTAATGCTGTCAGAAGGTTTTCCCGTGACAGAAGTTGCTTCATCATGTTGAGGTATTCCTTTCGCGTGAACGTTCTTTCTACTTGTGCCATTCTTACTTCAGCCCTCTCAGATTCCCCCGTGGAATTCACCACTTCCTCCTCTGAGCAAGTCCTTACGGATTGTCTGCCTCATTAGCAAGAATGAACGCCTAGCTTCTCGTTCTTCCTAGATGTTCGGTCCTTCCCTGTTCAGGCGTCCCTTACTAGGGTACTATGACCTCTGCTGACTCCTGATCGTTCAGCTTCTCCTTTCAAAGAAGGTTACCATGTGAGCATGGCGTTTCGGTCAGGTCTCCCCAGGTAAGAGCGTTATCTTCCCCTCCATCTATCTGCCTCATTTACTCTCATTCGCCTTTGGCAGTAAGGACTTTGCCTTGACATGCAGGCTCATCCAACGAATGTTAGCCTCGTATGAGGTTCGTGTTCCTCAGACCGGAGGTTTGCCGCCGACTTCCTTCAGATTCCACCTCACGGTGGACACCCTTGTCTTAAGCTAATGGCTACTACTGCCTTCACCATTCGGGACTTTAACCCTAGAGATAACGCCCATGCTGGGCGCACATGAAAAA
>NZ_JABSUV010000088.1:0-1789 GCF_013284275.1 Brevibacillus sp. HB2.2
CCCCTAGACAATCCTGCCACCAATTTATCCTCAAAGGTGCCTTTATCATAATCGAGCCAGACATGCTTTCCCTCCTTTAATGCATACGAGTAGCCCCCCGCCCAAGATAGATGCACAAGTATAAACGTTGCTATTCAACAGAGCTGATGAGCTTGTAACCCTAACCCCACTGGATGTCTTGGCTTCCCCACCGAGAAGGTCATAGAACCACTGTTTGGGATTTAATAGATTCGATAATTCGCTTGAACGCTGCTCCCACCATCGCCGGAAATATCCCTTTCGTCTCATACTTCACCTCCTCTCTATTGGTACTACACCTCATTTGTATTTTCGAAGATTATTCCATCATTAATAATGATATGGTAAAATTTAGTAGCATTTGGAAAACACATCTGATAGGAGGTTATCTATGAAAAAGATTATTTTGCTATTATTTGCGGTTTTCATGCTACAACTCCATTTCACTTCTGCAACATTTGCTTTTGGGTCTGACCGTATTAAGGTTGGTGAACAACTTTGTAATGGTTGTATGCTACAGTCAAGTAACAATACTTACTACATCCAAATATGGAGAGGAAACCTTGAATTATGGAAGAGATTTCCCAGACCAGAAACCCTCTTATGGACCAAGCAAACCAACGACAAATGGGGGAACCACTATCTCAAAATTGACTATTATAGCGGAAAACTCGTTTTGAACCGTGCGAATGGTGATCCAGCTTGGTATTCAGATAACGCTGCATGGAGCAATATCCATTATCAAGGTAAACCACCTGCAAACCTTAGAGGCGACCTTTTGATTATGCAAGATGATGGAAATTTAGTTCTTTATAACACTACGGACTTGAATCAAGGCTGGTATCCTGTATGGGCTTCAAATACAGGTGGTCAATAAGAATGTAATAGTTGGAGCCGTGTAAGTGCGGCTCTTTTTTACTTATTGAGAACATTACCGAAGCATGAAATGTTTTGTACACCGTCTCACCTCCGTTCTTCTCAATTACCAATGTGTTAAATGATATTGCCACCAGCCAATTCATCCTTTGCTGCTTTTTCGCAACGTTTATCTAATGACACATCCGCGATATATTCTAGTGCTTCACGATACCGAGCAGTTTCGCCACGGAACCGTTCTATCTCCTGAACCATTTCCCGCCACATCGCTTCGATGTTGTCCCCAACGAAAACAGTGTTCTTACAAAGAAAGTTTCAAAACCATGACGGGTCAGCACTTTTGATCTCATGCCATCTCGCTTCATCCACTCTCGTTTCCCTCCATAACTAAAGCGCTAATAGAAATATTAATTTGGAGCAGAATATTAAAATCAACTAACCTGAATGGAGATGACTCTACTTTTGGCCAACGACAATACCAACAACTCTGGCAACAACAACAGCCCTGGTAACAACAACAGCCCTGGTAATAACAACAGCCCTGGTAATAACAACAACCCTGGTAATAACAACAACCCTGGTAATAACAACAACCCTGGTAATAACAATAGTGGCGGTAACAGTCCAGATTCCGGTCACTGGCATAACCCAAACACTAACAGTCATGGAGACAATGAGCACGACCCTGATATGCCGGATACAAGCAACCCAAAACCCACTAATCCTAAACCTGATAAATAACTCTGTAATATTCTCAATCCACTTTTTAGCCGTTCATTACAGGAGCGGCTATTTGTGATTCTACTTAATAACTGTAAAGAAACCTCATGTCCGCTTTCGAATCTAGTCAAAATACCAAATTTGAAAAATTGTAGTATAGCCCTTGTCCCCTTCG
>NZ_JABSUV010000089.1:0-1643 GCF_013284275.1 Brevibacillus sp. HB2.2
TGAAGGGGACAAGGGCTATACTCCAATTTTTCAAATTTCGTATTTTGACTAGATTCGAAAATCAATTCGCTGCTCTTCTTTATGGCTTCGAAGGCATTCCAATAACTCGAAAATGATATCCATATCCTTTTTAGGTACCACCTTACTGTGATTACAGTAGGAATGGGGAAACAGCTGAACACAACGGTATTTTAGAAAATGAACTCTAAGGCTGTCAAAAGTATCCCGAAAAGCAAGAGTATCCAGCCAATCACTAATGTTATGTAAGTTAAAAGCTTCCAGATTCCATAAACAGAGCCTTTTCGTAAACTAATACGACTCCACAGAATCATCCATAATCCCATCAGTGTCGCTTCCTTTTGAAGGACTGGAAAAGCAATACAGATTAATAGACCTGTGATGAAACCTAATAGTACCAATTGTATTGAGACAGTCATATAAACTACCTTTCAAGTCCCGGATTTATGTTTCAAACACTATAAGGAGGAAAGAAGATGCTGGTCGTGATCCACACTTGTGGTGAGGCTGAGCATAGCAACGGAAGAATATGGACTGTTACCTCGGAAAAAAGAATGGGAACTATGTGGCTCGGTGGTTGTTATGCTGGAAGGATTAAGTGAATCTATCATTTCCGACAGCTAATGATGAGGATGCCACTAAGGGATGGAAAGAATGTTATGAGTTCATGGCGGATACTTTGGTAATGTCACTAACAAGGATAACATCTCCTCATTAAAGTAAAAAAGAGCCGCAGTTTACACGGATCTTAATAAATCTTATTTCCCCAAGTATCCGAAGCCCAGACAGGATAAGGTTTGCAGGTGGTTTACCTTGATAATGGATATTGCTCCATTCAGCGTTATCTGAGTACCAATTTGAGAATCCCCTTCCATGACAATTGCGCTGGCAGCGGCAGCACAGAAGAGGCTGCGAAACGAACAGGCCGTGGTCCATCCTCATCGAGAAAGAAGCTGAATATTTGGAGGCATGCGGGAGATGTATCGAAGGAATCGCGCTAACAAGCACAATTTTACAAAACATGTAAATCTAAATTCTTGATTAAACCAAGTATCGTATTTTCTGATCACTTTAGCGGCGGCTTTACATTCATTCCGAACATGTTGTTACAAGCCCACAAGCTGATGCCGTTTTCATTTCGACGTCAGCTCGCGGACTAGATACATTGCCATGTACTCTTTGTTTTAGCCAATTTTCCTGATTACTTTCGAATTTCCACCTGAACTGAGAATGATCCATCCTTCAGGAACAGGCGATGCTTGCAGTACCTCAATCTGCGTTCCGTTAGGAGCACCATTGACATTTCTGATCACATTCGAACCTCCATAGGTTCGAACCATGACCCATCCTTTTGGGATAGGCGAAGCGAGCATCACTTCTACCTCCGTGCCGTACGAAGCATCATGAACATTTCTGATTACATTTGATCCTCCAAAGGCACGAACCATGACCCATCCGACTGGAATAGGCGAGGCGAGCATCACCTCTACCTCCGTACCATAAGAAGCACCGTTCATATTCTTGATGACATTCGATCCTCTAAAGGCACGAACCATGACCCATCCGCTGGGGATAGGCGAAGCTAGCAGCACCTCTACCTCTGTGCCATAAGAAGCCCCGTTCAC
>NZ_JABSUV010000009.1:0-165469 GCF_013284275.1 Brevibacillus sp. HB2.2
GACGTAACTGATCACATTCTTCATTCTTTCAAAGCTTTAAAATGCGTGGAAACACAGAAAACTCGTAGAGGAAACAGGAGAAATAAGCGAAGATCTTAGGGACACCGACCGAGGCGCAATGAAAAAAAGAGAAACAAGCTTTTAGCGTCCACCTCTGAGAGGCCTCCTGAAAGGACGACTTTGGACGCGGGTTTCGTTTTTTTCATGGAGCCGTGCAGTCAATCCCACAAGGGGTGGCCCTAGAATCTGAGCGTTTTCTCCTGTTTCCTCCCCACCACAACAGCAACGTGCAAGAGCCCCATTTACCAAATCAAAAAAATGAGGTATTCTTGTCCATATGCAATCCTTTCATTGGAATCGGACAGGACTTCCTGGCCCCAACCAGTGTAAAGGATTTTTTGCCCCTTATAGGAAATGTCTGAATGATCGTAGTAGATGAACCTTCATTAATTTTGTTTTAAACGTAGTTCGAAGTCGGTAACTGATGAGAGATGATGAGAAACGATGCGGATCGATCAGCATATATTACAAGCTTTTTTACAGGAAGTTCAAGTGGAGAGTCTGTCGCCAGATGATCCAGTCGTTGTACACCACACGCCATACCCGTGGGAACTGGTCGGTACCGGCAATTATGCTGCCGTATTTGCCCACCCGGACTATCCAAAGGTAGTAATCAAGCTGTACGCACCTGGACGACCAGGAGCCGAACAGGAAATCGAAGTCTATCGCAAGCTAGGGGAGACTCGTTCCTTCCCCATCTGTTATGATTATGGGGAAGGATACTTGGTCATTTCGCGGATGAACGGTATCCCCTTGTTTGACTGTGTCCGCTTTGGTATTCCGATTCCTCCGCAGGTGATTGAAGACGTGGAGGAAGCATTAGAAGAGGCCCGCAGGAAGGGCTTGTTTCCGCATGATGTCCATGGGAAAAATGTATTAATGGATCAGGGACGAGGTTATCTGATTGACGTATCGGATTACTATGTCAATGATACAGACACGAAATGGCGAGATTTACGCAAGGCGTACTACAAGGTGTATCTGCCATTTATCAAGGATCGTGGATGGAAAATTCCATTGTGGATGCTGGAAGTCGTACGCAAAGGCTATCGACTGTTCAAAAAAGGAAAGCGCTTGTTCACGTAGGCGGTCTCTGGTAAAATGATCATTTGACATTGTGTTTGTACAGTTGCTGGTCGAAGCAGAATAAGGAGGACATTCCATTGTGGTACTATCTCATTGCGGCAGTAATTATTGCGCTTGATCAGTTTACAAAGTATTTAGTCGTGAAGTATATGGAACTGGGAGAATCCATTCCTTTGATCGCGGACGTCTTTCATCTAACTTCCCATCGAAACATGGGAGCGGCGTTTGGTATCCTGCAAAATCGACGTTGGTTTTTTATCGCCATTACCGCTGTCGTTGTGATTGGGATTGTCATTTCCTTGATTCGCTTGGGAAAAAAACAACCTCGTGCATCGTTGGCGCTGTCATTTGTCTTGGGTGGAGCCGTGGGGAATTTCATTGATCGTGCGATGTCCGGTCAAGTCGTAGATTTTCTCGATTTTACGTTGATTCACTTCCCGATCTTTAATGTGGCGGATATGGCCATCACGATTGGTGTGGGGATTTTGCTTCTCGATGTTTTTCTGGATGGGAAGAAAAACAGATAGTCATGAGAATAATAGTGGGAAAGCTCGGATAGGTGGAGAACATACATGAATGACACGCAATTGTTTGAACGTTACGATTGGACGGTAGACCCAGCAGATAAGAACGAGCGCATCGACAAGTTTATCACGCTGCAAAATGAAGATTGGTCCCGTTCACAGGTACAGGCTTGGGTAAAGGAAGGCCGTGTTACTGTAAATGGTGAACCGATCAAAAACAACTACAAGCTACAGGCAGAGGACGAAGTGACCCTCCGTGTTCCGCCGCCAAAGGAAATGGCGATCCAGCCAGAAGAGATGTCGCTTGATATTGTATACGAGGATAGCGATGTCGTGGTCGTGAATAAACCACGTGGTCTCGTCGTGCATCCTGCTCCTGGTCATTACAGTGGGACACTCGTCAATGGGCTTTTGGCTCATTGCAAGGATTTGTCCGGAATCAATGGCGTTTTGCGTCCGGGAATTGTCCATCGTATTGACAAGGATACGTCCGGTCTTTTGATGGTAGCCAAGAACGACAAGGCACATATGGGGTTGGCTGAACAGTTGAAAGCACATACGGTCAATCGGAAGTATGTCGCGCTTGTTCATGGGGTCATCCCGCATGAAATGGGAACAATTGAAGCACCGATCGGGCGCGATCCGAAAAATCGCCAGCAAATGGCGGTCGTTTTTGAAAACAGCAAGCCGGCTGTTACACATTTTATCGTGCTGGAGCGCTTCAAAGAGTACACGATGGTGGAATTGAAACTCGAAACAGGGCGTACCCATCAAATTCGCGTACACATGAAGTACATTGACTATCCACTGGCGGGCGACCCGAAATACGGTCCGAAAAATACATTGGAGCTCGATGGACAAGCTTTGCATGCGAAAACGCTGGGATTCATCCATCCCCGTACAGGAGAGCAGCTCGAGTTCGAAGCGCCAATGCCGAAGGAAATGCTTGACGTCATCGAAGTTCTCAGACAAGCGTAGAGAACAGGGGGAATAGCCGTGCTAAAAAGATTAGCGCATGTGACACTGTACGTTCACGACTGTGAAGATGCATTGCGGTTTTACACGGAAAAACTCGGTTTCGAAAAACGCATGGATTCTCGGATGGATGATGGTTCTCGTTGGCTCACCGTCGGTCTTCCAGGGCAGGAGCTAGAGATTGTATTGCATGACCCTACCCATTGGCATCGGGAAGACGTTGCGCAGGAAATGCTTCGTCAGGTCGGCAAAAATCCAATGTGGGTTTGGCATACGGATGATTTTTGGTCCACATACGAAACACTGCGTCAACGCGGCGTGGAGTTTGTGAGTGAACCAAATGAAGTAATGTATGGCATAGAGGTTATTTTCAAGGATCTGTATGGCAATCGTTTCTTGTTGTTGCAGCAAGTCTTCCTATGACACTTACATAATGGCAGTTGGATTGGAAAACGCTAGTAGAGAGCTTATTACTTTCTTCTGGCGTTTTTTTCAACTTTCAATAGAGAGTGTAAGGAGTGAATGCCTGTGATCGGAAAATGGGGGAAGCTGTTCGGTCTGTTTGTCCTTTTGGTTGTACTTGTCACAGCAAACGGTGAAGCAAAGGTGGCAGCCCAAAGCCAAGGGCCAGAGCGCATGAACAAGGAAATAAGCGTTCCGGCAAAAATCGCATTTACGAGCAACCAGCATTTGTTTTTGGTAGATGGACGGGATGCAACGGGAAAGATCAAGCAAATCACCAAGGATGGCTATGCACAGATCGTGGGTTGGTCGCCAGATGGCAAGTGGCTCCTGTTCGTGAAATACAAAGGCAACGACAATTACTCGACACCAGGCTATGTGTGGATCGTCAGAGCTGACGGCAGCAAAGCTGTGCAGGTAGACGAGCGAGCGGTTTTTGAAACGCCAAAATGGTCTCCGAAAGCGAACAAGCTCGCGTACACCGTGAATGTCGGCAGTAATGAAGCCCCGAGACTATTGCTGATCGTAAAAGACGTTCAAGAGCATGGAGAATTAGCTTTGCAAAGTACAACGAAGGCTGACTTCGAAGATTTTGCCTGGATGCCGGATGGGGAAAACATGCTTGTCTCACTACCAGCCGAAAAAAATAAGCCGATGACGCTGGCCTTGCGCACACTTGCAGGTAAACCGTTGGCTGCCTACCCGATTGCAGAACCGCCAAAAGTGGAGGAAGGCATCTACCCATGGGCAGCGACAGGTTTAAAAGTATCGCCGGATGGGAAGGCTGTGGCCTACTTTGTCAGGTATAACTCAGGCTCCTTGTCTGCTGATGGCGTACCGATTCAATGGTTTGATTTGACACAGCCTGCCAAAAAGCCAATAGACCTAGGAACAGGATTGGCTTATCCTGATTGGCTTGCCTGGACACCAAATGGCGAACAGCTCGCTTTTGTCGATGGTACTGACCGGACCGCCACGACTAACAAGCAGTTAAAGCTAGCGGATCGAGCAGGAAAGGTCAAAACAGTCAGCCCTGGTCCAGTGGTGGTAGACACTTATCCGGTATGGATTCCAAAAGCTCCGTACACGCTGCTTTTCACCAGAGGCTTGGCTACAGAGTATTCATATGATCCGAAGAAGGTCATGGTACCGGAACAAGGCATCTGGCGGCGGTCCGCAGATGGAGCGGAGCAGCAGGTGACAAAAGGGGAAGCGAATACAGCCGACTATTATCCTGCACCGTCTCCAGATGGAAAACAGCTTCTTTTCTTGCGGCTGGATCGAGCGGAGCACGGCTCTTTGTTTATCCAAGGAATTGGTGAGGATGCGGACAAACAAGTCGAGCTGATCAAAAACATGACAGGGGACATTGGTTATTATGCGAACTATTTGCCACCGTGGGTCAGCGTCTATTGGGAATAGTTAGACTTTTCCGGGCTGCATTGACACCCGTCCAGAATCGTGACATAATTCTACATGACGAATGGAACCTTTTAATCCAGTCCAGAGAGGCTGGCAAGGGCACGGAATGACAAACAGGCGGGACGCTTAAAAGTCCGGTCAGTTTGTCCGAGGGCTTCTTGTCTCCTGACAAGGAGCCTTTTTTCGTAAGGTCCACTGTTCCCGTCGAAAAGGGGGATATTGAGATGATCAACAAAAGCGTTATTATGGATGAAGCAGCGATCCGCCGCGCGCTCACGCGAATCGCACATGAAATTATTGAGCGAAATAAAGGTGTAGAGGATCTCATTATCGTGGGGATTAAGACCAGAGGGATCTATCTCGCGCAGCGCCTTGTGGAAAGAATCGAAATGATTGAAAATGTGAAAGTCCCAGTCGGTGAGCTGGACATTACGTTTTATCGCGACGATCTTCAGCACAAGTCCGAAGATGCCATTTTGCAAGGCTCCAAGCTACCGGATCAAATTACAGGCAAGACGGTGATTCTGGTCGATGATGTTCTCTACACGGGAAGAACGGTGCGTGCCGCATTGGATGCACTGATTGATAACGGTCGCCCACGGATGATTCAACTGGCTGTGCTGGTTGATCGCGGTCATCGCGAGCTGCCAATCCGCCCTGATTTCGTCGGAAAAAACCTCCCAACTGCTAGAACGGAAATTGTCGATGTACAATTGGCAGAAGTGGACGTTATGGACATTGTCTCCATCCGACAGCTACTGTAAAAAGAATAGGATTCCTCTTTAAAAACGATCCTGTGAGGTCGGCAAGAGGCAAGATACTTCCCATGACTATGGCGAAGCTAGCCTCTTTGTGCCCGCACAAAGAGGTTTTTTGTATAAAAAGAAGCTTTTTGTATAAAAGAAGTTTTGAATGAAACAACACAGGGGGCATACAGGCATGAGCCAGAAAAATTACATCGATGTAGACGAAACACCACATATTTCGCGATTGCTGCCACTTAGTATTCAACACTTGTTCGCGATGTTCGGCTCGACTGTATTGGTGCCGATCTTAACGGGGCTGGATGTTGCAACGGCGCTCATGGCAAGTGGGATTGGAACCCTGTTGTTCCTGTGGATCACCAAAGGAAAGCTGCCGAACTACCTCGGTTCTTCCTTCGCTTTCATCGGTCCGATTATCGTCGTGAGTCAATCACATGGAGTAGGGACCGCACTCTTAGGCTGCTTCCTCTCCGGGATTGTGTACATCATCGTCGCCGGAATCGTGAAGAAGGCAGGGGTCAAATGGCTCGATCGGGTACTGCCACCAGTTGTCATCGCCTCTGTCATCGTCGTGATTGGTCTGAGCCTGGCTGGCGTAGCAGTAGACATGGCAACGAAAGTCACTGTAGATGGTCAATCGCAAATGTCATTGACATCGATTGAAATCTCGCTCGTAACTGTGGTCATAACAGTGCTTGCAGCAGTTATGCTGCGCGGTTTCCTTGGTCTTATCCCCATCTTGATCGGTATGGTTACAGGTTATGTATACACACTGCTGCGTCACCCTGAACTGATTAACTTTCAAAAAGTAGTAGAAGCAGACTGGTTCATCACGCCACAAAAAATGTTTGCGGAGCACTTCAAATTTACCGAAGTGATGAGTGTGATAGGTGACGGCTCTGCATGGATCGCAGCACTGGTCATCGCGCCAGTCGCTTTCGTCACGCTGGCAGAGCATTTGGGTCACTTGCTGGTAACGAGCAAGGTCATGGATCGCGATCTGATGAAAAATCCGGGTCTGCACCGCAGCTTGCTCGGAGACGGGGTGGCAACCTCACTGGCAGCTATCTTGGGAGGTCCGCCAGCAACGACATATGGAGAAAACATCGGTGTTCTAGCAATGACTAAGGTATACAGCCGAGTGGTCATCGGTCTGGCGGCTGTACTGGCAATCATGTTCGCCTTCGCTGGTAAGGTTAGCGCCATTTTAATGACGATTCCAACGCCGGTACTTGGCGGTGTCTCCATCATCCTGTTCGGTATCATCGCGGCACAAGGCTTGCGGATGTACGTCGAGCACAAAGTGAATTTTGCAGACAAGCGCAACATGATTCTCGCAGCCGTCATCCTCGTCACGGGAATCGGCGGATACAAAATCAGCTTTGCGAGTACAGGTATCGCTTTCCTGAGCGACCTGACCATCGATAATATCGCACTCTCTACCTTCCTGGGAATTATTCTGCACCTGATCCTTCCAGGAAAAGCGTCCGCGATGGGAGAAGCGCATCTTGAAGAACAAAAATAAATAGCCTATACGTTCCCAATCCTTTAAATCCAGTCCAGAGAGGCTGGCAAGGCAAAGAACGCTGTTTTGGCTGCCCAAAAAGGCACTCAACCAGCTTCTTGTCTCGCTTGCCTCCAGATGCAAAGCGATGCCAAGAAGCTTTTTCTTTTGAACATTAAAGAATCGGAGGGATTCATGATGAAAAATGTAGCGCACCTGATTGGCCTCAAAGACTTATCGAAAGAACAGATCATCCAGCTCCTCGAGCGAGCAGAGTATTGGGCTGCCAGACCAACTGAGCAAGCGGATATCCTGCGCGGACGGTTTGTCGCGAATCTGTTCTTCGAGGCCAGCACCAGAACCCGCTTTTCTTTTGAAGTAGCACAAAAGCGACTGGGCGCACATGTTTTGAACTTCATTCCGGAAACCTCCTCTACTGTAAAGGGCGAGACGGTCTATGACACAATCCGCACCTTGGAAGCAATGGGTGTGGAAGCAGCCGTGATCCGCACCAAGAAGGAAGGCCTGCTGCAAGAGCTGGCTGAAAGCGTAGACCTGAAGCTGATCAACGCGGGAGATGGAACGAATGAGCACCCGACCCAATGCCTGCTCGATCTTTTGACCATGAAAAGGCAGTTTGGCAAGCTCTCTGGTCTCACGGTTGCGATCATTGGAGACCTGCGCCACAGCCGCGTGCTCGGTTCTCACCTGCATGCGCTGCCGAAGCTCGGTGTGAATCTGCTGCTCTCAGGTCCTGCTACGATGATGCCGGCGCGTATCCCGCAAGGTGTGAAGATCGTGGAAATGGAAGAAGCGGTTCAAACCGCAGATGTGGTCATGATGCTGCGCGTGCAGCTGGAGCGCCATGCGGAATCCCTCTATCTATCAAAGGAAGAATATCACAAGGCACATGGGCTCACACTGGATAGGGCCAAAATGATGAAGTCCGGCGCAGTTATCATGCATCCGGCACCCGTCAATCGCGGGGTTGAGATTCATACCGATTTGGTAGAATGCGAAACGTCCTTGATCCAAACCCAAGTGACCAACGGAGTCGCAGCAAGAATGGCAGTTCTAGAAACTCTTTTGAAAGGGAGCGAAATGACATGGGAATCATCCTTGGCAACGGCAACGTACTAAATCAGGCGGGGGAACTCACCCCGATGGAAATATTGGTGGAAAAGGGAAGAATCACAGCGATGGGGGAAACACTCGATCGCGAGGGGCATGATTGGATCGATTGCCACGGGGGTATGATTAGCGCGGGTCTCATCGATGCCCACGTACATCTGCGTGAACCAGGCTTTGAACATAAAGAAACGATCGAAACAGGGGCAAAAGCAGCCGTACAAGGCGGATTTACAACGGTAGCATGCATGCCAAACACACGACCATCCATCGATAGTGTCGAGACTGTGACCTACATTTTGGACAAAGCGAGCGAGGCAGGTATGGCGCGCGTCATCCCGTATGGTGCGATTACTGTTCGCCAATTGGGAAAAGAGCTGACGGATTTCGCTGGGTTAAAAGAAGCAGGGATCTTCGCGCTGACAGATGACGGTGTGGGTGTCCAATCAACCGCCATGATGAAAAAGGCCATGCAAAAAGCAGCAGAGCTCGGTATCGCAATCGTCGCTCACTGTGAGGACGAAGACCTATTGATCCCGGGAGCAGCTTTGCATGACGGGGTGGTTGCAGCTCGACACGGACTCCCAGGAATTCCTTCTGAGTCAGAGTCCATCCACGTTGGCCGCGATATTTTGCTGGCAGAGCAGACAGGTGTGCACTACCACGTATGTCACATCAGCGCAAAAGAGTCGGTGCGTCTGGTACGCGACGGAAAACGCGCTGGCGTGAATGTAACGTGTGAAGTCAGTCCGCATCATCTCTTGCTGTGCGACGAGGATATCCCAGACAATCTGGATACAAATTGGAAAATGAACCCGCCCCTGCGCTCTCGTGAAGATCGCGCCGCACTGATTGCGGGATTAAAAGACGGCACCATTGATATGATCGCAACCGACCATGCACCACACACCCAAGAGGAAAAAGCCAACGGGATCAACCGTGCACCATTCGGAATCGTCGGACTGGAGACAGCATTCCCGCTGTTGTACACAAATCTCGTACAAACGGGAGAGCTGACCTTGAAGAAGCTGGTTGAGCTGTTGACCGTGAAGCCAGCAGAAGCATTCAAACTGCCATATGGACGTCTGGAAGTAGGCGCACCAGCAGACCTGACTGTGATGGATCTGGAAACGGAAAAAACAATTGACCCAAGCACATTCGCAAGTAAAGGAATCAACACACCATTTGCTGGTTGGGTATGCAAAGGCTGGCCGACGCTGACGCTGGTAGATGGAAAGATCGTATATCAAAACGTGTAAAAACGACTGACAGACAAGACAAAAGTTTTTACACGACAATGGAGGAGGAGCATAAATGCGTGCAAGATTGATCTTGGAAGATGGAACAGAATTTATCGGGACGGCATTTGGAGCGACAAAGGAGTCCTACGGGGAAGTGGTTTTCAATACAGGGCTGACTGGCTATCAGGAGGTTTTGTCCGACCCATCCTACTGCGGACAGATCGTCACCATGACTTACCCGCTAATCGGAAATTACGGGATCAATCGGGACGACTTTGAAGCTGTTCGTCCATACATTCACGGCTTCGTTGTTCGCGAGCATTGCGAGGCACCGAGCAACTGGCGCAATACGAACACACTCGATGAACTGTTGAAAACATACGAAATTCCGGGCATTGCTGGAATCGACACCCGGATGCTGACGAGAAAAATTCGTTACCACGGCACCATGAAGGGCATGATTACCACCAGTGAAGCCCCGTTGGCTGAATTGGTTGCTGCCCTGAACGGCACGACATTGATGACAGACCAAGTACCACGCGTTTCTACGAAAAGCGTCTTCAGCTGCCCAGGTTCAGGTCATCGGGTAGTACTGGTAGACTTCGGAGCCAAGCACGGGATTTTGCGCGAGTTGACCAAGCGCAACTGTGACGTAGTCGTTGTACCTTACAATGTAACAGCAGAAGAGATTCGCCGCATTCAACCGGACGGGATACTTTTGTCCAATGGCCCTGGGGACCCGAAGGACGTACCGCAAGCTGTAGAGATGATTCGCGAAATCTTGGGTGAATATCCTCTGTTCGGAATTTGCCTCGGTCACCAACTGTTCGCGCTGGCATCTGGCGCTGACACGACGAAAATGAAATTCGGACACCGTGGCGGCAACCATCCAGTAAAAGAGCTGCCAACCGGACGCACCTATATCACATCCCAGAACCACAGCTATGCAGTAAAAGAAGACTCGCTCGCAGACACGGAGTTGGAAGTTACACATATCGCCCTGAATGATGGCACCATCGAAGGTGTACGTCATGCGGCGAAGAATGCATTCTCAGTACAGTACCATCCAGAAGCAGCTCCAGGGCCGTATGATTCCGGCTACCTGTTCGACCAGTTTCTTGCGATGATGGAAACAGCTAAGGAGGAAAAAACTCATGCCAAAACAAGATAATCTGAAAAAAATCCTCGTAATCGGCTCTGGACCAATCGTCATCGGGCAGGCTGCAGAATTTGACTATGCAGGCACGCAAGCATGCGAAGCGTTAAAAGAAGAGGGTATGGAGGTAGTTCTGATCAACTCCAACCCGGCGACCATCATGACGGATACAAACATGGCGGACAAAGTATATATCGAGCCAATCACACCTGAATTCGTAGCGCGCGTCATTCGTCAAGAGAAGCCGGATGGACTACTGCCTACACTTGGCGGTCAAACGGGCTTGAACATGGCTGTTGCCCTCTCAGAAGCAGGAGTTCTCGAGCAAGAAAATGTAAAGCTGCTCGGAACGAAGCTGGAATCGATCAAGCAAGCAGAAGACCGCGACCTGTTCCGCTCCCTCATGAATGAACTGGGCGAGCCAGTACCTGAATCAGTCATCGTGAGCACGATAGAAGAAGCGGTTGATTTTGCAAACGAAATCGGTTATCCCATCATCGTTCGTCCTGCCTACACCTTGGGTGGTACAGGCGGCGGAATTTGTGATGATGAAGAAACCCTCCGCGAGATCGTCGCAAGCGGATTGAAATACTCCCCGATTACGCAATGCTTGATCGAGAAAAGCATTGCCGGCATGAAAGAAATCGAATACGAAGTGATGCGTGATGCCAACGACAACTGCATCGTCGTCTGCAACATGGAAAACATCGACCCAGTCGGTGTGCATACTGGTGACTCCATCGTAGTGGCGCCTAGCCAAACACTGGCTGACCGCGAGTATCAAATGCTGCGCACATCGGCTCTGAACATCATTCGGGCGCTCGGTATCGAGGGTGGCTGCAACGTACAATACGCACTCGACCCGCACAGCTTCCAGTACTACGTGATCGAAGTGAACCCGCGTGTGAGCCGCTCTTCTGCACTGGCTTCCAAGGCAACAGGCTACCCAATTGCAAAGATGGCAGCCAAAATCGCAATCGGCTACACGTTGGACGAACTGAAAAACCCGGTGACAGGTCAAACATATGCATGCTTCGAGCCAACACTGGACTACATCGTCAGCAAAATCCCACGTTGGCCGTTCGACAAGTTCCAATCCGCCAACCGCAAGCTCGGTACGCAAATGAAAGCGACTGGAGAAGTAATGGCAATCGGTCGGACTTTTGAAGAATCGATCATGAAGGCCATCCGCTCCTTGGAAATCGGCAGCTATCACATTGAGATTAAGGGAGCAGGCGAAATCAGCGAGGACGACCTGAAAGCACGTCTGGTGCACGCAGATGACGAACGCCTCTTCCTGCTGGCAGAAGCACTGCGCCGTGGCTGGACGATCGAACAACTGCACAGCCTGACCAAGATCGATCTGTTCTTCCTGCACAAGTTCCATAAAATGATTGCCTTTGAAACGGAACTGGCAAAAGGCTTGACGAGCGAGAAGCTATACGAAGCAAAACGCATGGGCTTCACGGACCGTAAAATTGCCGAGCTGTGCGGTGAGACAGAAGAAGCGGTACACGCCATGCGCAAAGAAAAAGGCTTTGTACCTGTATATAAAATGGTAGATACTTGCGCGGCAGAATTTGAGGCGCAAACACCGTACTACTACTCCGCTTATGAAGTAGAAGACGAGCGCATCGAGACAGGCAAAAAACGCGTGGTGGTACTGGGCTCCGGACCAATCCGCATCGGTCAAGGAATCGAGTTTGACTATGCAACGGTACACGCCGTCTGGGCACTGAGAGAAGCGGGCTATGAGGCAGTGATCATCAACAACAACCCGGAGACCGTTTCTACAGACTTCAACACCTCTGATCGCCTGTACTTCGAGCCGCTGTACATTGAAGACGTCATGAACATTCTCGATGTAGAAAAACCAGAGGGTGTCATCGTACAATTCGGCGGACAAACCGCGATCAATCTGGCTGACAAGCTGACTGCACGCGGAATCAAAATCTTGGGTACGAGTCTGGAAAACATCGACGCAGCGGAAAACCGCGAGAAGTTCGAAGCACTGCTGCGTGAGCTGGAAATCGCCCAACCACCAGGCAAAACGGTTACGTCAGTCGATCAGGCAGTAGTGGCGGCAGAGGGTCTTGGCTTCCCAGTCCTGGTGCGCCCATCCTACGTACTTGGCGGACGTGCGATGGAAATCGTCTACAACCAGTCCGAACTGTTGGAGTACATGGAAAAAGCGGTGAAGGTAAACCCTGATCACCCGGTACTGGTAGACCGTTACATGGTCGGAATAGAAGCGGAAGTCGATGCGATTTGCGACGGCGAAAACGTTTTGATCCCAGGCATCATGGAGCATATCGAACGCGCAGGGGTGCACTCCGGTGACTCTATCGCCGTATATCCTCCGCAATCCTTGTCCCAAGCGATTAAGGATGAGCTGATCGACATGACGACGAAGCTGGCGCGTGCCCTGCAAATCAAAGGCTTGCTCAACATCCAGTTCGTCATCTATAAAGATCGCCCATACGTAATCGAGGTCAATCCGCGTTCGTCCCGTACCGTGCCATTCCTTTCGAAAGTAACGGGGATTCCAATGGCGAACATCGCGACGAAAGCGATCCTTGGTCACTCTATCATGGAACAAGGCTTTACACCGGGCTACCATCCAGAGGAGTCGATGGTTTCTGTCAAAGTACCAGTCTTCTCCTTCGCAAAGCTGCGCCGCGTTGATATTACGCTCGGCCCTGAAATGAAATCGACCGGAGAAGTCATGGGACGCGAGAGCACTCTGGCAAAAGCGTTGTACAAAGGCTTGGTCGCAGCAGGCATGAATATCCCGACACAAGGCACCTTGCTCGTGACTGTTGCTGACAAAGACAAGGAAGAAGCGCTGGACATCGTGAAACGCTTCCGCCACCTCGGCTTCAAGCTGATGGCAACCGCAGGCACAGCCGATTATTTGGAGCAAGCGGGACTGCAAGTCACACGCGTAAGCAAATTGTCCGAAGGCACGCCAAATCTGTTGGATGTCATCCATACAGGCGAAGCGAACATCGTACTCAATACACTGACAAAAGGCAAAACGCCACAACGCGACGGCTTCCGCATTCGTCGGGAAGCGGTAGAGAACGGCGCCGTATGCTTGACTTCACTCGATACAGCTTCCGCTCTCCTGCACGTACTGGAGACGATCACATTCTCTACAGAAGCAATGCCAGCCCAGCGTGCTGGTGCCAAAGTGGCAGTATCTGTATAAAAAGGGGAGAGCAGCGTGCAACAACAACTAACTGATATTCGCGAACGCATGATTGTTGCGCTCGACTTTTCCACACTGGATGAAGTCAAGAAGTGCATCGAGCCGCTACAGGGGCATATCCGTTATGTAAAAGTAGGGATGGAGCTCGCTTACGCAGAAGGGCCAGCGATCGTTTCTTTCTTGAAAGAAAAAGGACTCAGCGTGTTCCTCGACTTGAAGGTTCATGATATTCCCAATACAGCAAAAGGCGCGATGAGAAGCCTGGCGCGACTGGGAGCAGACATGGTAAACGTTCATGCGGCAGGCGGCGTAGCCATGATGGCGGCAGCGAGAGAAGGCTTGGAGCAAGGGACAGCGGCAGGTGCTGCTCGTCCCCTCCTGATCGGTGTAACGATGCTGACATCCACTGGTTTGCAAACGATGAATCAAGAATTGGCAATACCAGGTGCGGTAGAAGATGTTGTCGTGCACTATGCACGGATGACCAAGCAAGCGGGTTTGGATGGGGTCGTTGCTTCTCCACTAGAAGTACCGATGATCAAAAAAGATGTCGGAGACGCCTTTGTAACCGTAACGCCAGGAATTCGCCCACTGGGAGCAGATCAAGGTGATCAGACGCGTATCACGACGCCAGAACAGGCATTCCGCTTGGGCAGTGATTACCTCGTAATCGGACGCGCCATTACGGGTGCTAAAGATCCGGTAGGGGTATGGCAAAGTATCGTCGCAGCAGTGGAAAAAGATCGTTCGTAAAGTAGCCAGCTGGAGGGAGTAAGTGAAATGACGACAATGACAACCGCTAAACAAATTGCAGCGAATCTTCTCGAAATCGGGGCAGTTCATCTGCGTCCGGAGCAGCCTTTTACATGGACGTCCGGGATTAAATCCCCGATCTACTGCGACAACCGGATCACGATGTCCTATCCGCATGTGCGCCGTGCCGTTGCGAGAGCATTTGCCGATCTGATCAAGGAGCAGTACCCAGATGCGCAAGTCGTTGCGGGAACAGCGACTGCTGGTATTCCACATGCTGCATGGGTTGCGGAGCTGCTTGACCTGCCTATGATCTACGTACGGGACAAGGCAAAAGGCCACGGTCGCCAAAACCAGATCGAGGGCGCATTGGCGGCTGGTCAAAAGGTCGTCGTGATTGAAGACCTGATTTCCACAGGAGGCAGCTCCTTGAAAGCAGCGCAAGCGGTACAGGCAGAGGGTGGAGAGGTACTGGGGGTCGTAGCCATTTTCAGCTATCAGTTCCCGGATGCCCAAGCCTTGTTTGAGGAAGCAGGCATTCCTTGCTCCACCATTTCGAATTATACAGCGCTTTTGGAAGTAGCTTCAGAGCAAGGGGTTATTACTAGCGAACAGGAAAAAGTATTGGGCGAATGGCGGAAATCCCCGCGTACTTTTTTTGAATAAGGGAGACATGATGAAGAGTAGGGCGGGGTCAAACCGTCCTACTCTTTTTTGTTTCGTCATGGATCGTAATCTGGACCCGTTTTTCATGTAAAAGAGCTAACTTTAGTTAGTGTTAGAAAGAATTTGGATAATGATATCATGATGGATGATTGTGATTTAATCAGGAAGGATTTCAGAAAAGTACAACGATTACTACAAGGAGGATTATGGTACATACCAGACCTTTTGAATATGAGCAAGACGAGTCATTTATTTGGGAATTGTACTGTTCTACGAGAATCGAAGAAATGGCACTTTGGGGTTGGAGTGAGTCGGACAAGCTTGCTTTTTTACAGTCGCAGTTTATCATGCAGCAGAAATCTTACCAAATGCAATTTCCCGCTCAAAATCATCAAATCATTCTGCGATCCGGGCAGCCTATCGGTCGTTTGATCACGGATACGAGTGGAGAAGCACTGCATCTTGTTGATATTTCTTTGCTGCTTGCTTATCGAGGACAGGGTGTTGGTTCTGCCATTATTGGCGATCTGCAAAAAGAGGCTGAAGCTATCCAATTACCGATCCGTTTACATGTTTTACAAGGGAATCCTGCCTTTCGATTATATGAACGACTTCATTTCATCGTGACCGACTCAACGGGGCTGTATATGCAAATGGAATGGCAACCACTTCTGCAAAAATGACCAGTTTATTCGTTTGACAAGGGAAATAACCACTGTACATAAGGAGGAAGCAACATGGCAGAGCCATTTCTTGGAGAAATCAGGATGTTTGGGGGAGATTATGCACCACAAGGATGGGCATTATGCGAGGGACAGATTTTATCTATTTCGGAAAACGACACATTGTTTAGTTTGATTGGATTCACATATGGTGGGGATGGACAAACGACTTTTGCGTTGCCTGATTTACGGGGGCGTATCCCGCTCCATCAAGGGAAAAATCCGAGCACAGGAACTACCTTCGTGATAGGTGAAAAAAATGGTGTAGAATCCGTCACCTTAAACGTCCCACAATTGCCCGCGCATACGCATACGGTCCATGCATCATCGCAGCCAGGAACGCAGAATAGCCCTGCCAATGCTGTATGGGCAAAGAATACGCAGCTATATTCAACAAATGCACCTGATGGATTGATGAACGCGTCCAGCTTGAGTACTGTAGGTGGAAATCAACCACACAGTAACCTGATGCCGTTTACGGTTATTAATTTCATCATTGCCCTGTATGGGATCTATCCTCAACAAAATTAACATTCCAATCGAACAGGAGGATTTTACGTGGAACCATTTCTTGGAGAAATTCGATTTTTTCCCTTTCCATTTGCGCCAAAGGGTTGGGCTTTGTGTAATGGTGCGTTGTTGCCTCTCAATGGAAACCAGGCACTGTTTTCCTTGTTAGGAGCTGTTTATGGGGGGGACGGGAAAAACAATTTTGCTTTACCAGATTTAAGAGGGCGTGTCCCCGTTCATAAAAACAATCAACAAGATCGTCCAATGGTACCGCTTGGTATGTCAGCCGGAGAAGAAACGCATGTATTAACAACAAACGAAATACCCGCTCATACCCATACCGCGACGGGTTCGAATACAGGTGCCAATGAAAAAACGAGCGCTGGGAACTACTGGGCACAAGCATCCACCACAACCTATGGGACAACCCCTGATACAACGATGAGTGAGAGTGCGTTGCAAACGGTAGGAAACAGTGCACCTCATACGAATATGCAGCCGTATTTGGTCGGGAATTTTTGCATCGCGATTCAAGGGATTTACCCGCCAAGAAACTAGAGGAGGCACTATCATATGGATCCGTATATTGGAGAAATTCGTATCTTCGCTGGCAACTTCCCGCCGAGGGACTGGGCTTTTTGTGATGGACAACTGCTTGCGATCCCTTCCAATCCTATTTTGTATTCGATATTGGGAACAAAGTATGGCGGCGATGGCAAGACCACATTTGCACTTCCCAATTTAAGAGGCACAGCCCCGATGAACCAGGGGGAAGGACCTGGATTGACACCACGTACGGCAGGTCAGACCGATGGCGCAGCCAAGATAACACTGCTACAAAACGAAATTCCGGCGCATACGCATGTTCCCAATGCGTGCTCAACGCCTACAGGGGATACGCCAACAGGGGCGAAATGGTCATCCACTGGTGGTCGGGGAAGTATCATTCCTTACTCCAACACGAGTGATGGGACACAGCTTAGCCCGCAAGCAATTGGAACCACAGGCGGGACTCAGCCTCATAATAATATGCAACCTTATCTCGGACTCTCGTTCATCATTTGTGTGGAAGGCGGAGTTTATCCGGCGAAAGGATAGAGACTGAATTTTGGACGCCCAATGCTGTGCAGCTGGGGGCGTCTTTTTCGCGTGACGGTCACAGCCCTGCTTCCATCTTTTCCTATTTTTCGTATTCTTCTTGCGAGAGGTATGCATTATAATGGATATGTCCGTGATACTAAACGATCGCTTGAAGCAGAACGATCGCAGAGGATGAAGCAGATGACGAAGATAGAAATACTGAAAAGCATGTTGACGAGCGATCAACGCAATGCACCAGTATGGCTGTTGTTAGGGTTAGAGCATGCTGAGCAGGGGGATCGTACGGAGGCTTTACAGGCGTTTACGCAGGCCCTTGCCTATGGTAATGAAGCGATGAAGGAAAAAATTGTGATCGAGCTCAACAAGCTACAAAAAGAATCCCCCTATTCGCGGACGTTAAAAGGGATCAATCAGAAGGATTCCTCTACATACACTACGTTGTTTTCACCTAAGATACGCGTCATTGAAGGGGGAAAAGGGAAGGCCACTACGAAATCGGTTCAACTCGTTGAGAAAACGGCGGGCTTTGGAATGGTCGGCGGGCTTGGACGAGTAAAAGAGGTAATCTTTCAAAGACTCCTACAGCCTATTTCGCAACGGTTGCCTCAAAAGAAAAGTACCATCTTACTTTACGGCCCGTCGGGGTGTGGAAAATCTTTGCTGGCAAAAGCAATCGCAGAAGAATGCCAGGCTCAGTTTTTCTCCATGGCGAACACAGGCGGTCGAAGTATGTATACGCCATCGAACAGGCAGTTTAACATCCATGACTTACTGGCAACAACCCCTGCCAATAAACCGTTTCTGTTTTTTTTAGATGAACTGGAGGCTTCCAGCCATTACGAAGAGCATGCGAACTCCTATCCTAGACAGGGGCTCGATTCCAAATGGCTTCAGACGATAGCGGAGGCAGGCGAGTACGACGAACGACTCGTCCTGATGGGTGCAACCAACGTCCCGTGGGAATTGGAGCCATCCATGCTCCGAGCGGCCGGCTTTGATCACTGGATTTTTGTCGGACCGCCAGATCGGCAAGCACGGGAGGATATTTTTCGCCTAAAACTGGAGGGCCGTCCCACTGAGATGCTAAATTATGAGCAGTTAGCAGGATGGACGGAGTTTTATTCGGGGGCAGACATCGAGTATGTAGTGGAGCTCGCGACGGAGCAGGTATGGCATGATGTCGTAACAAAAGGGGTCGACCGCCCCATTCAAATGAGCGATCTACGGGAGGCCATTGCAGCTACGTATCCAACAACCATTGAGTGGTTGAGGACTTTGAAAGAACATTTGAAACAAGTGGATGATAACGGAATTTATGATGAAGTGTGGGATTACCTGTCTCTTCACAGTAGAATCTGAAATCAACGAAAAGACTGTCGGCACGCTATCAAGCTGCAGTCTTTTTTTGGTACAAATGTTAGAATATTGACTCAATACAGTCTTTTTTGTACGCTGAGTATAGGCTTGAATAGTTGCTGGAAGGTGGAGGTTATACGATGAAAATAATAGATATATCCCGTCCGTTCATGGCAGGTATGCCGACCTGGCCGGGGGACACTCCCTTTCACTATGTCGTAAACTGGCCCAAAGCGGAGAGTGGCTCAGTCAATGTCGGCAAAATAACCATGAGTATTCACACAGGTACTCATGTGGATGCTCCATTTCACTTCGATGATGATGGCCGAAAAATAGCTGAATTACCTCTAGACTTGTACATCGGAGAGGCAAGAGTGGTAGAGCTTACTGGACACTCCAGCATTGGTCCGGAAGATTTTGCCCAGGTTGATCTGGAGGGTGTGGAACGCTTGCTGCTCAAAACATTATCATGGAGCGACCCCAATCAGTTTCCGTCAACAATCTGTCATCTGCGAGCGGACTTGCCAGCGTTCTTTGCCAAAAAGGGCATTCGGCTGATCGGAGTAGATGTCCCATCTGTCGATCCGTTGGACAGTAAGGAACTGGCTGCTCATCATGGGCTTCACCAGCATGATATTCATATTTTGGAGGGGCTTCTCCTCGATCATGTAGAACCGGGTGATTATGAATTGATCGCACTGCCGCTTCCTTTAGTAGAAGCAGATGGAAGTCCGGTACGTGCAATCTTGCGTCGTTCGTAACGCTACATATTGATAAAGCAGTGATTTTCTCGAATAATAACAGGGTAACCACAAAAACCATCATCACGGCGTATGTATGAAGGGAATGAAAAAATAGATGGAAGCGATGACCTTTGTCCTTTTTGGTGCGACAGGAGATTTAGCCAAACGCAAAATTTTCCCTGCGCTCTTTACCTTATTTGTAGATCAAAAGTTGCCTGCTGCCTTTTCGATTATTGGTGTGGGGAGAAGGGCCTGGTCTGATGACGAATTTCAGGAATCTGTTCGCCAGTCTGTCCATGAATTTTCCCGTCGCGCCCAGATTGATTCCCGCGAGCTAGATGTTTTCTTGTCTGTTTGTCGCTATGCGGAAGTAGATGTCATGGAACCGCGTGCTTATGTAACGTTACATGATCTGGTCCTACAAAGAGAGCAAGAGCTGCAGATTCCGCAAAACCGGATGTTTTACTTGTCAGTGGCCCCGCAATTTTTCGATGGAATTGCAACCAATGTCAAAGAAAGCGGACTGGGTTCAACGACAGGCTGGAAGCGTCTGATCATTGAAAAACCGTTTGGGCATGATTTGCAATCCGCGAAAGAATTGAATGAAAAGCTGGGAAAAGCATTTTCAGAAGAAGAAATATATCGCATTGACCATTACTTGGGGAAACCGATGGTGCAAAACCTCGAAGCTCTCGAATTCGCGAACCCGGTTTTCCAGGCTCTCTGGAACAATCAATACATCGCCAACGTACAAATTACGGCGAATGAAACGGTCGGTGTCGAGGACCGGGCTGGATATTACGAGCCAGCCGGAGCACTGCGGGACATGCTCCAAAATCACATGCTGCAAATGCTGATGATTATCGCCATGCAGCTTCCGAAGCGAATCACATCTGCTCATATCCGCGAAGAAAAACGCAAGGTGATGGCAGCCGTGCGCCCGATGAAGAAAGAAGAAGTCGGGACCCACGTGATTCGCGGTCAGTATAGCGCAGGACATATTCAAGGAACGCCTGTAGCTCGCTACAGGGACGAGCCTGGTGTCGATCCCGTTTCCATGACAGAAACGTATATTGCCACGCGTGTCTGGATTGATGACCCGTTTTGGGAAGGGGTACCTTTTTATATTCGCACGGGAAAAAGACTGCAAGAGAAATCAACCAGGATCGTCATTGAGTTCAAAAATCCGCACGAAAAGCTATATCAAGAGCAAAATGAAACGCCATCGCCTAATTTGTTGATCATCAGTGTGAATCCAAATGAAGGTATTGCTTTGCAGGTAAATAGTAAGAATCCGACAAATAGCGGTAAGATTGAGCCGGTGACGGTAGATTTCAGTTCAGGGACAAAAGACGTGCCAGAAGCGTACGAGCTGCTCTTGTTCGATGCACTCCGAGGGGATTCCACTTACTTTGCGCATTGGGATGAGGTCCGGCTGTCGTGGGAGTGGGTGACACCGATTTTGGAAGCCTTCGCTGAAAATTTGGTGCCGCTCTTTACGTACGAAGCAGGCTCATTCGGACCAAAGGCCGCAGAGCAATTGCTTGCAGCAGACGGATTCGTGTGGTGGCTGGATAAGGTCGAAGAACGACTGCCAGTCACTGCAACGAGATAGAAAAAGAAAAGGGAGCGGATGAGATGCGATTTGGCGTAATCGGAACGAACTGGATCACCGAGGAATTTATCCAGGCTGGTCAAGAAGTAGAAGGATTTTCTCTTCAGGCTGTTTATTCACGTACCATCGAACGCGCCAAAGAAATCGCGGACAAGTACCATGCTCCATTCGCCTATAGCAGCCTAGAAGAAATGGTTACAAGCAAAAATATCGACGCGGTCTATATTGCAAGCCCCAACTCCTGCCACGCGGAACAAGCGATCCAGTGCATGGAAGCGGGGCTGCACGTATTGTGTGAAAAACCCCTGGCTTCTAATGCGATTGAGGTAGAAGAAATGATCGAGGCAGCGAAAAGAAATGACGTGCTGCTCATGGAAGCTGTCAAATCTACACTGTTGCCGAATTTTTTTGCGATACAAGACAACCTGCACAAGCTGGGAAAAGTACGACGTTATATTGCTAGCAATTGCCAATATTCTTCGCGCTATGACGCCTACCGCGAAGGGAAGGTTTTACGTGCTTTTGATCCTGCTTTTTCAAACGGAGCCTTGATGGACATTGGTATTTATTGTCTTTATCCGTTACTCATCCTTTTTGGCAAACCAGACGTGATCAAAGCAGAAGGAATCGTGCTTGATTCTGGAGTGGACGGAGAAGGCAGTATGTTGTTGAAGTATCGAGAGATGGATGCCATCATTAGCTTCTCGAAAATTACGACCTCCTATCAGCCAGCAGAAATTCAAGGGGAGGACGCAACGATGGTGATCGATCGAATCAACCATCTCAAAGAAGTGGACATTCGTTACAGGGACGGTCGAACCGAGCAAGTAGCAAGGCCGCAGACCCCGAAGACCATGCATTATGAAATAAGAGAATTCCTACACTTGGCGAAGATCGGGGCCAGACAATCTGCAACGAATTCGCATGAAGTTTCCAAAATGGCCATGCAGGTCATGGATGAAGCGAGAAGGCAGATGGGGATTGTTTTTCCAGCGGATCGAAAAAAACAGTAGGCAAAAGGGAGGGCGTTTGGGATGAAAATGTATGATGTGACCGCCACCGTGTACGAAGGAATGACGGTGTATAAAAACAAGCCTGAAAAGCAGCCGAAAATACGTACCGCTACCAACGGTTATGTAACAGAATCGAGAATCGACATGGACCTCCACACGGGTACCCATGTGGATGCTCCCCTGCACATGGTCAATGCTGGTGATACATTTGAGAGTATTTCCTTGGAGAAGCTAGTGGGCAAGTGTAAAGTTCTTGATCTCACAGCGGTCGAGGACAGGATCACTCGCGCTGACTTGGAGAGCTTCGATCTTGAGCGAGGAGATTTTGTCCTGTTTAAAACGAAAAACTCTTTTGAAGAGGCGTTCTCCTTTGAATTTATCTTTCTGTCTGAAGAAGGGGCGGAATATGTAAGTGAGTTGGGGGTTCGTGGCATTGGTACCGATGCACTTGGAATCGAACGCAGCCAGGAAGGTCACCCCACACATAAAAAATTGTTTGCGGCGGGAGTCATTGTCGTGGAAGGCTTGCGGCTAGCAGAGGTCCCGCCAGGCGAGTATTTTCTGGTAGCTGCACCACTCAAGCTGGTTGGCACAGATGCAGCCCCGGCAAGGGTCCTATTGTTTGAAGGTTTACATAGTAACTTGTCTATTGAAACTGAATGACGAGGAGTGGGAAACATATGCTCAGACGACCAGAGCGCGATGAATACGCTGCTTATTTTGACTATTACATGGGTCTTGTACCGGAGGGGGAGTTCCAAACGATCCTCACGCAGCAAGGAGAGAGGATCGTCGCGTTATTTTCGTCCCTTGCCCCCGAGCAAATTGATTATCGGTATGCGCCAGGCAAATGGACGGTTAAAGAGGTGTTGGGTCATCTCATCGATGCAGAACGCATCATGAGCTACCGCTTGCTGAGAATCGCAAGAGGAGATCAGACACCCCTCGTCGGATTTGATGAGAATGCTTTTGTTGAACACGGGTGTTTTCAGCTAAGAGACCTGTCTGATTTACTGGAAGAGTATAAGGCTGTCCGTGCTTCCACCATCGCTTTGGTGCGAGGGATCTCTCCAGAAGCGTGGTTGCGTACAGGACTTGCCAACGGAAACAAGCTATCTGCAAGGACATTGGCCTATGTGATTGCTGGACATGAAGCTCATCACACTCGCATTTTGAAAGAGCGGTATTTGGGGTAAGGTAAAATCTGAAGGTAGCAGTGAAAATAGACAATTTCATAGGTGGAAACAGGTTCCTTAGGGCGTAACCAACTCGCCACAAGGATAATAGGGAAGCTCGGTGCAAATCCGACACGGTCCCGCCACTGTAAGAGGGGAGTCAGCGTCCAACAAGCCACTGGTCTATCAAAATAGACGGGGAAGGCGACGCTAGGCGATGAACCCATAGTCAGGAGACCTGCCTGTTTCGACAACACTGATAGACCTACGGGAGATAGGGAGGTGTTAGAGATGGCTTGCGAAAAACAGCGAGTGGACATGTATGCCCCTCCTTTTCTGGCATTTTCTAACGATCATTACGGTCGAGCGGAAAATGCTCTTTTTATTTTGGGCAGAATAATAGAAAAGGAGGGCGAGCAATGATGCAACTTTTTATTTGCCAATGGTGCGGATATGTTGTGGAAAAAGAGCAGCTTGAGGAATGCCAGGAGGGCGTGTTTCATTGTGCTTGCTGCAGTATGGAAGAGGTAGAAAGCCTGTTCACCCACAAATGAAATCCTTGCCAAATCAGCTTGCAATCAGAAAAGAAAGAATTTTGTTGACGCTTGCCTTGGAATTTCTTAGAATAAAGCTCAACAGCATAAATGGTTCTTATCCAGAGAGGTGGAGGGTCTGGCCCGATGAAGCCCGGCAACCGTTGCATATTGCAACAAGGTGCCAATTCCTGCGAGACGTTTCGTCTCGAAAGATAAGAAGCGGGTTACTCTATTAGTAGATCAACCTTCTTCTTAGCGAAGAAGGTTTTTTTAATTTCATATTTTCTTTATCCAGAGAGGTGGAGGGACTGGCCCGATGAAGCCCGGCAACCGTCACGTATATTTTGTGACAAGGTGCCAATTCCTGCAGGACATATACGTGTCCTGGGAGATAAGGAGGGGGAGCATTAGCTGCTATCAAGCCTTCTTCTTATCGAAGATGGCTTTTCTTTTTATCTAAAATTCGGAGTATGGGGTGGTCAGGATGAGTGCAGAAGTAGTACGTGTGGGATTATTGGGATTGGGGACAGTGGGTGGGGGCGTAATCAAAACGATCCGTTCACAACAGGAGAAGCTGGCTTCTCGTCTGGGAAAACGAATTGAGATCGTCAAGGCATTGGTGCGTGACTCGGAAAAAGAGCGGGCGGTTCATGTCGACCCGGCTTTACTGACGACAGATTTTGAGGATGTATTGAGAAGCGATGTGGATATTGTGGTGGAGGTCATGGGCGGTGTAGAACCTACCTATGACTACGTACGTGCTTTGATCGAAAAGGGCTGCCATGTGGTAACCGCCAACAAAGAACTCCTGGCGAAAAAAGGAACAGAGCTAGTCGATTTGGCAAATCAGCATCAAGTGCATCTTGCCTATGAAGCGAGTGTGGCTGGGGGTATCCCGATCTTGAGTGTGCTCCGGCAGTTCCTGCGTACGAACGATATCCAAGGCGTTCGCGGTATTCTCAACGGAACAACGAACTTCATTTTGACGAAAATGGAAGCAGAGCAGCTCTCCTACCAGGAGGTGCTCAAGCAAGCACAGGAGCTGGGCTATGCGGAAGCAGACCCTCGTTCGGATGTAGAAGGCTTTGATGCTATGTACAAATTGTATATCCTGGCACAGCTTGTTTATGGGGAATCGCTGCCTTTAGCGGATGTTGTTCGCAAAGGAATTGCAGATTTGTCTGCAGGTCACATTCGGATTGCAAGCGACTTAGGGTACCGGATTAAGCTGATCGCGCAGGCTTATCAAGCCGAAAAAGGCATTCGCCTATCTGTTGAACCAACCATGCTTCCGCTGAGCCATCCGTTGGCGCAAATCCACGATGCGTTTAATGCTGTCCAGCTATCCGGCAACATCGTGGGAGACTTGTTGTTTACAGGAAGAGGGGCAGGAGAGCTCCCAACAGCAAGTGCAGTCGTGGAGGATTTGGCCTATTTATTGACACAGCCATTCACACCGCATCCTACCTGGAAAGAAAAAACGGCTGACAAAGCTGGAGGCACGGTGGATTCGGCAGAACACGTCCTATGTTATCTGGAGGGCTCATGTCATACTGCGACGCCAGATCGTGTCTTGCATTTCCTTCAGCAGGCAGGAGTGAACGTGCATAAACTAAAAGTTCAATTCGATTTGGGGGGCGTCTTGCGCGCAGGGTTGATTGTGACGGGAATCAGTGAACAGCATGAGTCCTTATTGAAAAATGATTTTGGCTTAGAAGTGCGCTGCTTCCCTATTCTTGAATCTGCGTAAACGGCTTCTTTTATCAGGGAGCAGTCTCCACTGCCTTTACACGTGGCTGCACACGCCCGTCACTTTGTATGTCGACATGCTCAGAAATGGATTCAATGCGCTTTAATAGGGCAGCTCCGTTGCTTTCATTCATGGGTACAGCCTGTCCCAATTCTGCATGATAGGGAAGCATCGTCAGCTCACAATCACCACTTTTGGAGCAGTTTGCTTGCAGGACCATTGTTTCCCAAGTCTTGGGTTCGTTTGATCGTGTGAAAATGAAATTGCCAAGACTATACGCAATCCATTTGTCGTTGTATCGTTCAAAGCCTTGCAGTACGTGGGGATGACCGCCGACAACCAAATCTGCACCAGCATCGATGTAGGCACGAGACAGCTCCTTTTGATGATCGACAGGATAATCGGAGCGTTCTTTGCCCCAGTGTGCAATCACCACCACGAGATCCGCTTGGCTGTTCGCATCCTGAATCGCTTTCACTGCTAGTGTAGGATCATAGGAAGCGGCCATACCTGGTTGGGAATTCCCTGCAAACCAGCTCGTTTCGGGAATGACCCTGCTGAAGCCGAGAATCGCAATCTTGATGCCGTTCTTTTCTAGGAAAACAGGTGAATAGGCGCGGCTGGCATCCTTACCGGCACCGACGTATTTTATTCGGTTTTCGTCTAAAGCGTCAAAGGTATCCAGCAATCCCGGAATGCCTTGGTCCATGGAGTGGTTATTGGCCAGATTCACCACATCAATTCCAGCGTTTTTCATGGCAGGAACAGCAAGTGGCGATGATTTGTAAACATACTCCTTGTTTTGAGCAGCAACACCTGTGGCGGTAATCGGCGTCTCCAAATTGGCAATGGTGATATCATCTTGCAAAAAGAGCGAGCTTACATGTTTGTATGGGTAGTCATAGCTGTTTGCAAGTAAGGTTTTCTCAACGTTTCCTGACATCATAATGTCACCGACAAAGGTGAGCTGCACGGAAGACTTTTGGTTCGCGGTATTATCAGGAGCAGGCTGGGTGTTCGGGTTGGCATGTTCTCTATCCATGGCAGTTTGGAATAGGTAGTAGGTTCCGACGACGAAGATGGCCAACACGCTAAAGAGGAGCGTGTTCTTTCCCACACGTGCCCATTTTCTGCGTGAGCGCTTGCGCCGAGCATGTATCCGGCTTGATCTGTTCTCGTTCATTTTTCCCCCTTGTCTTTCTATCCTTACATAAATGAATTTTGATATCCTATAAGTAATACGAAAAAGGGGAGAAAAAAGGTGCAATTAACTTTTGATCATTTGGTTCATTTTGTACATCGGACTCCTCAGGAAGCAGCAGAGCAATTTTGCCAAGCGGGTTTTCATGCGGTAGCTGGAGGGCGTCATGCGTCTTGGGGGACATGGAATAGCCTTAGTTATTTCGGGCTTTCCTATGTTGAGTTTTTGGCGGTTGAACACCCTGAGCTTGCTCGACAATCAGAGAATCCGCTCATACGTCAAAGCATCGAAGATGAGGCAAAGGGAGAAGGATTTGGCCAGATTGCGCTTCGGACCAACGAGATGGATGCGTGGGCAGAGCGCTTGCGAAGCCAAGGCTTGCAGGTTACGGGACCTGTTGCGGGAAGTCGTACACGTGAGGATGGCACGACGCTTCGATGGCGGATGTTGTTCCTCGAAGATGCTGAGAGTACTCTTCTCCCACCCTTTCTCATTGAATGGTCGCAAACCGATGCAGAGAGAAGAGAGGATTTGACTAACCGCGGCATCATTGGCGCACATCCGAATGGTGCTGCCCAACTCAAGTCTGTAGGGTATGCCGTGACGGATCTGGAAGAAGCAACAGCATGTTGGCAAAGCTGGTTTGGGTGGGAGAAGAGCGAAGTATTCCACGATAAAGAACTGGGGGCTATCTGCCAAGCGTTTGAACTTCCGGGTGGAAATGTAGTACTTTGCCAACCGACTGAGGAGGGAATGGCGCAGACTGCATGGAAAAAACGCGGGCAAAGACCGTTTTTTGCGAGGCTGACAGGAGGGGGCAAGGATAGCGAGTATAAGATTGGTGGAGGATCTTACTTTCTAGCAGAGCTGGAATAGTTATTTAGAACCAGGGGTGGTATGAATGAAGTTGACACCACCCCTTGTAGATCGTTTAATCAGCATTTCCCTTCGACTCTCGTAAAAGTACATGTGGAACAAGACGAATATAGAATAGTTCCCCAATCAGCTCTACAATGGTTTGCGTGACGATGACAGCAGACACTACCCCGTTTAGAGGTTCAGGTAGCGCCAGTGCAAAAGGAAGAACGACAAGAGAGTTTCGGGTTCCTGCACTAAAGATAAGAGCCCGCCCTGCTCCAGTATCTAAACGGAATATACGAGAAACGATACATGCAATAATCGGTGCTATGGCCATAAAGGCTACATAGATGGGAATCACTTGGCTAATAAAATGAAAAGAGGTATATAGTTTAGAGATTTGAGAGGCAACAACAATAAAAAGGGTGAGTGCCATAAAAGGCACAGGAAGCCATGCTGTAGCATCAAGAAAACGTTCTCCGTATGGTTGGCGTCTAGACCACCATTGCGTAAGGAGAGCAAGTACCAGTGGAGCAACAATAAGACCAAAAAATGCTTCGAAAAACGGTCCGACACTCACAATTTCCGCCGATGTCTTGCCCATAAAAAGCCCTAGATAAATAGGTAATAAAAGCATTTGGGTAACAAAGAGTATAGGGGTTGAAACCAGAACAAGCTTCTCGTTCCCTCTCCCAAGTTGTGTAAAGACGATAACATAATCAATGCAGGGAGTAAGCAAAACGAGAAGTACACCTAATCGTATTGCTGGATCGTTTGGAAGGAAATGGGTCAACCCCCAAACAAGGATAGGTATCGCTATGTAATTCGTAACAAGCAGTGCATAAATGAACTTTCGATTCGATAATGCCTCTTTTAAACGAAAAAACGGTATTTGGGCAAACATCGCATACAGTAAGATGGCAAGTATGAACGATATCATGCTATCTAAGCTCTCACTGGATGCTGGCCATAACAAGCCTACTCCAGCGGCAATCAGTAGTACGAAAGCATAGAGCCATACTTGATTCTTTTCCAATTCTTCTCTTGAAATCACTTCCTGCACTTCCCCTTCCTAACACGAACCCGTATTTTTCAATCTTCTCCAAGCATTCTGACCATGTAAGACATAGCGACGTTGCCCGTTTTTACGCTCCAGGGCAGGGAGCAAACCAAAAACCACCTCGAAAGGGAGGTGGTTTTTTTGCTAGGTGCCAAACGTCTTTTTGGTTAAATTCCGGTACATCACCAGCATCGCGATACGCCAAGGCACGAGCATACCAAATGCGAGCAAGAAGAACAGTCCACCTGTTTGAATCGGTGTAAAGCTATCATTGATCAACAGTTTAATAATCAGCCGGATGACCAACAGACCGGACAAAATGAAGAAAAACGCACGGGACCGTTTCAAATACACATCTTGCCCAATGATTTCGAAGCGTGACGTCATAATCAACGGAATCGAAAAGATTACCCCAACCACAAAGGCTGCGATATCAAACTTGGGCGGTAATTGCGCCTCCGGTAACAAGAACATCGCAAACCCTGTCGCCATAAAAAATGGTGGCAAAATAATGCTTTTTGCAGAAGCCGGCTTTTTTTGCCGACGCATTCTCAAAAAGATCACTGCAATAGCCATCACGAGAGGCAGCAGGATTCCCAAAACGGGAGAGGAAAGTATCTGCATGGAAAAACGCCTCCATTCGTGTTCAACGTACATTCACTAGTGTACACCAAAGCATGGTCGATAGGAAAGCGTTTGTCATGGTACGTTCCATTCCGATACTAGGCAGCGGCTTCATCATGAGAGCGAACATCCAGCTTATGCTTTTTACTGTAAATAAAAGTTAACAAGCCAAAGAGCAGTGTTATCGAGCCGATGAAGAGGAGGTAGCCGCTAATACCGAGAAGGTCCAGCCCAACTCCTGTAATCGCAAGAGCCAACAAGAAAAATCCACGATCTAGCATGCTTTTGAAAGAAAAGAATCGCCCTTGCTGGTGTGGTGGTAGGCGCTTCTGGAAAATTGTTGCGGTAACCGGGAAGAAGAAAGCAACGACAAAGCCGAACACGGAGAAGGAAGCAAGGACCATGAATTTGTTATCGGCGAATGACATGCCAAACTGGGACAGCGCGAAGAAAAAGAGCATGATGGTGGAAGCTGCCACGAGATTTCTGTGACCTATCCAACGCTTTGCCAAGAGCCCTCCGATCAAAATGCTGATTCCTTCTGCCGCATAGATCCATCCCATGAGCTGAGGTTCCTGTTGCAGCTCACTAAAGTTCAAGATCATCAGGTTCACACCGCCAAGGAACAAGGTGATCAACCCATTATTAATCAGTCCAACAAACAAAGCCGGGTCTTGTCGCGAGATCGTCAGTACTTCGCGAAACTCCACTTTTTCCTGAATTTTCCGAGAAGTGACGGGAGGAATGCGGAGAAAGAGCGTGACCACAGCGAGTACTGCATACGCGATGATAGAGAATACATACAGCATGGACAGATCCATGGACGCAACGAGTATACCGCCGATTGCTGTTCCGCCAATGCGCGAGAGCGTAGAGATATTCAAATATGCGCTGTTCGCCTTGAGTAACTCGTCCTGAGAAAGGATGGCTGGCAAGGAAGCCTGCACGGTCGGAAAATAAAAAGCAGCAGAGCATTGCATCACAATCAGAGATACGATCATCCACAGAAGAGAATCGTTTGCAAGAGCTGGGAACATGAAGACTGGGCTAAGTGTCCGGATCAGGCTGGCAAACAGCATGATCTTGCCTTTGTCGTACATGTCAATCACCACACCCGCTTTTGGGGCGAGGAGAATGCTGACCACCAATCCACACATCAGAATCAAGCCCTTCACCGTATCAGAAGGAACAAGTTTCTGCATGAACGAAAGATTGGCAATAATCGAAATCCACATGCCCGCTCCCGCGACGATCTCTCCGCTCATTAAAAGCAGAAAGGTACGATTACGCCATAACATGAGAGCCACTCCAAACATTCGTTAGATAGGTAAAAATTTGAACCGATCCATTCCTTTGAGAAAAAGCGATTCCTCTAGTATAGCATTCATGCAAGCGCTTGTATATTTATTGTCTTTGTGGGTATTCTTCGTATTCATAACGGACAAACTAACGCCATGCTGCGGCCATTACGCCCAAAAGGAGATATTCGTAAATGGCGCGAAAACGAACGTTGCTACTGTTGATCGTGTATGGGTTTGCTGCGACACTCACGATCTTTTACGGACTGGTGGAAAAGCATAGTGTCATTATCACGTTCTTTTCTTTTCATGTGCTCGTATGCATCTGTATTCCCGTCATTCACGGATGGTGGGAAGGGGATTTGCGTAAGCAATGGCAGTCCGCGTGGGGAAGTTTTGAATGGCAGGGTACTTTATACGGACTGGCACTTGGCGTTCTGATGCTGACAGGAGTGCTGGCTGGACTTTGGTTGCTCTTGCAGGAACCGGGAAGACCTGAAGCTGTTCGAGCAGGCATGGAAGCATGGGGGATTAACCGCCGCTGGATTTGGGTTTTTTCCGTCTATCTTATTTTCATTAACTCGCTGCTGGAAGAATTGTTCTGGCGAGGCTTCGTATTGCAACGGTTTCGTGCATCCTTATCCCACTTACTTTCCATTTTTCTTTCCGGCTTTTTTTATTCCTTGTATCACTTGATTATCTCTACGCTCCTATTTGGTTTGCAAAACGGCTTGTTCATTACATCGTTGGTTTTTGGTGTAGGGCTGATATGGGGATGGCTGAAAGAAATGTTTCCTTCGATTTATCCAAACTGGATTAGTCATTTACTCGCGGATTTGGGTCTCGCCCTAGCTGTTGTTCTCTGGATTTATTGACCGGATAGGAGGGAGAAAATGATGCTGGCGATATATGAAGAAACGAGACTTCGCAAGCGATTGCTTAGTATACTTCGGCAAAACAGTGAAGCATTTCAACTCTACTACGACACGTATGGGTATACCCCGGTTGAGCCGTTACTGAAATATCTTCATACGCTGAAAGGGTGCGCATACATAACCAGACAAGATCTTCATCAAGTCGTGGAATTCGATCCGGAACGGAGTATCGAATGGGACGGGGGATCACTCATTCGAGTTACCTACGGCTTTTTGCCCTCGATTGCAAAAAGCAGGCTCATGGAGATCGTACCACCTGATGTTCTCTATTACGGGACACATCGAAAGTTATTGAAACAAGTACTCACTGGCGGCCTGTTGCCGATCGCCAGTGAGTACGTGCAGCTTGCGGATAAACCGGAGCATATTGGAGAGCCGACAGACACATTGCGCCTCGTCACTGTGAATGCAAAGGAAGCCCATGAAACCGGCATTTGCTTTTACCGAGTGGGTGAGCACTATTGCTTGAGCGATGCTATCCCATCCAGTTATTTACAGCTGTACGCAGATTAGTTTGACTCGTTGTTCCGACGTGCTTCGCGCATTTGTAGCTGGTGCTGGCGTTCTGCCATAACGTCGCTGCGATCCCTCAAGGTATGCTTATTCAGCAAGTAGGCGTCTTGCATATCGCTATCCCGATGCTCAGGGTGATTTTGCATCGTACAAGCCTCTTGATACGCCTGTTTCAAAGCATCGGACATGGGCAGGGACATGCTTCGATAGGGCTGACCATTTTGCATTTCTGTCAGACGCTCTTCAAGCAGGCTCGCCAGACTTTCGCTATCCAACCCAAGCTTTTGGATCTCTAGATGATGCTTTTTGACAAGGGAAATGGCGCTCGTGAGCATCTTGATTGCACCTGCCTGATTCCCGCGTCTCTGATGATAAAGAGCGACGGAGATTTGAATCAAACCCACCCACACGGGCTGTCGCTCATGGGGAGGAGCGCTTTTCCAATATTCCTCGAGAATCTCATGACACTCAAAATAATCGCGTTCTACATGAAACTGGATCAAATAATCCAGATACGGTTGCGGATACATGGTGATCTTCACCTCACTGCTTGGTTTTCAATGGATCGTTTATGTACTATTATAAAGCATAGAGAGTAGAAAATGAGGTGTAAAACGATTTATGACAAGAGATGAACTCGTAGCCGTATTGGAAAAAAAGCGAATGACCGAAATCATAGAACTGATCGAGGATGCTGAACAGGGTGAGCTGGAAGAGCTCGAGCTTGTGGAAAGCCTAGGATTGCTCATGGATCAGGAGTTGAACAAAGAAGTCCTTTCGTTATTGGAGAGCTTGGGTGTTACCATTATTTACGTAAGCGGCGATGAAGAAGACGAAGAGGAAGAAAACGACGACGAAGACGAAGACCATTCGTAAAAAAGAGAACCAACCTTGTGCATGGTGCCAGGTTGGTTTTTGCATTTCTTACTTTTGCGTCCATACGCGATTTTTATTTCGTGTAGCGGGGAACTTTTCTCCTCTGGAAAGCTCGATGATCATCGGGTCCTGCACGCTTGCACCGGACTCACCAATCTCCATGTATACGGCATTTTTCGGAGACTTTTCTCCTTCACGAAAACGGCTGTGTTCTCCCACGAAGGCACCTTCTTCCTAAGGATTTGTCATCTGCATTAGTATGACCCGGTATACAGGCTTAATGCCCTCCCTTTTATTGACGATAAGTTTTGAATTCTCGCTTTGTCTGGTCCGCTGTCTTACTCGGAAAAACAGCGATTCCATCAGCGTTTGACCACTCCTACTGCAAAACAGCCTACGAGACATCCGCTGATTTTGACTAGAATCTAGACTTCTGTCCATGCCGATATGTCATCACCTACATACCTTGTAGATGTAACGAAAAGGAAGGAGTGAGGTTAATGAGTTGCGGATGCAGAAGATCTCGTCGCAGATGCTTTAAATGCTGCGAAAAGAAAGTGTACAGAAAGCATTGCTTCTACAAGCCACACTACAGAACCCATTGTAAGCCATACGGTCGTAGTTGTGGACACGGTCACGGTCACTTTGGTGGTTTTGAACACTTTGGCGGCGGTTACGGCGGTTACGATGGCGGCTTCGATGGTTACGGCTCCTCTTATGGTGGCGGATACGGTGGCGGTTATGGTGGAAGTCACGGCGGAAGTAACGAGAGCAAGTATTAATAGAGAAAGGCGCCGGGGTGGCGCTTTTTTCGTTTTTTCGCAAGTTTCGTGCAATTTGTCGTACAATAGTGGAAAAGGGGTAAGGGAGGTATGGATATGCAATTCCTGAATGGGAAAGAGGAACGAATGTGGGCGATGATCGTACATCTATCTGCCTTCCTTGGTTTTGTCGTTCCGTTTGGCAATGTATTAGGACCTTTAATCGTATGGTTGATCAAGCGTGAAGAGGGAGCCTTTTTTTATCAGCATGGAAAAGAAGCCCTGAATTTTAGCATCTCGGTCATGATTTATGCCGCCATTTCAAGTTTATTGATCATCATTTTTATCGGCGCACTATTATTGGGAGCCCTTTTTATTTTTTGGGCGATCTTCGTGATCATCGCTGCGGTGAAAGCGAATGAGGGAAAAGAATTCCGTTACCCGCTCACTCTCCGGTTTATCAAATAACCGTTCTTGGGAAAGTCGTTCCTCGTGGGACGGCTTTTTATATTTGTTTGAATTTTCCATTAAAAAAGAGGGTGAACAGTCGTTCATCTCGAATTACAAGGGAGTGTAGTCGGTGAAGGGGGAGTCAAATCATGTTGACGGGAGTGACAATAGTTGATTTTTCTCGCCATCTTCCAGGTCCGCTTTGTACGATGCGCCTGGCTGATTTGGGGGCAGAGGTCATTGAGGTGGAACCGTTTCACGACAAAGCTCACTCACGGTTAACCAGACCTTCTCATTCGGAAGCTAGAGAGACGGGAGCGTTTTACCTGCGTTCACATCGCAATCATAAAAGTATTTCCTTGAATTTGCGGACGAATGAGGGAAAAGCGCTCGCGTTTGCTCTGGCCAGACAGGCTGATGTCGTGGTGGAAAGCTATCGACCAGGTGTGATGCGACATTTGGGACTTGATTACGACCACCTGTGGGAGATGCACCCTGCGGTCATTTATTGCTCTGTGACGGGCTATGGCCAAAGCGGAGATCTATACCAAATAGGAGGGCATGACTTGAATGTCCAGGCAGTAAGTGGATTTCTCTCTCTCGTTCGCGATCTGGAAGGCAAGCCTGTCGTTGCAGATATTCCGCTTTCTGATTACGCGCTCGGGCTGTATGCCAGTGAACAAATATGCGCGGCGCTTGTGCAACGCGCGCGGACAGGCAGGGGAGCTTATTTGGATGTTTCGTCGGCTGACTTGTTTAGTTCTTGGACAGGGCTGCACGCACTGTTTATGTCATACAGCTCCTCCATTGGACGGGAGACCGGGAGAGGGAGTTTGTTGGCGTATCAGGTCTATGAGACAGCGGACGGTCAGTATGTCGCACTTGCTGCGTTGGAAGAGAAGTTCTGGCTCAATTTTTGCCGCGCGGTAGGAAGAGCAGACTGGGAGCTATGCCACCGGGCTAGCGTTGCTCTGCATCCAGAGATGTTTGACGATATGAAAGCACTGTTTCTGTCCAGAACCCAAGCCGAGTGGAGTGAGTTGGGCAGTGAGGTGGATTGCTGTCTAACCGCCGTTGAAGATTGGGAAAACTGGGCAGACAATCCGTACGTTGCGAACAGGGAAATAGCGTATACGCTTCCTTATTTGGAAAAGAAGTCGCCCAATCAAGAGCGGAGTTTCGCGCATCGCTATAGGGCGGAGAGGTTGTCACCCCCGTGGTACACCGATTACACGCACGAGCTGCTCAAACGCAAGCTGAACCTCACAGAAGAGGATTTGAGTCGGCTGCAAAGGCAGGGGGTTATTCCTGTCGCTTCTTCATAGGAAAGGGTGAGAAAAAGGATGGAACAGGATCATCAAACACAATTGATCGTATCAAAAGCGGATGGAATCTGCACGATGACGCTAAACAGGCCACACGTCCTCAATGCGATGACGGTTGAAATGTTTTCCCTTTTGCAGGACGCGATTGCAAAAGCTTCAACAGATGAGGAAGTCGATGTGCTTATTTTGCGGGGAGCAGGAGGGAACTTTTGCTCCGGTGCGGATTTGGGCGTGTTGACTGCGCTGACGGATAAAAGTGATGCTGATCAATCATTGACGATCATTAATGATTTCATCACTAACTTGCATCAAATGCCAAAGCCTGTGATTGCAGTCATCGAAGGAGTAGCCGTCGGAGCGGGACTCAATCTTGCGTTGCATGCTGATTTTGTCATTGCGACGGAAGATGCTCTGTTGCAGGAGCCTTTTGTCCAGATCGGTCTGACAACGGATTTTGGCGGGACATACCTTTTGCCGAGGCTTGTTGGTACGGCGTGGGCGAAGCGGCTCGCACTGCTGGGAGAAAGGATTACAGGGAAAAAGGCGGAGGAAATCGGCTTGATCTATCGAGCGGTTGAAGCCAGTCAAGTCGATAGTGAGGTTGAAAAATTGGTTGCTGCGGTACGTCGCCTGCCGAAACAAGCGTACGCCGTAACCAAAGAAGGGTTGGGACGCTGCCGAATACACGGCCTCGAATATGCCCTGGCCTGGGAAAAGCAACAGCAGCCGTCCCTGATCGCACGTCCTGAATTTCAGACGCTCGTACAAGCGAAGGTAAAGCGGACGTAGCGATTTTTTGGGCAGGGAAATGCTTAGTTCGTGGGATTGATAAGATTGAAAAGTCCAAAGGGAACTTTATCCGTTGAGCAAAGGGCCATTCTGTGTTAAAGTAGGGATATCAAGATCCTGCGATGTACGATAGGCCGTAAATGTTTCTAACCTTATACGTGTTTTTCGGGAGACGGAAACTGTGATGGATGTCAGGCCCACCTCCTTTTTGGATGCATGGGAAGGTTGAAGTGCAGAAGGGTCGCCCACCTGTGTGAGCGCAGGTTATAGAAACATGAGGTCAACGGCAGAGCGGGGACTTGGCCGTTTATGAATGCAATGAATTGCCGATAGCAAAAACAAAAACCACTTGGAATCTGCTTCCAGGTGGTTTTTGTTTTTTGTCTTCAAACTAATGAGTGGTTTTGTTTTGCTTGCCCGAGCCGTGGCCCTGCCCTTGTTTTTGGGCGCCCTGATCTTGGTCCCCGTGATCGACAATGGTCAGGTCCTTTTCAAGGGTTTGGGAGTCCTGGGCATCCTGAAGAATTTGATACATTTGCAGGAAATTCGCTTTTTGTCCCTCAGGAATTCCTTTAATGCGGACGGTTAGCTCTTGCGGGCCATTTTGTTGTTGTCCGCCTTGGCCTCCGCCTTGACTGTTCCCTTGCCCGCTGTGTTCATTTGAACTCGGTTGTTCATCGAGAAAGCTGAGAAACATCGAGTCGCTGTCTTGGTCTTGTTGGTTGTTTTGTCCGCCGTCGTGTGATTGCTGTCCTTGTCCGTTTCCGCCTTGTCCACCTTGCTGCTCAAACAGCACGTTGAATTCGTTCAGATCGGTCTGGATGATGCCAATAACGTTCATCCTGATCCTCCTTCCAAAATAGAAATGATGCTTCAGCCCGGATGTTTGGAATGGTGGACGCCGTGCCGTTGCAGGTAACCATGGAAAAAGTATTCGACCACCGTAATGGCAAATGTCGTCAACAACAAACCTGATAAGGATATGGTCTGACCAAACAGGTAACAGCCAAGCCACAAGGAGGCATACACGAACAAGAAATCAGCGGTGCTTGCAAACGTATTGTTCGTACGAGGGAGGATTGTCAAATCCAATACATAACCCAGTAAACTGACAATCATGCTTGCGAGCACGGCAAACATAAGGGACGTCCCTGACCACCAAAGCCCTGGAATGGCAATGATTCCGTTAAACAAGAGCTTGAGAACGATGTTCAAAGAGCGAACACCACCTTTCATGCCCTTAGTATGAACTTAGGTAGTCGCACTATTCGTAGAAGAGGTGTTTGATTTTAAACGGCGGATGAGTGCTTCATCTGGTGTGACATACAGCGTTCGTTGCTGTTCGTAGATCACATAGCCTGGCTTGGCCCCGCTTGGTTTTTTTACATGCTTCACGAGCGTGTAATCTACGGGAATTTGACTTCCTTCTTTGGCACGGCTGAAGAAAGCGGCCAGATTGGCTGCTTCAAGCAACGTTTCATCCGAAAATTCCCGAGCGCGAATGACCACATGGGATCCAGGAATATCCTTGGTGTGCAGCCATGTTTCTTGCGACGATGCGAGCTTGTTGGTCAGGTATTCATTTTGTTTATTGTTTTTGCCGACCAAAATTTCAATGCCATCCGAAGAAATGTACGTATCCAGCTCTGGTCGGGTATCTTTTTTCTTGCGCGGACCGCGTTTTTTACGATCTCGCATGTAGCCTTGCTCAACGAGCTCCTCGCGAATTTCTTCGGCATCTTTTAAGGTGGCATGTTCTAGTTGGACCAATACGCCGTCCAAATACAATAGCTCAGCCTGCGCATGCTCAATCTGCTCACTCACGATGGAAAGGCTGTTTTTGGCCTTGTTATACCGTTTGTAATACGACTGCAAATTTTCCGACGGGGTCTTTAATGGGTCGAGCGGAATGGTGATGGTACCTCCCGCTTCGTCATACCAGTTGACTGTGACGAGCTCGCGATCCCCTCGCTTCATTTGGTGCATATTGGCGGTGATCAATTCACCGTACAGACGAAACAGATCTGCTTCATGCGCATCTTTCAGCGTTTGCTCGAGCTTCTCGATTTTCTTTACATTTTTATTGCGCTCAACAGTGACAAAGCGAATCAAATCGTGCGCACGTTGTTTGACAGTGTCACGGAGCGCCTTCCCTTCGTAAAATGCCTGCAAGCATTCTTGGACGGAAGGATAGGGGGTGGTAACTCCATTTGAGAGATGTGTCAGCTCGACGACGTGAAAATACGCTTTGCCGTTTGCCTCTACAATGGATGGCACATACGCATGATCGCTGATTGCTTTCATCACCTGTGAAAAGGCAGCCCACAGTGATTCACGATTCGCGAGGCTGGCTCTGTGCAAAATTTCTTTTGCCAATAAGGGACTGATCCCGGTATAGCCATCTACGATTTGCTTGTCCAAACGACCGCCGTTCCAATCGAGGGAAGAAATAAACGCTTGCTCGGTTACAGTGAGAGGGTCGCGTTTATCTTGGCTCGGAGGAGTGACGTAAGGTCTGCCGGGCGTAACTTGTCTGTACTGGCTAATGGCGAGCGTCACATGCATGGCGCTATCCAAAATCATTCCGGTTGCAGGATCGATGAGGATGATGTTGCTGTGCTTGCCCATGATCTCTACAATAATGCGTCGGACAGCCGTGTCACCCAGCTCATCCCGGGTGCGTACGTCGATGTGAATGATTCGCTCCATCCCGATTTGCTGGACGGATTCAATTACGCCGCCCTCACAATGCTTGCGCAATAGCATGCAAAACATCGGAGCTTCCAGCGGATTCGTGAATTCTTCTGTCGTGATGTGCAAGCGGGGATAGGTCGGGTTTGCAGACAGGAGGAATTTTACCGTTTCTCCTTGTGTCCGTACTTGCATAATAATATCGCTATGGTGGGGCTGGTGGATTTTTGAGATGCGTCCTCCTACCAGTTTATGTAATTCCCGCGCAACAGAGCGGGTTACTACGCCATCAAATGCCACAAAAGTCACCTCAGATCAAAAAAATGGCTAGAATAATAGATAGAGAGCTGCCAGTCACAGTGTAGCATAAGTCAGAGCAAGGAGGAATCTCATCGTGGTGGGGGTGCTTCGGTTGACACTGCCAAGAGTTGTCTCCTATAATAAATTAACGATTTTGCGTCTATGGAAGTGAAAACTTGTGATTCGAAGCATGACTGGTTACGGTAGAAAAGAAGATAGCAAAGGCTCCATTCGAGCAACAGTCGAGATACGTGCAGTGAATCACCGCTTTTCTGAGATTGTCGTGCGCCTGCCCAAAGCGTGGAATATGCTTGAGGATTCGATTCGTAAGCTGGTTGCACAGTATGTCAGAAGAGGGCGTGTCGATGTCACTGTCTCAGTGGAAGGGAAAAGTTCTTCTGCTACGGTTATGGACATTGACTGGGATGTAGCTGAACAGCTAGTCTCCATTTCCCGCGAGATGACTCAGCGTTTTGCGCTAGAGACGCCTTTAACCGTCAAGGATCTGCTACACTTTCCTGGCGTGATACATACCAAAGAGTCAGAGGACGACAATGTGGAGGAGCTGGCAGAGTGGCTCCAAGACCTGGTCAGGGGCGCCGCCTTGGATCTCGTTTCGATGAAAGAGACCGAGGGTAAACTGTTGCACGCTGATCTAGCCAGTCGCCTGACTGCCGTCAACACATGGACGCGGGAGATCTCCCGGTTGGCCCCACTTTGTAAGGAAGATTATAAGGGCCGACTCGAGCAACGCGTAAGTGAGTGGGCCGGTTTGACTCCTTTTGAATTGGACCCTGCTCGTGTAGCACAAGAGGTTGCCTTTTTCGCTGATAAAAGTGATATTAGTGAAGAGTTGACCCGTTTAGATAGTCATTGCCAACAGTTTGCCAATCAATTAGGCAAAGAAGAAGCAATTGGTCGAAAACTGGATTTTCTGCTCCAGGAAATGAATCGGGAAGCCAATACGATTGCTTCCAAAGCGAATCATTTGCGCATTCAGCATTTGGCTGTCGAGATCAAGACAGAACTGGAGAAGATGCGGGAGCAAATACAGAATGTCGAGTAGCATGAAAGGATGGGCTGGGCCGTCATGGCAATCAAGCTAATCAATATCGGTTTTGGCAACATCGTCAATGCCAACCGCATTATTTCAATTGTAAGTCCGGAGTCCGCTCCTATCAAACGGATCATCCAGGAAGCGCGCGATCGCAACATGCTAGTGGACGCTACCTATGGGAGACGTACACGTGCGGTCATTATTACAGACAGCGATCACGTGATATTGTCAGCGGTACAGCCAGAAACAGTGGCACAGCGCTTGACTACAAAGGATGACGAATCGGACGAATAAAGTAGGAGTGTAAACAATGAGCATGGTTGATCGTGGTCTCCTTTTGGTTCTTTCCGGACCAGCTGGTGTGGGAAAAGGAACGGTATGCAAGGCACTTCGTGAAGTGATGCCTGATCTGGTGTATTCTGTTTCCGCTACCACACGCCAGCCGCGTCCTGGAGAGGTAGAAGGAGTTAATTACTTTTTTAAAAGCCAGGAAGAGTTCAAGCGGATGATTGAAGAAGATGCTCTCCTGGAATGGGCAGAATACGTGGGGAATTACTACGGAACCCCTCGTCAGTTCGTGGACGATATGCTCAATGAGGGCCGCGATGTCATTCTTGAGATTGAAGTTCAGGGTGCTCTTCAAGTAAAAGAGAGCTTCCCGCAAGGTACATTCCTGTTCCTGGCTCCGCCTGATTTAAACGAACTGGAAAACCGGATCGTGGGACGCGGGACAGAATCACAAGAGATCATTCGCAAACGCATGGAAGTGGCGCGTGCTGAAATCGAGCTCATGGATCACTACGATTATGTAGTCGTCAATGACGTCATCGAATCGGCGTGTGATCGTATCCAAGCGATTATTACAGCGGAGCATCTGAAAAAAGATCGTCAGGTTCACAAATATCGCAAATGGTTACAGGAGGTTGAATAGAATTATGTTGTATCCATCTATTGACGAATTGACCGAAAAGGCAGAGAGCAAGTACATCCTGGTGACAGTCGCATCCAAGCGTGCGCGTCAGCTTCGCGAAAACAGCGAAGTTCAAGTCGTGAGACCAAAATCCAAAAAGTTTGTAGGTTTGGCACTGGAGGAGTTCATCTCCGATGAGCTCGTTCACGAGTTTTTGGACGGTCGCAAATAAGCAGTCACCTTTAAAAACAACCTCACGAGGTTGTTTTTTTCGGATTACGGATAGGGGAGAAAGGAGAGAGTGCAGATGCATTCGCTTGCAGGAAAACGAATTGTTCTTGGAGTATCTGGCGGCATTGCTGCTTATAAGGCTGCTGCACTGACCAGCAAGCTGACACAAGCAGGTGCATTGGTGCATGTCATTTTGACAGAGAGCGCCTTGCAGTTTATTCAGCCTTTGACGTTTCAAGCCTTGTCTCACCTGCCTGTTTATACAGATACATTTACGGAGCCAGATCCACATGTGATTAGCCATATTGAACTGGCTGATCGAGCTGATCTCGTTTTGATCGCGCCAGCAACGGCAAACGTGATTGGCAAAATGGCGAATGGTATTGCGGATGATATGCTGACGACGACTGTATTGGCTACGAAAGCGCCTGTCATGGTCGCGCCTGCCATGAACGTCAATATGTACAATCACCCTGCGGTTATCGCCAATATGGATAAGCTTACCGCTTATGGTTATCGGTTTGTGGAACCGGGTGTCGGGCTTTTGGCTTGTGGCTGGATTGGCAAAGGACGTTTGGCGGAGCCAGAGGAAATCGTCGAAGCTGTGCGTCAGTGGTTTGCCGCCGATGAGACCAGACAAACGATCCGAGAAAAAGATTTGCAGGACAAGCACGTACTGATCACAGCGGGACCGACTCGTGAAAAAATTGATCCCGTTCGTTACATAACCAATCATGCTTCAGGAAAAATGGGCTACGCCATCGCGGAAGCGGCACGAGACAGAGGGGCAAAGGTCACGTTGGTCAGTGGGCCGACAACCTTGGCACGTCCTGATGGAGTAGAATTCATCGCGGTGGAATCGGTACAAGAAATGTTCGATGCCGTCATGGAGCAGTTGCCACACTGTGACATTGTCGTCAAATCAGCAGCCGTTTCCGATTATCGACCGAAGCATGTAGCTGAACATAAGCTGAAAAAGGGTGATGGTCCACTCGACCTCGTGCTAGAAAAAGCACCCGATATTTTAAAGACGATTGGTGAGCGCAAAACGAAGCAATTCGTCGTAGGTTTTGCAGCAGAGACCCAAAATGTGTTACAGCATGCCCAGTCCAAGCTGGAGCGAAAAAATCTCGATATGATCGTAGCCAATAATGTGTTGCTTGAGGGAGCAGGTATGGGGAGCGATACGAATATCGTGACCTTGCTAACCCGTGGCGGCGAGCAACTGGCATTGGATAAATTGAGTAAGCGGGCTGTGGCAGACAAGCTGTTTGATGCTGTCCTTGCGGTGCAAGAGCATAGACCGCTCCAAGACCTGTCATGATTGCCCAAATTATCGTGGACGTTCCGGTCAATCGAACGAATCGACCTTTTGATTACCATGTTCCGCCTTGGTTGCGTCCACTGATTCGCATTGGCAGCCGCGTGGTTGTCCCGTTTGGCCCTCGTCAATTGCAAGGCTATGTTATCGGGATCGTAGAGGACGACCAAGCCATACCAGATCGTTCGCGACTAAAAGATGTCGTGCAGGTACAAGACGACACTCCTCCTCTCACGCCAGAGCTGCTAAAGATGAGCGAATGGATGTCCAAGCAATACTTGTGTCCGTGGGTAACAGCTGTACAGGCGATGCTTCCGGCTGTGCTCAAAGGGAAGTCGGAGAAGTGGTTGACAGCGACAGACGCATTGGACGAAGAGGCATGCGGGAGATCGGGGCTTCTGTGGGAATTGTTCCGCAAACGGCAACTACCGCTGACAGAAGTGGAGAAACAATTTGCAGAGGAGTATTTGCTCGTTCCGGGTTGGATACAAAGCGGTCTGCTTGCTACGGAGTATCAAGTAAGAGACAAAATAACTCGCAAGCAGCAATCATTTGTCCGAAGCTTATTGGATGAGGGGAAGCTGGAGGAAGCGATTGGTTCGTTGCCAGCACGGGCAGAGCAGATGCGCCGTGTCCTTCAACTGATGCTCATGCACAAGGAGCAGTCCTTATCTGTACAAATGCTGCGGGATGAATACGGAATTACGCGTTCTCCACTGAAAAGCCTGGAATCAAAAGGCTGGATCGCGATCGAGCAAGTGGAGGTTTACCGGGACCCCTACGCGAATCGACGATTCCAGGAAAAGCAAAAGCCTGTCTTTACCCCGTTACAGGAAGAGGTACTGACACCTATCTTGCAATCGATTGAATCGGGAACCTATGCTTCTTACTTGCTCCACGGGGTTACCGGAAGCGGTAAGACAGAAGTATATCTTGAAGCGATCGAACGCACGTTGGAAAAAGGGCGCGAGGCGATCTTTCTCGTTCCTGAAATTGCACTGACTCCGCAAATGGTAGAGCGCTTCAAAGCTCGTTTTGGCGCAGATGTAGCTGTTTTGCACAGTGCGTTGTCGCAAGGAGAGCGTTTTGACGAGTGGCGCAAGATCATTCGCAAGCAAGTCAAAGTGGTGGTAGGCGCCCGATCTGCCATCTTTGCTCCGTTTCGGAATGTTGGCTTGATTGTGATCGATGAAGAGCATGAGAGCTCGTATAAGCAGGAAGAGACCCCGCGATATCATGCACGAGAAGTAGCGCTGTGGCGAGCGAAAGAGAATCAGGGTGTCCTTGTCATGGGAAGCGCGACTCCTGCCTTGGAGACGTATGCATTGGCTACGCGAGGCCGATACGAGCTGTTACGTATGCCGGAGCGTGTCGGGAATCGCCCGATGCCAGAGGTACATGTCGTGGACATGCGCGAGGAGCTACAGGCCCAGAATCGCTCGATGTTCAGCCGGAAGCTGCATGAGATGATTGCGGATCGATTGGCAAAAGAGGAACAGATGGTCATTTTCCTTAATCGAAGAGGCTTTTCTACCTTTGTCATGTGCCGCTCCTGCGGATATACGATGCGTTGCATTCATTGCGACATCTCGCTTACTTATCATAAAACGAATCATACGGCGCGCTGCCACTACTGTGGATACACCATCGCACAGCCTAAGCATTGTCCGGAGTGTCAAAGTGAGCATATCCGCTTTTTTGGTACGGGGACGCAAAAGGTGGAAGCCGAGCTGGCAAAATTTTTCCCTGGAATCCGGGTCATCCGAATGGACGTGGACACGACCTCGCGAAAAGGCTCTCACGAAGAGCTGCTAAATAAATTCCGCTCAGGTCAAGGCGACGTTCTGCTCGGTACGCAGATGATTGCCAAGGGACTTGATTTTCCACGAGTGACGCTAGCGGGCATCATTGCAGCGGATACGTCCTTGCATCTGCCCGACTTCCGTGCAGCGGAGAAGACATTTCAGCTTTTGACGCAGGTAGGTGGACGAGCAGGTCGGCATGAGCTGGACGGAGATGTTGTGATTCAGACGTATACACCGGAGCACTATAGCATTGTTCATGCGACTAAACATGATTATCCCGCATTTTATCAGGATGAAATGATGCAGCGCAGACGAACAGGCTACCCGCCATATTTCCGTCTCGTATTAATTACGTTTAGCCACGAGGAGGTACCTGTTGTGATCCGTGGTGCGCATACGATGGCTGACTATTTGCGGCAGCGTTTGGCACAGACGACGATCCTCTTGGGCCCTGTGGCTTCGCCCATTGCAAGGGTGAAGGATAGATTTCGTTTTCAGATCATGCTAAAATATCGTGATGAACCGCAACTGTCAGAGCTGCTCGCTCAGGCGACGGCTGCGTTTGAAGAATGGAACAAACAGCAGAAAGTATTGATGACGATTGACGTCGACCCTTACGTACTGCTTTAGGGAGGATATGAAACACATGGCGATTCGCACAATTGTAAAACATCCAGATCCGATTTTGCGTGAAAAGGCAATGGTCGTAACCAAATTTAATTCCAACTTGCACAAGCTGCTTGATGATATGGCAGACACGATGTACGATGCAGACGGTGTAGGATTGGCTGCTCCACAAGTGGGCATTTCCAAGCGTGTCATCGTGATGGATTGCGGTGATGGACTAATTGAAATGATCAATCCGGAAATCATTGAGCATGAAGGGGAGCAATACGATTATCCAGAAGGTTGCTTGAGCATTCCTGGCCTGCAAGGAGACGTTCGTCGCCACAAGTGGATCAAGCTGCGCGGTCATGACCGTAACGGGAATGTGGTTGAGCTCGAGGCAGACGACCTGTTGTCCCGTTGTGCTCAACACGAGATCGATCATTTGAACGGTGTCCTCTTTATCGATGTAGCTGACAAGGTGTACAAAGTAAACCCGAACCAGGAAGGGGAATAACCATTTGAAAGATGCTCGCATCCTGTTTATGGGTACGCCTGACTTTGCTGTATCGAGTCTTACGGCAGTACTCGAAGCAGGCTACAACGTGATTGGAGTCGTAACACAACCCGATCGTCCCGTTGGACGCAAGCAAGTATTGACGCCGCCCCCCGTGAAGGAGGCGGCTTTGCGTCATGGACTTTTGGTATTGCAACCGGAAAAAATCAAGGCAGAGGAAGCGCTTGAAGAAGTGATGGCCCTCAAGCCTGATCTGATTATTACAGCAGCATATGGGCAGATTTTGCCTAAAAAGCTGCTTGATGCCCCGAAATATGGCTGCATCAATGTGCACGCCTCTCTTTTGCCGAAATATCGCGGGGGTGCCCCGATTCATAAATCGATTGTTGAGGGAGAAGCGGAAACAGGCGTAACGATCATGTACATGGTGGAAGCTCTCGATGCAGGGGATATGCTGTCCAAGGTAGTCGTGCCGATTGAAGAGCGCGATACAGTGGGGACCTTACATGACAAATTGGCTGCGGCAGGCTCTGAGCTGTTGATTGCTACTGTTCCGCCCCTGTTGGCTGGTGAGCTTGTAGCAGAGCAACAGGATCATTCGGCAGCGACTTTTGCCCCAAATATCAAGCGTACAGACGAAAAAATTGACTGGAGCCGTTCTGCAGAACAGATTTACAACCAAGTCCGCGGCTTGAATCCGTGGCCTGTCGCATTTACCACATGCGAAGGAAAGATTTGGAAGCTGTGGTGGGTAGAAAAAATGTCTATGTCCGGTGAAGGCAAAGAGCCGGGAACCATCATCGACCTTGAGGAAGACGGTATCGTTGTCGCTTGCGGTAGCGGTGCTGTGAAAATAACCGAATTGCAGCCAGAAGGCAAAAAACGTATGAGTGCACTCGACTTTTTGCGCGGAGCGGGCAGCAGCATTGAAATCGGCACAAAGGTAGGAGAATAGTCCGTGGCAAAAAAGGGAGCTCGCGATATCGCCCTCGATGTTTTGAACAGGGTAGAAGAACATAAGTCCTACAGCAATCTTGAGCTGCGCAATGTCTTGGATCGGGAAAATCTCAGTTCAGCAGATGCAGGGCTGGTGACAGAGCTTGTGTACGGTACCATACAGCGCAAGATGACGCTGGATCATGTCCTGTCCCATTTTGTGGGGAATAAAAAGGTCCAGACCTGGGTCCGTAATTTGTTGCGTCTCAGCTTGTATCAAATTCACTTTTTGGACCGTATTCCTGAGCGTGCTGCCGTACACCAGGCGGTTGAAATAGCCAAGAAACGCGGTCATCAAGGGATTGCTTCGATGGTCAACGGTGTCTTGCGCAATGTGTTGCGCCAGCCGGATGTGTGGGAGCGTCAGCCAAAAGGCAGCCGTGCCTTGCAAATCGCCGTAGCCTATTCGCATCCGGAATGGCTTGTGCGTCAGTGGCTTAACGTATATGGCGAAGAGACGACAATTGCCATTTGCGAAGCCAACAACAGAACCCCGCATAGCGCTATCCGGGTCAATGCATGGAAAACGACGAAGGATCAAGTGCTGGACAAGCTGGCGGAAGAAGGGCTGGAAGGACAAGCGTCGTCTGTCAGTCCTCATGCTATTCTGGTGGAAGGCGGACATGTAGCAGGCTCTCGCTTGTTCAAGGAAGGCTACTTCACGATCCAGGATGAGAGTTCCATGCTCGTAGCACCAGCTCTTGCTGCCCAACCAGGTATGCGTGTACTGGATGCTTGCGCGGCACCTGGTGGAAAAACAACGCACATAGCCGAAATGATGGAAAACCGCGGGGAAATCATAGCGAGTGACGTGCATCCGCACAAACGCGATCTGATTGCGAATGCAGCGAAAAGACTCGGGATTACGATCATCGAGCCAATCGTAAGTGATGCACTAGACCTGCCTGAAAAAGCGCTGGGAACTTTCGATCGAATCCTGCTGGATGCGCCATGCACCGGATTTGGCGTGATTCGTCGCAAGCCTGATCTGAAGTGGAACAAAACGCCGGAAGATGTCCGTGCGATTGCTCAGCTACAGTACGAACTGCTCAAAACATTGGCGCTGCTACTCGCAGAGGGTGGTGTCATGGTTTACAGCACATGTACGATTGAGCCAGCAGAAAACCAGGAGATTGTTCGCCGCTTTGTTGAAGAACACCCTGATTTCGTATTTGATGATACACTGGCACAAGACCTGCCTGAGGCTGTCAGAGGGCATGTCGATGAAACCGGAGCCTGCGTGCAAATTTTGCCTCACCATTTCGAGAGTGATGGATTCTTTATCGCGCGATTGAAACGAAGAGGATAAAGTAACGGATGTACAAACAAGGGGTGGCGCACCAACAGGTGGAAAATGCCACTCCTTTGCCTTTGTTTGCGCGCGCTTGGATTGGTTTACACTAGGAAAAGCGACGCATTTGTGAATCTGGATGTCAAAACCGTTTGAAGCGAGACGCCCCACGAGGTACAATGATAGAATGGATTTAGGCAAGCAATGATTTTGAGGATGTGGAGATAGAATGCCGTTAACAACATTTACTGGCGCAAAGCCGCTTATTTACAGTTTAACGCAAGATGAAATGAAAGAATGGCTGGTTAGTGCAGGCGACAAAGCATTTCGTGCGCAACAAATTTTTGACTGGCTATATGTAAAACGCGTCTCTTCTTTTGAAGAGATGAGCAATTTGTCCAAGGAGCTGCGCGAAAAGCTGGCTGACACATTCCGTATGGAGCCACTCAAGGAAATCACGCATCAGGAATCGCAGGATGGGACGATCAAGTTTTTGTTCCAGCTTGTCGATGGACATGCGATTGAGACAGTGATTATGCGTCATAACTACGGAAACAGCATTTGTGTTACGACACAGGTGGGTTGCCGTATTGGTTGTACGTTTTGTGCATCTACATTAGGTGGACTGAAGCGTAACCTGGATGCAGGTGAAATCGTCTCTCAAGTATTGACGGCACAACGCAGACTGGATGCGGAAGGTGAGCGTGTCAGTCACGTTGTCGTCATGGGGATCGGGGAGCCGTTCGAGAACTTCGAGAGCTTGATGGCGTTCTTGTCCGTCATCAACGATAACCGTGGATTGAATATCGGTGCTCGTCACATTACGGTTTCCACCAGTGGAATTGTACCGAAGATTTACGAGTTTGCTGAACGAGGCGGACAAGTGAACCTGGCGATTTCCCTACACGCTCCGAACACGGAGCTGAGAAGCCAGCTGATGCCGATCAACCGTGGCTTTCCGCTTGCTAAGCTGATGGAGGCATGTCACCATTACATTAACAAGACAGGGCGTCGCATCAGTTTTGAGTACGGTCTTTTCGGCGGGAAAAACGATCAGCCCGAGCATGCAGAGGAGCTGGCCGAACTCATTGGCGACATGCTTTGCCACGTGAATCTGATCCCGGTGAACTACGTACCAGAGCGTGATTATGTACGCACGCCACGTAATGAGATTTTTCAGTTCAAACGCATTTTAGAGGAAAAAGGAATCAATGTGACCATCAGACGCGAGCAAGGTAGTGACATTGCTGCTGCTTGCGGACAATTGAGGGCACAACACGCTAAAGAAACCGTGGGGTGATGCCATGGAAATCGCGATGAAATCCCATGTTGGTCGCGTTCGTCAGGTTAACGAGGACTATTATGCCTGTGTGACCGATTTAAACGGACGCGTGCTCGCCATTGTAGCAGATGGTATGGGTGGCCATCAGGCTGGTGATATTGCCAGTCGCCTAGCTGTTGAGCGAATAGTGAAAGAACTGCGTCACCTAGATGGGGACCTCGAAGCAGAGGATGTGCGCGAGCAATTGATGAACGCCGTTCTGCTTGCGAATAAAGAAGTCTATGAATATGCGCTTGAACATCCGGAGTGCAGTGGCATGGGCACAACCGTAGTTGCTGCCTTGTTCGACCAATCCTCCGTGATTACCGCGCATATCGGTGACAGCCGTCTGTATTTTTACAACCAAGACGGACTGGTCATGAAAACAGAAGACCATTCCCTTGTCAATGAGCTGATGAAAAGTGGACAGATTACAGCCGAGGAGGCGTCTGTCCACCCTCACCGCAATGTTATTATGCGTTCACTCGGGACAGAACCGGATGTACTCATTGATCTTGGGCAGTTTGAATGGTCAGAGGGTGATATCGTCTTGATTTGCTCAGATGGATTGAGCAACAAGGTCAGTCATCCTTCCTTGGAAGAAAAGTTGCAGAAACAGATATCGTTACAAGCGAAGGTGGACGGTTTGGTGCAGGAAGCACTGGATGCTGGTGGGGAAGATAACATAACGCTGGTTGCCGTACGAAATACGCTTGATGCCGGTCAGAAAGAGGGGTGAGAGAGATGGAAGGTCAACGACTGGGAGGACGATACCAAATAGAATCCCGCGTCGGTGGGGGCGGTATGGCCATTGTATACAAGGCCAAAGATTTAATTTTGAATCGTCCAGTGGCAGTTAAAGTACTGCGTTCACAGTTTGGTACGGACGAAGATTTCGTAAATCGTTTCCGACGTGAAGCGCAGGCGGTGGCGAGCTTATCTCACCCCAATGTGGTTGGGGTGTATGATGTCGGTCAGGATGGCGATACCCATTACATGGTGATGGAGTACATAGAAGGCTATACGTTGAAAGAGGTCATCATTCAACGTGGTGCGCTGCCGGTAGAAGAGGCAGTGCGGATCGCCGAGCAAATTTGCGATGCACTCGATCATGCGCATCAAAACCAGATCATTCATCGAGATATTAAGCCGCATAATATTATGATTGGAAAAAATGGGCGGGTGAAGGTTACGGATTTCGGGATTGCGCGAGCCGTTACTTCAGCAACGATTACGCATACGAATGCGATGCTTGGCTCTGTCCATTATTTTTCGCCAGAGCAGGCGCGCGGTGGGATTACCGGGGAAAAATCCGATATTTACTCGCTGGGGATCGTCTTGTACGAAATGGTGACGGGTGAACTGCCGTTTTCCGGTGACTCGCCTATATCAGTGGCGCTCAAGCATTTGCAGGAGCCGCTTCCAGAGCCGCGCCAAGTCAATCCGGCTATCCCACAGAGTGTGGAAAATGTCATTTTGAAGGCGCTGGTAAAGGATCCATTTCTCAGATACGCATCCGCGAGTGAAATGCTAGAAGATTTGGAGACCTGCTTGTTCCCAGAGCGATTAAACGAAGAAAAGCTGACGTTCCCGGTGGATGAAGAAATGACGCGTGTGGTGCCGATCATCACACCTGACATGCTCGAAGGCCATACCAATGGCAAAACCGGAGGAGCGGGGCGTAGCCGCTATGAGCAGCGTACAGAAGAAGAAGATGCCAAACCAGCTAAGAAACAATGGTGGGTCAAAGCCCTGTTCTGGGTAGGCGGTATCGGATTGTTTTTCGTACTGGCATTCTTCGGATTTAACTTACTGTTGAATCTGTTCCCGTCCGTTCCAGAGGCACAGGTGCCTCATGTGGAAGGGATCGAAGTGACGCTCGCTGAGAAAAAGATTCAGGATGCCAAACTTGTTGCCCGTATCGTCGAAGAAGCCAATGATACGATAGAAAAGGGAATGGTGATACGCCAGGACCCTGCGCCTCCCATGCGGTTAAAGGAAAATTCCGTTGTGACCTTGTTTGTAAGCAAAGGACAACAAGAGATCAACATGCCAAATCTGGTTACGTTGCCGCGAGCGACAGCAGAGGAAGCATTGAAAAGCAATGGTTTTAAACTGGAGAATGTCACTTTCGTAGAGGAAGAGGACGACAAGGCTGAGGTAGGGACGGTTATCAAGCAATCTCCAGCCGCAAATGAAAAGGTCTTCCCGACTAAAACGAATGTGACGGTCACGATCAGTAAAGGGAAAACCTTCGTGAAAATGCCGGATGTCCGGAATAAATCCGTAGAGGCTGCGCAAGTAGAATTGTTCAAAAAAGGGCTGTCTGTCGGGAAAATCACCGAAGTACCTTCTTATACGACTGACAAACCAGGTATTGTTCTCAGCACTCACCCTTACGATCCGGGAATGGAAGTGCAAAAGGATGTAGCGATTCCGCTTGAGGTCAGCAATGGCCAATATCCGCAGGACGCCAAACTGGCAAACGTTCCGGTTTATGTAGAGGTTGTACCTGGTGAACCACTGGAAGTGAAAATTGAAGTGACAGATGCTCGTGGAGAGGCAAAAGTTTTCCAGACGGAGACGATCACCGAAAATAAAGAGTACGATGTACCAATCGTCTTGGCGCCACAGAAGGACTCGGTAGTCAAGGTCTTTGTGAAACGATCGACTGATCAAGGCTTCAATGAATACCAGACGATTCCAGTTTCCTATAACAGCTTGCCATAGTGTAGTGGAGGGACATGAATGCCAGAAGGACGGATTGTGAAAGCGCTCAGCGGTTTCTATTATGTAGCCGACGAAGGGCGAATCTACAGTTGCCGTGCACGAGGGCTCTTCAAGAAAAAAGATGCAAAAGTAAACCCACTGGTTGGGGATTGGGTCGTCTACGATGCGATCAATGAGGAAGAAGGCTATATCATGGAGGTGGGCGAACGGACGAATGAGTTAGTTCGTCCGCCCATTTCCAATGTGGATCAGGCGGTACTCGTCTTTTCGATGTACAAGCCGATGTTTAGCCCGTTGCTGCTGGACAAGTTCCTGACGCACACGGAGCATGCAAGGATTGATTCCGTGATTGTCTTATCCAAAGCCGATCAAGTGTCGGAAGAAGAGGTCACCGAAATCGTGAAGAAGTATGAAGCGATCGGGTACCGCGTGATTCCGACCTCAACGGCGGATGAACGCGGTGTAGAGGACGTGCGTGAGATTTTGCGCGACCGTATTTCGGTTTTTGCCGGTCAGTCAGGTGTGGGTAAATCCTCCCTGATCAACATGCTGTTTCCGGGTGTCAGCTTGCAGACAGGAGATGTCAGCCAAAAGCTCGGACGCGGAAAGCATACAACGCGTCATGTCGAGCTGATTCCGCTTGCGGGCGGCGGCTATGTGGCAGACACACCGGGCTTCAGTTCATTGGAATTTATCGATTTCTCCGAGCTTGACCTGGCGGAATCCTTTCTGGACTTTGCCGATCGCAGCTCGGAATGCAAGTTCCGTGGCTGTCTTCACGTAAGCGAGCCAGCTTGTGCCGTGCAGGCCGCGCTGGAGGCTGGAGAAATCAGTGAACAGCGCTACGAGCACTACAAGCAATTCCGCGAAGAGCTAAAAGAATACCAACGGAGGAACAAACCATGGTAAAAATCGCACCTTCTATCCTATCTGCTGATTTTGCCCGTCTGGGTGAAGAAATTCTCGATGTCGAGAAGGGAGGAGCAGACTGGATTCACGTGGATGTGATGGATGGACACTTCGTTCCAAACATTACGATCGGTCCTCTGATTGTGGAAGCGATCCGTCCAGTGACCAAGCTGCCACTCGATGTGCACTTGATGATCGAGGAGCCAGATCGCTATATTCCGCAATTCGCGAAAAGTGGAGCAGACTGGATTACTGTTCATCAGGAAGCATGCCGTCATCTGCACCGCACGCTGTACTTGATCAAGGAGCAAGGTGTGAAAGCGGGAGTGGTATTGAACCCGGCTACACCGATTTCCACGATCGAGCCAGTCCTTGCTGATTTGGATATGGTTCTCCTCATGACAGTGAACCCTGGTTTTGGTGGACAAAAATTCATTCACAGCGTTGTGCCAAAGGTTGCCCAGTTGCGTCAAATGCTGAACGAGCGTGGCTTGGGGCATGTGGAAATCGAAATCGATGGCGGTGTCAACGCACAAACAGCACGTTTGTGCGAGGAAGCAGGAGCGACAGTCCTTGTTGCAGGAAGCGCAGTATTCAATCAGGAAAATCGCGGTCAAGCGATTGCTGCGATTCGTGGACAGTAAGAATAATGCTTAGCAGCTGTAAGCTGACGACGATATGCAATCGGCGTCAGCTTTTTTTGTGCTTTCTTCTGTGAATAGTCCATTCGTAATCATCTGAATATTACAACTAATTATGTGATAAATCAATTAATAATAAAAATATAAATATAATTATCGTTCAAACTACAAATAGGTTGAAATCAAATTATGCTTACTCTAATAAGGATTTTTGGTGATATATGAGTAAAGGTTAATTAACAAAAATAAAACATTTTGGAAAATATTGCTTTTTAATAAATATAATGATTAAATCAAATCATCCAGATAGTGGTAAAAATCCTATCTGAGAGATACTGGCCAGTATCAAGTAATGTTGTTGCCCTCTAAAAAAAATCAGGAGTTGATAAAGTATGAAATCGTTATTGAAAAACAGTGTAGCGGTTCTCACCATTCTCTCCATCCTGCCATTTTCACAAACTGCCGTGCAGGCTGAACAAAAACATTCGGAGTCGATCTCGGCTTCTCAGGTAAACGTGCAAACGAAAAAATTGTCTATCGAAAAAGAAGGTACATTATCAGCGGCTGAACGAGCATTCGTAGGAAAAGTAAAAGATAAGAAGGGTGTACACCGCCAAGGCGACTTGTATGTAGTCTCTCGTGGTGAAATGCCTACCTCTGGTTATAGTCTGAAGGTTGTTGGAACAGAGCAAGGATGGGAAATGCTCAAGGTTTATGTAGAGCTGACAAACCCTACTCCAGAAGATATTACAATGCCAGCGCTGCACACACCGTATATCCTTGTGCGTGCAAGCCTGCCGCCATACACAACAATGGTGTTTATGGATGCAAAAACAGATAAGGTACTGTTCCAATAAACTGCTAGATGGATAAAGTAAAGAAGATCGGATGAATATATCCGGTCTTCTTTAGTCGGAACATGCTGTTGTACGCGCCAATCTGATAAAAATACCCCCTTAGATTCATCGGAAAACGAGTGGTTTTTCCTATGAATCTAAGGGGGCTCATCGCAAAGCATCTATTTTCTGTTAAGGCTGATCCGATGTTACATACGTACCGGCGATCAAATCATGGAGCGAGCGTTTATCCTGACGAACAGCAACCATGATGGCACTGACGATTATACCAATACCGAGTGTAATGACGTACACGATCCCTCCGACCAAATTGCGTAGCAGCATGGTTCCGATTCCTACAGGATCTCCATCGATTCGGGCGATGCGAATACCGGCAATTCGTTTGCCCACTGTATAGCCGTGCCAAAATACAGGTACAAGAAGGTTGTAAAGTGAAGTAATGATATTGGTAACAAGATTGTCTTCTGTATTGCCTGTAATGATATAGGTGATCAGTAGTAGCGGTAATCCAATAATGATTGCATCTAGCAGACCGGCACCGAGGCGGCGCCAAAATCCAACAGGATTGCTTGGCGATGTGAAGTTTGATTCCATGGTTCCCTCTCCTTGTTATTCGAATAGGTATATATATGTCTGCCCATTCGAAAATAGTGCAGATAAGGCTCCGTCGTTAAGTAGACGGAGCCTTAAATTTCCATAAAATTATACACCTGTAAATTTATTATGACAAGGTTAAAAACATCCGAAGCATGACGGCAATCCTGCCAGGTATGGCGTCAATGACGATATGCTCATGGGAAGCGTGGGCTCCATCACCAACAGGTCCCAAACCGTCAAGCGTTGGTGTTCCTGCATCTGCGGCGAAGTTTCCGTCGCTAGTTCCACCGACACCTTGCTCCGTCAATTCAAAACCTTCCAGACGTGCTTGCTCCTGCGCATGCAAGAATAGCTTCTCAGTACCAGCAGTTCGTTCCATAGGAGGCTTGGTGATTCCGCCTTCCACGAGCAGCTTGGCTTCCGGATGAACAGGGGTCAGCTGACTCATCAATCGGGTAATACGCTCGCTTTCCTCGCGACTTTGGATACGCACATCGATTTCCGTCATGGCAAAGTCAGGCACGACGTTCGATGCACTTCCGCCTGTAATGGTACCGACAGATAAGGTTGTGCCCGCTTCATAATTTGTAAATGATTGAATAGCGAGGACGTGGTGAGCCAGCTCAGCAATCGCATTGACCCCCTTGGCGTGATCATTGCCCGCATGCGCAGCGCGGCCCGTTACTTTTAAAATGAAGTCTCCTCCGCCTTTTCGGCTTGTTTTCAAAGAGCCATCTCCAGCGGCTGGCTCCAGTACCAATGCATATTTACTCCTTTTTGCTTCCTCTCTAATGAGCATTTCGGAGGAAACACTGCCAATCTCTTCGTCGGTATTCCAAAAAAAGACGAGCTTATTTTTGGGCGAAAGATTATGTTCCAACATGGCGCGCAGGGCGAAATAGCTAAAAACGATTCCCGCTTTCATGTCATATGTACCAGGCCCATAGAGTCGGCCATTTTCCTCGCGACAAGGCTCTACTGCTAGTGTTCCAATCTCTTTTACGGTATCGAAGTGACCGAGAATGAGGATTTGTTCGTCGCCGTCTCCATACTCCATTCGCAGCTGATTTCCGTATTGCTCTTGTGGCAAGCTTTCCACCCGACACCCCAATTCGCGAAAGCGTTCTGCAATCAGGCTGCCTAATCGATCGACAGCTTGCTTGTTATGGGTGGGTGTTTCCATCTCTACATATGTACGCAGTTCCTCGATAATTTCTGGGAGCTGCTGCTGAAAATAGGACGTCCAGTTTTTCTCCATGTCAGCCTCCTGTAATTCCTTTTACTAGCACTATAAAGCCTTGTTTGCTTTTCTGCCACAAAAATAAAGATTTGTATATAAAATTCTGGATATTCCGCATTTAAAATGTAAGTAAAAAATGATTGAAATTGTTCAGATTATGAGTAAAATAATCATTGTAATGCATAAATATAAGTTTTCATGCAAATTAATACTGCGAATAGACTGCTTTATGCGTAAAAATCATAACAACGGGGGTTCATCATGAAGAAAACAAAATCATTTATTTCTCTGGCACTTACTTCTATGCTTGCGGCAGTCGTGATCGCTGGATGCGGTACAGGCAATCAAACCGCAACAGGACAAGCACCTACGTCTTCTGCTGGCGACAAGAAAACATTGGTCATGGCTACTTCTGCTGACTATAAGCCGTATGAATATCATGATCTGAGCAGCGGAAAAGACGAGATTGTCGGCTTTGACATTGATATCGCGAAATACATTGCAAAAGAGCTTGGCTACGAACTGCAAATCAACGACATGAACTTTGACGGACTTATTCCCGCACTGCAAACGAATCGCGCGGACTTCGTTATGGCTGGCATGACGGCAACGCCTGAGCGCGAGAAGAACGCTGATTTCTCCACCATCTATTACGATGCGAAAAATACGATTGTAGCAAAGAAAGACAGCAATCTGACCAAGCCTGAGCAATTGGCTGGCAAAAAAGTAGCGGTACAGCTCGGTTCTATTCAAGAAGGCGCAGCAAAGGAGCTTGCAAAGACTGTTTCCGGCTTGCAGATCACTTCGCTGAACAAGCTGCCTGAAATTGTTGAAGAAGTAAAAGCAGGCCGTGTAGATGCTGCCATTATTGAGGACACCGTAGCGAAAGGCTTCGTGGCTAATAATGACTCTTTGCAATTCACTACAATGGAAGAAAATGAAAAGAATGGCTCCGCTGTTGCGTTCCCAAAAGGATCGCCGCACGTACAGAAATTTAATGAAGTGATTAAAAAGATGCAAGAAAACGGAGAAATGGACAAGCTGATTCAAAAATGGTTCGGTCAATAATCTCTCCAGACAACGACGAATAACTGTATAAGCAGCAAGAGGGGAGAATGGGCATGAATTTGGATTTTGCACAAATCGTGCCCTATATTCCTTTCATATTGGAAGGGATAAAGGGCACGTTACTTGTTACTTTGATTTCGGTTGTATTAGGATTTTTCTGGGGCTCCATCCTCGCACTCATTAAAATTTCGAATGTGAAATTGCTAAACTGGCTCGCGGTTGCCTACACGTCTGTTTTCCGCGGGACACCTTTGATTTTGCAACTGACCTTTGTATATTTTGCAACGCCACAGCTTACTGGTTACAATATTTCACAACTGGAAGCAGCTGTATTGACGTTTACATTAAACTCAGGTGCATACATTTCCGAGACCATTCGTGGTGGAATTTTGGCAGTGGATAAAGGGCAGTGGGAAGCGGCTAAAGCGCTTGGGGTACCTTATCACCGGATGATGCTCGACATTATTTTGCCGCAGGCTGTCAAAAATATCTTGCCGGCTCTTGTCAATGAAACGATTGCACTCTTGAAGGAATCCGCACTCGTTTCCACGATTGGTCTTGCAGACATCATGCAGAACGCGAATGTGGTCAAAGGCACCATCTTCCGCTATTTTGAGCCATACATGATGGCCGGTATCCTGTACTATGTCATGGTTATGATCCTGACTTGGGTAGCTCGCGTACTGGAACGGAGGATGAGACTCAGTGATTAAAATTGATAACATTACGAAGTCCTTTGGACAACTGAATGTTTTGAAGGGTATCACGACGAATATCGGTAAAGGGGAGGTTGTCGCCATCATTGGTCCATCCGGATCGGGTAAGTCAACGCTATTGCGCTGCATTAACCTGATGGAGACACCAACGACGGGTACTATTACGATCAACGGACAGGAAATCACCGCGCCAAAAGCGGACGTGATGGGCATTCGCCAACAAATCGGGATGGTTTTCCAGCATTTTCACCTGTTTCCACATATGACGGTGTTGAAAAACTTGACCTATGCTCCGATGAAAGTAAAAGGCATGTCTGCGGCTGAAGCGGAACAGAAGGCACGCGAGCTATTGGCACGTGTTGGGCTGGCAGATAAAGCGGATGCCTTTCCTTCGCGCTTGTCAGGCGGTCAAAAGCAGCGTGTAGCCATTGCCCGTTCGCTTGTGATGGAGCCGCAAATCATGCTCTTTGACGAGCCGACCTCTGCTCTTGACCCTGAGATGGTCAAGGAGGTTTTGGAGGTTATGAAGGGGCTGGCTGATAGCGGAATGACTATGGCAATCGTCACGCATGAAATGCGCTTTGCCGAAGAGGTGTCAGACCGTATCTTATTCCTCGATGATGGTCGTCTCTTGGAGGATACGCCACCAGAAGAGTTTTTCCAAAAGCCAAGAAGTGAACGTGCCCAGCAGTTTTTGGAGAAAGTTCGGTAATACAACTAGCCGCAGTGCCGATGAGGCAGCGGCTTTTTTCTTTGACACGAGCATAGACTTGGGCTAGAATCAGAAACATTATCGGTGCAAAAAATTTTTTATTTATTCTATTTTGAGGAGTGACTATATTGGATCGTCAACGGTTGGTCATTTTGTTGGAAATGGCGATGATGGCGGCTCTTGCAATTGTGTTTAGTCAGATCAAGGTTTTCGAAATGCCACAGGGTGGCTCTGTGTCCCTTGTGATGGTGCCAATCGCATTGATCGCTGTTCGCCGTGGACTCGCTGCTGGTGTCGTGACAGGGCTTGTTGTCGGATTTCTTCAATTGCTCTTGGGCAGTACAGTTGTTCATCCGGTTCAGCTGTTGCTGGATTATCCGCTTGCTTTTGGTGCGCTGGGTCTCGCTGGGCTTTTTCGTCTGTCTGGCTACGAAGGAACGAAGCAACGAATCATGGTACTGTGGAGCGGCTTGTTCATCGGCGTGATTGCGCGATTTGTCTGCCATTTTCTATCGGGGATTATCTGGTTTGGCAGCTATGCGCCAGAAGGTGTACCAGTCTGGCAATATTCCCTCATTTATAACATCACGTATCTGCTGCCAGAAATGATTATCGCGGGAGTCGTTCTGACAGTTGTGCTTAGTAGTGCATCACAGCTACTGCTCCCCGCACGCGATCGAGTTGTATAAAAAAGGGCAAAAACGGTATCATGTACAAACTATCCACATATTGTAATCAGGCAGCGAGTTACCGTTGCCTGATTTTTTACTTCTTAGGCATATACTTTTTTCATGTGGCAGGATACATGTTTATCCGACAGCAGAATATGATGTAATATGCACGTTTTTGAGAACACCTAAAGGAGGTGCTTACGCGAAATGGGATTGCGCTCCTATCGCCTGCGACAGGGGGGCGCCTTGCGACGTGTTCTCGGGGTTGCGTTGGCTGTCGGGGGAATCACCATCTTCCTGTATTGGGCACCTCCGTGGGTTTGGTATAGCCTATTGGCATTAGCACTCATAGGGGCCGGCGTGTATTTGTATCGTGTGTAGTAATTTCGGTGAGGAGGGGTAGCATGCGGTTTTACACCATCAAGTTGCCGAAGTTCCTGGGTGGCATGATTCGGGGCATTATCGAGGCGTTCAACAAGAAAAAGTGAAGCTTCGGCCCCGAGCCTCCCTTTGGGAGAAGAGTGGAGAAACGGGAGAAATGCAAAAAAGCACCTCGAGGGTGCTTTTTTTCGCATAGCTGAAATCAACTATACGCGAGTTACGAGACCGGATTTCAGTGCTCGAGTACTTACATAAACGCGCTTCGGTTTTCCATTTACGAGAATGCGCACTTTTTGTACGTTGACACCCCAGGTGCGGCGAGTTGCGCGCATGGAGTGGGAGCGAGCGTTTCCAGCTTTAGCAGATTTACCTGTTACAAAGCAACGACGTGCCATTAAGATCCACCTCCCTTGTTACATCTAAACGGGATTTCCTTTGTGGGAAATACAAATACTCGACTATATTAGCACACCATTGCTGTCAATTGCAATACTTGACAAGATGATTTCCCCCGTCTTTCTCGTAGGGTTGATAGGATCGACAAAACGCTTCATTTCTATTAAGTGTTAGTGTAGAATTGTAAGGAAGCATGGTTACGCTTACCTATGACGGTCAAGCTGTTTTAACAGAGGAGGAGTCCTTGCATGACAGTGGAAATGAATACATCGCTAGGAAAGATCGATGTTACCGAAGACGTGATCGCACGGATTGCTGGAGGCGCGGCCATGGAAGTTTTTGGACTTGTGGGCATGGCTTCTCGCAAAGCGTTGAAAGATGGAATCGCTGAGTTGTTAGGAAGAGACAACCTGAGCAAAGGTGTCGTCGTTCATAACACAAATGGCGAAGTAGTTTTGGACATGCACATTATCGTCAGCTATGGCGTGAAAATTTCCGAGGTGGCAGGCAACGTTCAACGCCGTGTTCGATATACCTTGGAGCAAACGGTAGGCATTGATGTGACTGCTGTTAATATTTTTGTGCAGGGAGTTCGTACAGACAGGGATATGTAAGGAGGAACATCAGTTGGTACATACGCGTCTAGATGGCGTGCTGTTTAGCCGGATGGTTTACCTGGGGGCGAACCTTTTATCCGACAACGTCAGAGTAGTGGATGGATTAAACGTCTTTCCTGTGCCGGATGGCGATACGGGGACAAACATGAATTTGACTTTCTCTTCCGGTGTGGAGGAGCTAACTCGAAAAGAATCCCCCCGAATCACTGAATCGGCAGCTGCTTTGGCAAAAGGTCTGTTAATGGGCGCGCGCGGTAACTCCGGCGTGATTTTGTCCCAGTTATTCCGTGGCTTCAGCAAATCAGTCAATGGAAAAGATGAGGTTAACGCCCGTCAGTTTGCCGATGCCTTGAAAGCTGGTGTTGACTCTGCGTATCAAGCAGTGATGAAGCCGGTAGAAGGCACGATTTTGACTGTTGCCCGTGAAGCGGCGGAGATGGCTGTGCGTGCAGCGCGCACGTCAGATGATATTATCTCTGTCATGGAAAAAACATACGAGCAGGCACAAACTACGCTATTGCGTACGCCGGAAATGCTGCCTGTTCTAAAAGAAGTGGGCGTAGTCGACTCAGGTGGACAAGGTCTCTTGTTTATTTATGAAGGGTTTTTGCGAGCATTGCGCGGGGAGGAGCTATCTGCTGATCGTGAGCGTTCAGTACCCAAAATCGGTCAGCAAGAGCTGGACAAGCTCATTTCCGAGCAGCATAATGCGCAAATCCACATGAAAACGGAAGACATCACGTACGGGTACTGTACGGAGTTTATGGTTCATGTCGCGCATAGCACCGAGCCGAACAAAAAAACGTTCTCAGAAGCGCTGTTCCGCAACCATCTGGATACGATGGGCGATTCACTGCTCGTCGTCTCTGATGATGAAGTGGTCAAGGTACATATTCATGCAGAGCATCCGGGAAGCGTCCTGCAGTACGCTCAGCAATTCGGTAGCCTGCATCGATTGAAGATAGAAAACATGCGCGAGCAGCATGCGAACATTCTCAAAGCGGAAGAGAGCAAAGGACAGGCGAAGCCAGAAACAGCTGCTCAACCTGTTGCAGACCTGCTTCCTTACGGATTGATCGCGGTAGCTGCTGGTGAGGGGATCGCTACGATTCTGCGCAGCATGGGTGTGCATGTGGTAGTAGAGGGCGGCCAAACGATGAACCCGAGCACAGAGGACTTCATGAAGGCCGTCGCGGGACTGAATGCCCAGCACATCATCATCCTGCCAAACAACAGCAATATCATCATGGCAGCACAGCAGGCTTCCGAGCTCGCTGAAGTTCCTGTTTCTGTCATACCGACGAAGAGCATTCCACAGGGATTGGCAGCACTGATCAGCTTCCGCGTGGATGTTGAACCAGAAGCGAACGTGCAAGCGATGACGAAGGCGATTGCTCAGGTGAAAACAGGGATGGTGACCCACGCGGTTCGCGACACACAAATGGGTGAGGTACAAATCAAAGAAGGCGATTTTATCGGCATGGCTGAGAAAGAAATCGTCACAGCAGGTCCTGACTTGTTAGCTTGCGCCACGACGCTGCTCTTGGGAATGGTGGATGAAGACTCCGAAATCATTACGATATTCTTAGGAGAAGATGCGACAGAAGATCAGGCTCATGCTTTGGAAAAAGCATTGTCCGATCCATTCCCGGATGTGGAAGTTGAGATCCAGGCAGGCGGTCAACCGTTGTATCCATTCATTTTTTCTGTCGAGTAAAAGCCAATTTTTTGAACACGAATGAATAGGGAGAGGAGCGATCGAGAATGCCAATTGTGATTCTTACCGACAGTGCGTCTGATATCGATGCAGCTGTCAGGCAGTCATTGGGGATCGTGGCCGTCCCGTTGAAAATCATGTTTGGGGCGGAAACGTATGTGGACGCAGTCACTATCTCGTCTTCGGAGTTTTTCGATAAGCTGAAGCAATCGAGCGTGATGCCGACGACCTCGCAGCCGTCTCCGCTTGAATTTGCCGAAGCGTACAAAGGGATCCATGAGAAATATGGCAAGGACGTGCAAATCATTGCCATACTTTTATCTGGTTCCTTATCGGGGACGTATCAATCAGCGATGATCGCCAAGTCGATGTTGGACGAAAATATCGACATTACGGTGATCGATTCTCGCAAAGCTTCGTTTGTTCATGGAATGATCTGTGTGGAGGCTGCCAAAGCCGCTCAAGCAGGCAAGAACAAGGAACAAATTCTGGATCAGATTGATCGTTATTTGGATGATGTGCAGGTATACTTTATTGTGGATACGCTGGAGTTCCTGCAAAAAGGCGGTCGAATTGGCAAAGCATCTGCCGTCATCGGTTCGCTCTTGAATATCAAGCCGATTTTGACGCTGGATCCTGCCGGGTACGTGTCTGCTTTTGACAAGGTACGAGGGACGAAGAAAGCTCTGAATCGCGTATTTGAAGCGTTGCAGGAATACGCGCAAGGTGAGCCTGTGAAAATCGCTGTACTGCACAGCAGTGTTCCAGATCAAGCGGCTGAGCTCTTGGAGCGACTCAAGCAAGAGTTTTCGGTAACGGACTCTTGGTTGGAAGAGATTGGTCCCGTAATCGGTACGCATACAGGTCCAGGTCTACTCGGGATCGTCATGGTAAAAGACAGGTAAGGCATATATGGTATGGAGAGGAGCTTCCCTGAGGCAGGGGGCTTCTTTTTTATACGTGAAAAATAAGGGGGAGGTTTTGGTGAATAAGGATGATTTCCTTATCGAGTTGGAGGATATTGTGTATGACTCTCTATTTATTGGCAGTCATGTAGATGATTTGAACAAAGAAATTTCTGCTAATAAGTGGTCTATTTCTTTAAGTATGCAGTTAGCTAGTCAGTTGACTGTTTCTGATTTCATGAACTTTTTCCATAAAGTAGTAGAGAATAGACAACAGCAAATTTTAAAATCAAATAGTGATCATGGAATGTTGTTATATGTTTGGTTCGATTGGCAGGCTTCGCAACTAAGATTTAATCTTATCTCCCAGATTCATGAAAGACTCCCTTTTAGCGGAAAGATTGAAATCCTTGATGAGCTTGAACCAATCATTAACGAGTTTATTCACTTCCCTTATCATGATGGAATTCCAATAAGAGAAACAGCAAACGAAGGAAATGATGTTCAAGCAGATTTCGTCCGAGAACCAGATCCCGTAAAGGTATTCCTAACTTCACTTCCAAAGAAATAAAACATGCTGGTCATGGGATCCCTTTTTTTCACTGGGAGTTTTTTCATTTATCCTGATTTGTCCGCATGTTGTCTGCGTAAAACGATTATGATTGCCTTACGTACAGTTTCCTCTGTAGCGCTTTCAAAGGCTGTAGGATACAATGAAAGTGAATCTTGTTGAACCCCTTGTGATTCAGGAGGAGAACCGGTTGAAATACAAAAGCGTATTTGATATTATCGGTCCAATCATGGTTGGGCCATCTAGCTCCCATACGGCTGGTGCAGCTCGTATCGGTCGTGTGGCTCGCAAGCTGTTTGGCAGAATGCCTTTGCGAGCAGAAATTGTTTTTTACGGCTCATTTGCAAAAACGTATCAAGGACATGGTTCTGATGTGGCGACAGTGGCAGGAATTCTTGACTTTGACACGTCGGATTTGCGTCTGAAAAATTCGCTGGTGATTGCAGAAAAAGCTGGCATGCAAGTGGAGTTGTCCACTTCTGATGTTTTGACAGAGCACCCGAACACGGCGCGGATCAAGCTGTCTGATGATGAGCATCAGATCGAAATCGTGGGTGTTTCCATTGGTGGCGGGAAAATCGAAGTGTTGGAAGTGAATGGGTTTTCCTTTCAGTTGGGCTTCGATACACCGACGCTCTTGGTTTTACATGAAGATCGCTTTGGGATGATTGCGGCTGTGGCAAAGGTACTGACGGAGCACAACATTAATGTGGGACTCATGGAAGTGTCTCGACACACACGCGGTTCGCGTGCTTTGATGGCAATCGAAACAGATTCGACGATCTCTCCGGAAGTCCTGGAGGAAATTCGTCAAATTCCCCATATCTTTGACGTATCCCTGCTCGCATTGAACTAAGCAAAAGGACGAGCAGGATTAGAGGAGTGAACAACCAGATGTTTCGTAATGTGGCTGAACTAGTTGAGCTGGCCGAATCCCAGGGGAAGAAGATCTCCGAGGTGATGATTGAAGCAGAGATGGAAGTTTCCCAGCGCAGTCGGGATGCCATTATGCAAGATATGTACGCCAACCTCGATGTGATGGAAAAAGCAGTGCGTCGCGGGCTTACCGAAGATATTCGCTCGCATAGCGGATTGACGGGCGGCGATGCGAAGAAGCTGCAAACATATATGGAGACCAAGACATTTTTGTCCGGTCCTACACTTTTGAATGCTGTCTCGATGTCTGTGGCGGTGAACGAAGTAAACGCAGCAATGGGTACGATTGTCGCAACGCCTACAGCAGGAGCATGCGGCATTGTACCAGGGACGCTGTTTGCCGTATCTGACAAGCTACAGCCGACCCGTGAGGAAATGGTTAACTATTTGTTCACGGCAGGTGCTATCGGGTATTGCATTGCCAATAACGCGTTTATTTCGGGTGCTGCGGGTGGTTGCCAGGCAGAGGTAGGCTCTGCAACAGCTATGGCTGCTGCGGCGATTGTAGAAATGGCTGGCGGTACGCCTGAGGAATCTGCCCAAGCAGTGGCGATCGCATTGAAAAATATGCTCGGTCTGGTCTGTGACCCCGTAGCCGGACTGGTTGAAGTACCATGTGTGAAACGAAATGCGATGGGAGCAGCGATTGCGACGGTAGCCGCAGATATGGCAATGGCAGGCATCAAGAGCGTGATCCCGACAGATGAAGTCATCGAGGCCATGTACCGAATCGGCTGCGCCATGCCGACTACGCTGAAGGAAACCGCACAGGGTGGTCTTGCTGCTACGCAAACGGGCCGCATGATCGAAGCCAAAGTGTTCGGCGTACGGATGGAGAAGTAAGATGGCTGGTGCATATCAATCGCCCGTCTCCCTTTTGCACGGGGTAGGGGAAGAGCGGGCGAAGGCATTTGCAGGACTGGGAATCAACAGCATTGGTGATTTGCTGGAGTATTTCCCGTCTCGCTATGAAGATTACCGTGTGCGCGATTTGACAGAAGTAAAAGACGGAGAGAGGGTCACGCTGGCAGGTACGGTGTACGGCGAACCCTCTGTTCGTTTTTATGGTAAAAGAAAATCACGACTGTCCGTCAAGGTTGTCATGGACCGTGTCGTAGTGACGGCTGTCTGGTTCAATCAGACATTTGTCAAAAGCAGACTGTCGCCAGGCAAGGAAATACTCGTCACAGGAAAATGGGATAAGCACAAGCTGCAGATAACTGTGAGCGAAATGACAGAGGTAGACTCCGAACGTGCGACAAAACGAGGCGAGCTCGCCCCTGTCTATCCACTTGGCGGCGATGTGACGCATACACTGCTGCGCAAAACCATTCAACTGGCGTTGCGCCAGTACGGAAAGGAAATTCCTGAAATCCTTCCTGCGGATATCGTGGAGCGCTACCGACTGATGCCGCGGATTCATGCCTTTCATTCGATTCATTTTCCTGAAAATGCGGAAGATGGTCGTCAAGCGCGGCGACGGATTATGTTCGAGGAACTTTTCTTATTCCAATTGAAAATGCAAACATTGCGCAGGATTAATCGGCAGCAAACGGAAGGCGTTGCACTGGCGATTCCGATGGAAGAGGTACGGGAATTTGTCAAAGGCTTACCGTTCCCGTTAACAGATGCCCAGAAACGAGTCGTAAAAGAAATTTTGGATGACATGCGGGCACCTCATGCGATGAATCGTTTGCTGCAAGGGGACGTAGGCTCGGGGAAAACCGTCGTAGCTGCCATTGCGCTGATTGCTGCGGTGAAAGCAGGTTATCAGGGAGCGCTGATGGTACCGACGGAGATTCTCGCCGAGCAGCATGTACAGTCGTTGACGAAGCTTTTGTCCGATTACGGCATTCAGGTCGCGCTCTTGTCAGGCTCACTGACGGCGAAACGTAGACGCGAAGTCATCGGCTCTCTGCAAATGGGGTTAATCGATGTCGTAGTTGGTACCCATGCGCTCATTCAGGAGGATGTGTTTTTCTCCCGTCTTGGCCTCGTCATTACGGACGAGCAGCACCGATTTGGTGTGGAGCAACGGCGAATTTTACGGAATAAAGGCTTGTCGCCTGATGTCTTGTTCATGACTGCAACGCCAATTCCGAGAACACTGGCGATTACGGCATTTGGTGACATGGACGTCTCGACGATTGATCAAATGCCTGCGGGGCGCAAACCGATTGAGACGACATGGAAAAAGCATGATCAGTTTCCGGCTGTGTTGGAGCAGATGCGGGACGAGCTGCGCAAAGGACGACAGGCCTACGTTATTTGTCCGCTTATTGAGGAATCCGAAAAGCTCGATGTGCAAAATGCCATTGATGTACATGCTCAGCTCACACACATTTTCCCTGAATTCGGCGTAGGCTTGATGCATGGGCGACTACCAGCGAAGGAAAAGGATGCCGTCATGCAAGCCTTCCTTGCCGCAGAGCACGCTGTCCTGGTCAGTACAACGGTCGTAGAGGTCGGTGTGAATGTTCCGAATGCCACCTATATGGTGATTTATGATGCAGAGCGGTTTGGTCTTGCTCAGCTTCACCAATTGCGTGGGCGCGTAGGACGTGGCTCTGAACAGTCGTATTGTGTGCTGATCGCTGACCCGAAATCCGAGATCGGAAAAGAGCGGATGCGTGTCATGTGCGAGACGACGGATGGATTTGAGCTGTCGCAGCGCGATTTGGAATTGCGCGGACCGGGTGATTTTTTCGGAACCAAGCAGAGCGGCTTGCCAGAGTTTAAAGTCGCTGATTTATTAAGTGATTACAAAGCGTTGGAGGTAGCGAGACAGGAGACTGTCAAGCTGGTAGCAGAGGATTCTTTCTGGCGGGACGAAAAGTATCACTGGCTGCGTGACTATTTGAAGAATGAGGGCGTACTGGACGGTGTCGTCTTCGATTAAGAAAGGCAGGCCTTCCCACTTCAAGAGGTGGGGAGGCTTTTTCTATTGGGGGGTGAAACCTTAAGCTGGCATTCGACGTCTATCCTCTGTAAGGTAAATTTTTCTAGGAAGCGAGGTGAGTTTTTTGTCTTTGCGAAAAATTCGGGGAATGAGTATGTCCATTGTGTTCGCATTGATTATTTTGACAGGATCCGACTTCGCGCAAGCAACTTCCACGGACAGTCGGATTGCTCAGACTGGCCCATCCCATACGACCAGCCAAACGACAAAGGAATGGAAGCAAAAGGAACTGCCTTACGACTACGCCGCGATGAAAGAAGACGTGGTCATTCAGCTAAACGATGCTCCACAGCTCCGCTCTCCTCGAAGAACGGTCGTGGGACCTGCACCACAGGCTTACACCTTCTTTTTTAAAGAAGCCGTGAACCGTGGAACAGTCGAAGCAGCTATCCGCAAAAATGCTCAGGAAGAGACCAAAAAAGAGAACTTGGGATTCGTGGAGCCGATTTTTACGTTTCACTGGGTGCACGATCGCCAACTGCAAATGCTGGCTACCCTTCCTGATTCGCTTGCCAAAGACAGAAGCTGGACGGAGTATGTTGTAAACGTAGCAGGAGCGAAGACGGTAAAGGGAACCGTGTTTGACGATACGAACAATTTCTCGGCGGTGGTGTTTGCTCCCGCTCAGATTTGGCGAGTCTCAGTCGATGGCAAGGTGAAAGAAAAAATGACGGACTTTGCCGTCAGGACTCCCATGGAGTTTATCGACTCTCTGGAACGGTATGTGTTGCTGGAGCGATTTACAGAATATTGTGAGTGCGATGCCCGTTTCCCCATGCTGTACTCGATTTATGACACACAGACAAAAGTACTGACTGCTTATCCAGTGGAGCTCACTGACAACTATAGTGGCGCAGGCGACTTCATGGCAGATCGTCGCGGCTTCTTTTTCGCTCATCCACCGAAAGGGACAGAGGTACCGAAAAGCGAGTTTGCCACTCGTGTTAAGGTAGATGGATACGTACATGGAGCCAGCTTTAGCCATGATCGCAAGCATGTTTTGATGGCAGTAGGCAAGACTGAACAGAAAAAAGATCTCGATCTGGTCGTGTACGATTTGGTGACTGGAAAAGAACGGCGCTTCCCAGGTGTCATCAAAGGATGGGTTCCAACAGATGAGATGAATGGGCAAGTCCAGCCCGTCCGTTTTATGGATGATGGACGTTACGCGACGTTTGAAATGAGAACAGAGGAAGATAGCTTTGAAGAGCTTCGTCAACGCTACGATTGGCAGTCAGGCAAAGTGATCAGCTGGAATCCACCCGTTCCCAAAGAAGCTTGGTCTGGCTATATCCAGTCGACAGATGGCGCCTATCAAATGTATTGGAATGCAGGGGTGTTTAAGGGCGACGTCAAACTGATGGAAATGAAGCCAGAAGCGATATGGATTCCAGGCACTCACCATTTGGTTTATATCGATTGGGAAAAAGCTGAGCAAGGAACAGACTCTGTGTCGTCGCTCTTCCTGTTCGATGCCGATCGTAAGCAACAAGCTGTGCTGGTGAAGGGACTGCCAGCAAGCGTATCGATTTTGGGAGCGAGCAACGACGGCAAATGGCTGTATGTCACGACTCCGGACGCATTTGCCCCTTAGGCGCGTCATATTCCGTTGCCAGCATCGATAAAATGATCAAGGATTCGTAAGTATCGCCCGATTTCAGGCAATCGCGTAAGGTGCCCTCTATGTGAAACCCTTCCGATAGGTAAAGGCCGCGGGCGCGGTCGTTCGTTTCTTTTACATCCAGCCAGAGGCGATGGGCTTTTTGTTCGATGAATGCCCAATGCTTGATCTGACGCAGGATGTTGCGTCCGTAGCCCTCTCCCTTCACTGCGATTGTAATACGAATGAGCTCAATACTTTGATGAGGATTGGTCAGCCCGGCGATGATAACGTAGCCGACGGGGTGGCCTGTTTCTTTTTTTTCGGCGATCATATGGAGGATGTCCGGGTCGCCAAGAGCGTTATGGTGCTGATCTTCGCTCCACGGAATAATGAACGGGGTATTCTCTGGCGCATTTTCTACTTCGCATACGAATGGAATGTCTGCCGGTGTCGTGCGGCGCAAGTGGATGGTTATGCCCTTTAACATTGGCTTACCATGATCAGATTGCCGTCGGGATCGCGGAAGTTGAACCAGTGGCCATGCTGGATAGGAGTGACGACTTCAACTCCGCTCTCTTTGAGAAATGCATAAGAGGCTTCGATATCCTGTGTGTTGAAATGAAACAAGGGGGCATCATCTGTGATGCGCTTCGGAAAGATTTTGCTATCCAGAACGAGCGTCAGTCCGCTTTGTAAAGGAATGCAGTATATATGCCCGAACATAATTTCACCGTCTGCGGGAATGCCCAAGAGACGGCAGTACCAGTCGCGTGCGCGCTCAATGTCGCTGACGGCTACAAAAATAGCTCCGATTTGGGGGAGTAGAGGGGAAGTCGTTGTCATTGGGATGAAGCTCCTTTCCATAGTCGTTTTTACAAGGTCGACCCGTCATAATCGTGCACGAAATGTCGGATCGCCCGATTTTGCATCTGCTATTCTAAGGGAGAAAGGGAGGTCATTACCATGGATTTGCTTGTGAAGCTGAATGAGGCTCTGGACTACATCGAAGACCATTTGACAAGCGAGATTGACTATAAAGAAATCGCCAAGGTGGCTTGCTGCTCCGAGTATCACTTCAAAAGGCTGTTTTCTTTTCTCGCTGGTGTTCCGCTATCCGAGTACATCCGGCGCCGACGCATTACGCTTGCAGCTTTTGAGCTTGCGGACAGCAACGAGCGTGTCATTGACATTGCGATCAAATACGGATACGGATCGGCTGATTCCTTTGCCAGAGCTTTTCAGAATGTGCATGGAGTCACTCCGACAGAAGCCAGACACATCGGCCATTCCTTGAAGGCTTATCCGCGAATGACCTTTCATCTATCCATTAAAGGAGGCAGTGCCATGAACTACCGTATGGAAGAAAAAGAGGCATTTCGCATTGTGGGTCTGAAAAAAAGAGTTCCGCTGATTTATCGTGGAGGCAATCCAGAGATTGCGGCCATGTGGGCTTCATTAGATATGGAGATGATTCAGCAACTAAAATCGCTATCCGATGTCGAACCACTTGGACTGATCAGTGCGTCCACGAACTTTTCAGAAGGTCGGCTGGAATATGGCGAGCTCGATCACTATATCGGCGTAGCTACTACAAAAGCTTATCCAGACAATTGGGCAGTACTTGAAGTTCCTGCTTCCACCTGGGCGGTTTTCGAAGCAGTGGGTCCTTTTCCTGATACGCTGCAAGATATCTGGGCCCGGATTTATTCGGAATGGTTTTTATCCTCCGGTTATGAACAGGCTGAGGGTCCTGAGATTTTGTGGAACGAAAGCAAAGACACTTCATCATCAACATTTCGAAGCGAAATTTGGATTCCTGTCGTGAAAAAGTAACCCCTTATTGGATTCGCTCTCGTTTGCGGAACACCTACCGACGTGTGCTTATCTGGAAAGAAATAATTACCAACTTTTTTTTGCGCGAGACAGGCATAAAAGCGAACGTTTGTTTGTTATAATAAGAACAAAGAAACAAGAGAACATAAGTTCTTATTTAGGGGATGATCGTGTGTCCAATGCGAACAAGCGGATCGTGTTTTTGATCGACATGCAGAGCTTTTATGCCAGTATCGAGAAAGGGGCCAATCCAGAGCTGCGAAACAAACCGATTGTCGTCGCAGGTGATCCAGAGCGGCGTAGCGGAGTCGTGCTGGCAGCGTGCCCGATTGCCAAGTCATACGGAGTGGTCGCGGCCGAAGCGCTGTGGCAGGCGCAGCAGAAGTGTCGCCAGCTCGTCGTTGTTCGGCCGCGCATGGAGATGTACATTCGCATCTCCATGCAAATCACTCGCATATTCGAGGCATTTACTGACAAGGTGGAGCCGTACTCGATCGATGAGCAGTTTCTCGACGTGACAGGCAGCGTCCACCTGTTTGGTGATCCGTTGCAGATGGCTGCACAGATTCGGCAGCGCGTTTGGATGGAGACGGGAATCAACTGTCGGGTAGGCATCGGAGAGAACAAGGTACTGGCCAAGATGGCCTGCGATAATTTCGCCAAGAAACGGGAAGAAGGCGTTTTTTGGCTCAAGCGGGAAACGTTAGCGGATACGCTTTGGAAGCTTCCGATTGAAAAGCTGTTCGGAGTAGGCTCACGCATGAAGCGGCATTTTCATCGAATGGGCGTCTATCAGATCGGGCAGCTTGCAGATATGAGGCCAGCCATCCTCACCCGACATTGGGGAGTGAACGGGGAAGTGCTGTGGCGCACGGCTCACGGAATCGACGATTCACCCGTGGCTTTGGATTCCTATGATTCGCAAAAAGGGATCGGTCATCACATGACGTTGCCGCGGGATTACCATACAGCAGCGGAAATCAAAGTGGTGCTTTTAGAGCTGTGCGAAGAAGTGTGCCGTCGGGCGCGGAAAAAAGAGCTGATGGGCTCCGTTCTGTCTGTGGGCTGTCGTGGGGCCGATTTGGCTGCTGGAACGGGCTTTGGACGGCAGATGAAGCTCACGGAACAGACGAATGATGCCATGACTTTGTACGAAGCGACTTGCTTTCTGTTTGACCGTCATTGGCAGGAAACGCCCGTCCGCAGTATTGGGGTCAATCTGGGGCAGCTTGTCCCTGACAACGTGGTACAACTCAATCTTTTTACGGACAATCACAAGCGGCGTTCGTTGGCACAAGCAATGGATGATATCCGGAGCCGATACGGTCAGGACGCCATCCTGCGCGCCGCCTCTGTGTTGGAAGCGGGACAGGCGAAAGAGCGCGCGCGTAAGATCGGAGGACACTACAAGTGACGGAGCCGATGGTGTCTGACGAGCAGGAATTGATACGCCAGTATATTTTATTTGGCATTTTGTTTCGGGCAGTCATGGCCGATCTGGGGCAGATACGGATTGTGCCGTTGAAGTTTTCTTATCAGATGATGTTCGATGAGCTCTCGCGGTGGGCGGAGCGGCAGCATCACCAGCTACGTCGCATCCTGCAGCAGAGAGGGTGCACGGTCGTCAGTTCACGACGTCAGGGACATATGTATGTCGTCCACTATCGACAACGCGGGTATGCGCGAGAAGCGATCTATACGATTGAGGTATTGCGGGCAGAGTGTCAAGAGCTCGTCCATTTGTGGACCCGATATGAACAGCGAGGAGAGAGCAAGCAATGAGGGAAAAACGCGTGTCCAAAAAGGAAAATGTATTCGTGGCCAGTCGGTTTGTGCTGCCGGAGCATCGGGAAATGTATTTGCGCATCAAGGAAGAAGAGCGCCGCTATGTACCACCCGAGCTGGATCAGGAGCAGCTCAGCGCCTTGAGCGAACTGGTATGGCAGGCGTTCCAGACAGAGAGCATCCTGACGTTGACCTATTATGACGGGCGAGAGCCGCGACGTCTGTCTGCCCACATTATCCATATTGATCAAGCGGCAAGACGCCTCAAGCTTCGGGCAGGCTCCGATATTCACTGGGTTCCTTTTGCCCGACTGCTGCATGTGGAGCTGGCAGCGAGCTTCTAAATCGAGGAAATACAGGTACATGATGGGCAAGACATGAGAATTACTCAAGAAATCGGCAAAAATAGGCCCCTTTTTCAAAAGCAAGCGGCAAAAAACAGCGTGCCGCGTTGAAACGGTGTGTGCGAGGAAGATGTGAGATTCCTGAAACGAAAAGCGGTCAAAAACAGCCGTTTTTCGTGTTTTTTTGGCTTACACGGATTTTGCCAGAAGGGAGGTTTCCCTGTATTGTTAGATTATCTTTTGAAGCATATATTTGACGGATAGAACAAAGGAGATTTTACATGCTAGCACAAGAAATGGGTGTCATATTCACCAAGCACGCCGATCAGATTACTTCCAAGCGTTGGGGAGAATTCATGCAACAATTGGAGGAAAAAGGCCTGTACGTGCTCATTGAGACAGACACGATCGGAAGAGTGATGAGTCCATTGGGCGGATTGATGCCCATGCCGTGTAAAAGTGAGACGCTCCATATTGTGACAGCTAATGAGCTGGAGCAGCGTGGCTTGCCGCTCGGTCACCACATCGTAACGAAAGCGAAAGAAAAAGTAGTCCAACCATAATCGTAAAAAACAACGCAACCTTTCCTGTAGGAGCAAGCTTCCAAGTCGGAAAGGTTTTTTTGTGTGAAAAACGTCTCGACGTTTTTCATAAAGGTGGACATCAGTATCAGTGACAAAACCCGCTAGGAAAGTCAGCTAAAGCGGGTTTTGTTTAGGTATGGGCGCAAACTTCGTTCAGTTGTCTGCTTTTTTAGTCGAAGGGACGTGACGGAATAGCTTGGTCATGCACACCCACGCGATGAGTGGGCCAATTCCGATACACAGAATCAACCAGTTCAGTGTAAGAGGAGAGACGCTCAAGGAAGTTACTAGTAGAAAGATCAAGATCCCCACCAGCCGACCAACGTCCAGAGCAAACTCTCGGAGCACGACATACTCGACCCGATTGCGTGCGCTCTCTTCGTTCGTGCCAATCAGATCAAAAATCGTGGAGAGCATGGGCACAGAAAACAGCGGATAAGCGATGGACACGGCAATCCCGAAAATAAGCAGAGTCGTAAAGCTCACCTGCCAAAAAAATACGAAGAGAATCCCCCACATGATGACAGAGCCAGTGAGCATTCCCCACTTGCGATAGCGAGGAGCGAACCATTTGGCGATCAGAAAGTAGCTCACAAGTCCGACAGCAGATGTAGTCAACCAGTAGTTGCCGAGAGTCATCTCGCTTCTCGTGGAAATGTAGACGAGTAGACCGATCACAAAGCCGAATACACCTTCACGGAGTCCTTGACCAGCCAAAGCCCCTGCCGCCCAGCGCCACTCGGGCTCCTCTCGCAAACAACGTAAGGAAAAGCTCCAGGAATACGTCCCTTCCGATTGACGTTTTTTTAGAAAAAAGCTGATGAACACGCCGACGACAAATAAGGCAAGAGAGATCCCGAAAATTAGGGAGTAGCCGCTGTTGCCCGGAAGCCGCGTAATGAGCAAGCCCGATATCCATGGAGCGAGCATACCGCCAATGGAAGCAAGCAACCCTGCCCAACCGTTGAAAAGGTCGCGGTTATCGGCATTCGTGATTTCGAAGTACACCACATTAAACGAAAGCCAGAAAAAACCACTCGCTATACCCTGAACGAGCCCAAGTGGTACGGCATAAGAGACAGCTTTGGGACCTGCCAGAAGAACAAGCAAATAAAAAAGGGCAGAAACGGCCATTCCGGCACGCAGGACATTCATTTTGTTCAGACGCTTCACGTACCAGCCCGCAAGCCAGAAGGTCAGAGCACCCGCGAGATGGGCGGCAAAAGTAAACCAAGCGATCGGTGCAAATTGACTTTTTACCTTCCACAAATAGACGTTTACAAACGTGCCAGAAAGGGAGCCGGCGGCAATAAATACAGCGTTGACCAGGAGCAGCAGCTTGGCTTGATTGTCCAGCCGACCGGATGGCTTTTGCACAGAAGGCTCATGGCGCGTCATTTTTAGACCAGTGGACTCCTGCATTTGAAGGAAGGATGGAAGGCGTTTTTTTGTTTTTTGTTGCATACGTTCCCTCCGCGTAAAAATAGGACATGAACATAACGTACCCTACCATTGCTGCTTTCAACAGGGAAGCAATGAAACACCATGTTTTCCCAAATAGAAAAGCGAAGGTCGCAATTTTTTGAACGTTATTTCATTTTAGGGAGGAAAAAGACTAGCAGCAAACAAATTAAGAGGGGATAGGCATACGAAAAATACAGAAGCGAACAGAAAAGAGGTCACGAGATGACGATAACCATTTTCAGAAATGGGCGCATTTACACAGGAGATTCCCAGCATTTGTTCGTACAAGCATTAGTCGTTCGAGATGGAATTGTGCATGACTTGGGCAGCGATGCGGATATGCTTCTTCAATACGGAGGCAGTGATGCAACCGTCATAGATCTGCAAGGATATACTGCTACTCCGGGATTGATTGACAGCCATCTGCACTTGGGATGGCTCGGTCTCACCTTTTTGCAGCTGGATTTAAGTAAAGCTCGTTCCAAGGACGAGATGCTGCTTCTCTTGAAAGAAAAAGCACAAGCCACACCTGAAAATGCGTGGATACAAGGCTACGGCTGGGATGAGAATTTATTCGCGGATGGTGGCGGCATTCCTACTATCGACGAGCTTGATCAAGTTGCTCCACATTGCCCGATTCTTCTGGCACGAATATGTGGACATGCAAATTTGGTCAACAGCAAGGCATTGGAGCTATGTGGCTATCATCGTGACATAGAGGTGCCAGCGGGGGGAGTCATTGTACATGATCCTGTGAGTGGAAAGCCAACGGGCATGTTGTTGGAAACGGCCTCCAACCTGATTACGAAGCATATTCCAAGACCTGACTACGATCAGTTGAAGCAAAGCCTGCGCAGCTCGATTCGCTATGCAATGGCGCATGGATTGACAGGGGCACATACGGAGGATTTGCGTGAATTGGGCGGACTTGCGCAAACGTATCGGCTCTATGATGAGCTCATTAATGGTGAAGAGCTTGCGCTGCGCAGTAACCTGCTTGTCTACTATCCACATATGCATGAGCTGCGCGACTTAAAAATGACGGCAGGTTACGGCAACGCTCATGTGCAAATCGGTGCGGTGAAAATTTTTGCAGATGGAGCATTAGGACGTAGGACAGCTTACCTGTCAGCTCCGTACGCTGATGATCCGAGTACCAGCGGTTATCCTGTGCATGAGCAAGACGAACTGACAGAGCTGGTTCGACAAGCACGTGGACTCGGGATGCCTATTGCTGTACACACCATTGGCGACAAAGCTCTGGAAATGGTGCTGGACAGCTTGGATCAGTTTCCGGCAGTCGCCTATCGGGATCGCCTCATACACACACAAATCCTGCGGCCGGACCTGCTGGAACGCTTGAAGCATCCTCATCGGATCGCAGATATCCAACCGCGTTTTCTCGCAGGAGACTTCCCGTGGGTAATGGATCGGGTAGGACAGGAGCGGATTCAACACTCGTACATCTGGAAAACGATGATGGAGTACGGAATCATTTGCGCGGCGGGCTCGGATACACCGGTAGAACCAATCGATCCGCTGTTAGGGATACACGCAGCCGTCACGCGCAAAGCACCGGGAGAAACGCACGATGGATACTTCCCGCAAGAAAAACTGACGATGGAGGAAGCCATTCATCTGTTTACATTGGGCAGTGCACAGGTGACCAACGAGGATCATGTCAAAGGCACGCTGTCTCGAGGAAAATATGCGGATCTGACCGTCTATTCCAAAGACCTGTTTACCATCGATCCAGACGAGCTGCTCTCGACAAAGGTCATGATGACCATCATTGGTGGAAAAGTGTGCTACACGTCTTGAAAAAATAACCCGAAAAATCAGAGCAGCGGCAGCCCTGGACAAGAAAGGAAAGTCCTGGAATGTCGCTGTTTTATGGAACGATCTACTGTTAAGACATACTTGCCAGATGCTCCTCAAGACGATCCATGGTCTGTTCGGCACCTGGAACGGCGTATGTTTTCACCTTATCGAATACAGCCGTAGTTTCTTCAAAAACGGTGCGATAAGTAAGTTTGGTCTTGCCATCCAGATCCTCAAAGATGGCTGTCGCTAGAAAATGAGGAAACACAGTATGTTTGAAAACGATTCGCTCAAGTTGAACGACCTCGACAAAGACGTTGGTGTTGGGAAAATCAACGCCATCAGGACCGTGCATGATAAACTGCCATGTACCGCCCGGTTTTAGATCAAACTTCTCTGAAGTCATCGTAAAACCCCGAGGCCCCCACCACTTCGACAGGTTCTCCTCTTTCGTCCAAGCATCAAACACAAGATCGCGTGGAGTATCAAATACGCGGGTGATCACAATCTCGCATTCGCCTACTTGCGTTGCGATTTTATTTGCTTCATTGTTTTGATTCATGTCCAGCCCTCCATACTAAGTAGTGTCGTCAAGGATACACTCATTTTTTCCATCATAGCAAATAAATCAGGTATGGATTTCTTTCAGATTGCTCTCTTGCATGACCCATACGCAAAACCCGACTCAGGATAAGTGAGTCGGGTTTTTTGTCAGCTGCTTTGGGCGCAGCAAGCTCTTCACATCGATTTCTGCAATCAGCACACTGATCAAAACGAGACCTGCGCCAATGTACCCGCGTAGAGACAGTGTTTCGCCTGTGACCAGGAAGGCAAACAAGGCAGCGAAGACTGGCTCCAAGGAAAAAATAACACCCGTGTGCGTAGCCGTCGTATATTTTTGGGCCACCGTTTGAACGACAAAGCCAATTGCGCTGCACAGTACGCTAAGGGCGAGCACGGCGATCCAAGCCTCTGTAGTCTGCGGTAATGTTGGGGTCTCCAGTGTAAATGAAAAAACAATGCCCAGCAGCGCCGTAAAGCCAAGCTGGTAAATTCCCAACTGGATCGTATCCGATTGATTGGCCCATCGGCCTGTTACGGTAATATGTGTAGCGTAAAAGAGGGCACCAGCGATGCACAATAGGTCTCCTTGGCTGATGCGAAATTCAGCGCTTAGTGTGAGCAGGCCGATACCGATCATGGCCAGTCCAGCACCGATAAAGACTCTTTTTTCCGGACGGTTTCGCAAAAGAATAGATAAGAGCGGAACAAAGATAACGGTCAAGCTAACGAGAAAACCTGCTTGGGAAGCTGTCGTTGATTTCACTCCGTTCGTGATGGTGGCAAAAACCCCGAAAAGGAGCGCGCCGAGTATGAATGCATGAAGCATTGTTTTTCGATTCGTGCCACGTAATCGTTTATGAAACAAGGCGGCTGCCAGTAGAAAAGCAATACCAAAGCGGATACCAATCAGATTGAAAGTCTCCAAATCCTTTAATCCCATTTGCATAAACACATACGAGGTTCCCCAAAACAGGGTGACCAAAATCATTGCCAAATCGGCTTTCACTTGCGGTTTCATGATGAAATAAGCCTCCTTGCCCGGGAAAAAGCGGGTCCTAATCAGTGTTGCGCCATAAACAGTATACGAGTATCGTTTGAATAAGAAAAATGAATGTTTGTGATGATTTTCATGAATCGGATTCATGTAAAGGGGACGAAGAAGGGTGAGTTTAAACAAGTTTGAGGTAGTGATCACCGTTATTGAGTCAGGGAGCTTAACTAAAGCTGGAGAAATACTAGGTCTAACACAATCAGCGATCAGCCATACGATTGCGAGTCTGGAACGGGAATTTGGGTTTTCGCTTTTGACCAGAAGACGGTCAGGTATCAGCCTTACGAGTAATGGGGAGCGACTGCTTCCGTACATGCGTGAGACCTTGCGCTGTCATGAGCGGATGAAACAAGAGGTGTTTGCGATCAATGGGTTGGAGGTCGGGACGGTGAGAATTGGAACCTTCACGAGTGTATCAACACAATGGCTTCCAGGAATCCTCAAGCGGTTCCAAGACCAGTATCCGGCGATCGAGATTAAGCTGATGGAAGGGTATTACGATGGAATTGAAAGCTGGATTCAAACCGGAGAGATTGATTTTGGCTTCGTCTCCTTACCAACAACAGAGGATTTGGAATGGATTCCCTTAAAAAAGGATCAGATGTTTTTGCTGGTGACAGAGGAACACCCGCTCTACAAAGAGGAGCGGGTGCATGTTAGCCGACTGGCCGAAGAGACATTTATCATGCCGAAGACGGGCTGTGACAATGATATACAGCGTTTGTTGGCGCAGTATCAGATTGAGCCGCGAATCAAATATGAAGTAGGGGATGATCACGCAATTATTGCCATGGTGCAAAATGGGCTTGGGATCAGCATTCTCCCGGAAATGATTTTGTTTCGCTTGCCAGCCAATATTCGGATGATTCCGCTGGAAGGGGAGCATTACCGTTCGCTGGGGGTGGCAGCAACCTCTTTTTCCAAGCAGTCACCGGCTGCCAAACGCTTCTTGCAGTGTGTAACCGATTGGGTGAAAGAACAGCAAGCGTAATTCAGACAGACAAATCGCTCTTGACTTCCTTCGCCAGCGGCTGCTTTCGGACAAAGGGCAGGTACAACAAAAAAAACAACGCGAGAGCTACTCCTTCCAACGAAACGATGTACCACGGATACGGACCCAAAAAGTCAATCAGACTAGGATTGTCCGGTTTGCGCGAGACAAATAAGTAATTTCCACCGGTCCATTGGTTGACGAAAAGTGCGACGAGCAAAAGCAGGTTTAAAAAGCCCATCGTTTTCCAGATCGAACGGACTGTCGGGCGGTAGCCTTCTACCCATGTCATGTACAAGCAAGCAAGGACGATTCCCGCGTGGGCTACAAAAAAATGCACAAAGCGAAAATGCGGAAATGGATAAAACAACTCGGGGGTAAGCAATGCCTGCATCGCGCCGCCTATCCCGGCAAAAAACGTAATCTCATACAGTCGGTAGCTTCTCATCATCAGCATCACGGTAGAAAGCAGGAGAGTCACGCTACATAGCTGCAAGGGTAATGTGTAAGCAGCCGTCCAGCTCTCGGTATAAACATGCCAAAGCTGATAACAAACCTCTGATAAAAGCAAGACACCTGCAAGTACGTAACGGGTAGTGAGTCGATGTGTCGGGGCTTTGAGCTTTTGCCGAAATAAATAGGTGAGCATGACCAGACAGAGCACAAGAATCAAGGTAATAACGTGAGAAGAGGAAAACAGCCGAAACGGCTCTCCTGTCAGGAAAAGTGAAAAATAGGGTGAGGTCATGATGGGCTCCTCTTTGTTTATTATTTTTTATATTTGAAAATTCACGAAATTTTAACAGATAGAAGTTTTTCTGATATAAATCTTTGGTTATAATATAAATAGACTAGTTTACATCATTGAGAGGAGATATAGTCTTGAACTTAGTGCTCACGGAAAAAACATGCAAGTCTTGTCAAGCTCGCTTGACCGAGTATGAAATCGATAACAATGGTGCACTCTGCATGGAATGCTTCAAGGAAGAACAAGGCGAGTAAAAGTAACAGCAAGGCATACGGCAACTGACTGTCTACTGCTATCTAATAATAGACCCTTTCAATCAGGCCCTCTCTTTTCATAGAGAGGGTCTGATTTTTTGCAGGCCTTATTCCGGGAGAGGAATGATCAGTTCCATTCTTCGGCTGCCGTCTTTCATACTTGTTTCAAACAAGATGAGTGTCAGTGTGCTGTTCGGTTCCGCTTTTTTCACTTTCAGTGTATGGGTAAAATCTCCCCAGTCAGGAGCAGCAGTAGAAGCCTGCACGGAACCTTGCGTCAGCTCGTTGTGACCATCTTCTACGACATAATTGAGTACAGCTTCGAACACGCTCGCCTGTCCTTTGATTTCAAACGTGTCTTGGGCGGTTTTCTTCACAGTGACATTGCGGAAAATATCATTGCCATAGACAGTCTCCTGTTGACCTGTTTGATTCGTTGGTGGCTTTTCAGGCGTTGTAGGTTGGGTGCTTGCGGGTGGCTCAGAAGCAGGTGTCTCGGGCTTCGTTGCAACAGGTGGCTTCTGTTGTTCTGTTGGAGTGGAAGGGCTATCTGTGCCACTCGAGCATCCTTGCAGCAAGCCGATCGTCAACAGCAGCAAAAGCATTTTTTTCATGGTATCCCTCGATTCTGTCTGGTATGAAATGGTACCTACAAATAGTAAGACGTAAAAACAAATAATAGAGTTTCAGGTGGATGAGTCTTCCTGCATGAAACTATGGTAGAATGGAGGGGAAGTAGCAACCATTATTCCTAGAAGGCTGGTCTGATAACAATGGAACAACAGACGTTTCGAGTGGAAAAAGACTTTCTTGGCGAGAAGCAAATTCCAGTAGATGCTTATTATGGCGTGCAAACGATGCGAGCAACGGAAAACTTCCCAATCACCGGGTACCGTCTTCATTTTTCCCTCATCAATGCAATGGCAATGGTAAAAAAAGCAGCTGCAATGGCAAATATGGAAGTTTCCAGATTGAATCCGCGGTTAGGAAATGCGATTGTTGCTGCGGCGGAAGAAATCATGCAAGGAAAATGGCATGATCAATTTATCGTCGATCCGATCCAGGGTGGAGCAGGTACTTCGATTAATATGAATGCCAACGAAGTGATCGCGAACCGTGGTCTTGAGATGCTTGGTGAGAAAAAAGGAGATTATTTCCACTTAAGCCCAAATACACATGTCAACATGTCTCAGTCTACCAACGATGCCTTCCCAACAGCGATTCATATTGCAACACTCACCCTGTTGGAAAAGCTGCTCGTGACGATGGATAAGATGCATGATGCATTTGGCCAAAAAGCAAAAGAATTCGATGATGTCATTAAAATGGGCAGAACGCATTTGCAGGATGCGGTTCCGATTCGCTTGGGCCAAGAATTCGAAGCATACCGTCGAGTGCTTGAACGCGACATCAAGCGTATTAAGCAATCTCGTCAGCATTTATACGAAGTAAATATGGGAGCGACTGCGGTAGGAACGGGTTTGAATGCTGACCCTCGTTACATTACAACAGTAGTCAAGCATCTTGCCGATATCACAGGCTTCCCGCTGACAGGTGCAGAGCATCTCGTGGATGCTACACAAAACACGGATGCGTATACAGAAGTATCAGCAGCACTGAAAGTTTGCATGATGAATATGTCTAAAATCGCGAATGACTTGCGTTTGATGGCATCCGGACCTCGAGCTGGACTGGGGGAAATCTCCTTGCCAGCACGTCAACCAGGCTCCTCGATCATGCCAGGAAAAGTCAATCCGGTCATGGCAGAACTCATCAACCAAGTAGCGTTTCAGGTCATCGGAAATGACCATACGATTTGTTTGGCATCTGAAGCAGGTCAGCTAGAACTGAACGTGATGGAGCCTGTGCTTGTCTTCAACTTGCTGCAATCGATCAGCATTATGGACAATGCATTCGATGTCTTTACGCGTCACTGCTTGGAAGGAATCGAGGCAAACCGCGAGCGCATGAAAGAATACGTGGAAAAAAGCGTAGGCGTCATCACAGCGGTGAATCCTCATCTCGGTTATGAGACTGCTGCACGCATTGCCCGCGAAGCTATTTTGACAGGAAAGTCTGTACGTGAGCTGTGCTTGCAACACAATGTACTGACAGAAGAAGAACTGGATCTGATTCTCGATCCATTTGAAATGACGCATCCAGGAATTGCTGGAGCATCCTTGCTGGATCGCGACTAAACCCAAAAACTCCCGCGCTTTGCACATGCGAAGCAGCGGGAGTTTTTGCTTGCAAAAGGGAGGCTTGCGCTACTTTTTCGGAAGCTGATCCAAGCTCTTGAATTCATAGCCTTGCTTGCGTGCTTCATCGATTATCGTCCCGAGAGCCTCTGCATTGTCTTTGGAGACAGAATGGAGCAGAATAACGGCACCGGGATGCAATTGGGCCATCACATTATCATAAGCGTATTTTGCCCCACGCTGGACTTTGGTATCCCAATCTCTATAGGCGACAGACCAGAAAACATTGGTGTAGCCCAAATCTTTGGTTACAGCAAGTGTGCGATCGCTGAAAATTCCTCTGGGAGGTCGCAAGTAACGCATGTTCGCTTGCCCGATCACTTGCTGGACGGCATCACTTACTTTCGTTAGTTCGTCTTTGATTTTCTGATTCGGTACGGTTGTCATATCGGGGTGGCTCCAGGAATGATTACCGATCAGATGCCCTTCTTTTGCCATTCGCTTTAACAACTCGGGCTGTTCCTTCACAAAGTGCCCTGTCACAAAGAAAATGGCAGGGACTTTTTTGGCGAGAAGGGTATCTAAAATCTTTGGTGTAAAGCCATTCTCATAACCGTTATCAAACGTCAAATAAAGCTCTTTTTTCGTGGTATCCCCTAAAAAAACCGCACCGTGACGATCCACAATACTTTTAAAGCCCTCCTCGTTGATAGAGGGTAACTGACCATTCTTGCTCTTTTTAAATCCAAAATGGTACGGGTGATCTGGTGAGGCCATAATCGAGTCAACTGGCAAGGCACTTGTAAGCAACAAGCTAATCCCGACCAACAAGCTTTTGATCCATCGTCTGCCCAACAATGAGCTCTCCCTTCTGTTGTGAAAGTCGTGATGTATTGAAGTCGATTCCATCAAAAGTTTGTCCAGTCTACTTCCAAATATGTAACCGGTACGTATGCAACAATAGCTTGTTAAGTACATGTGTTACTTGCAAGGTCAAGCTGTGTAAAAGTCTACTGTGAGGACGGGGACAACTGTCCATACATGAAAAAGAAACTCTTCATATAGTATCAATGTCGACAGTAAACCTGTTGGCAAATGCTGCCAAGAGATCATCTATAACCAGGAGGTGTAGTTAACATGAACGAATGGTTAGAGCAATTACGTGAGGCACTTGGTGAAGGTGCAGAAGAAATGGAAGTAAAAATCGAATACGAAGATGGCACTACGAAAAAATTATACTTCGGCAATAATGACGACGATGACGATGAAGAAGATGAAGAAGACAATGCCGGAGAAGATTCTGATGCAGACGATTCCGATGAAGAAGATTCTGACGACGAAGATTCCGATGACGCCTAATTGATTTTTATATGGGGAAAAAGATACGCTTTCATGCGTATCTTTTTTCAGTTGCATTCTGTAATATTAAACATATTTCAAAATGAGGATGGAACAGAAAATGAGCTTTCAAGTGAGCCATCAAATGATAAAAGAATGGTGTGGGCGTCTTTCTTATGAGAGAGGAAAGACTTTTTACCGTTCTGGGAACGTGCTTGTGGAGCATTTTCAACCGGAACCTGCGTGGATCAGAACGACAGTGAACGCCGGAAAAAATAATTATCAGGTCACAATTGAACTGGACGAGTCTGGTATGGCAGCAGTGTGCAGCTGCCCGACTTTGGCGTCGTACGATCAGTACTGCCAACATATCGCAGCCTCGTTGTTAACCATGCGCGATCTACTAGTAGACGAGCATCCTGGCAGCTTTTCCACTTCCATTACAACGAAACAAGCAGGCATGACAGATCAGCCTGATTCCCAGCTAACAGAGGGACTGTTCGGTTTATTTGTGGACCGCCCGCTTCGGACAAGCCATCATCGTGTGTTGCTGGATTCACGAACAACGCTTGCCTTGGAAATCATATGTAAAATCGTTCGGTATGGCTTTCGCAAAAGCATGATCGGAATAGAGCTGAAGCTAGGGCCAAAGAGGTTGTACATCGTAAAGGACATTCGCGCATTTTTAGAACGGGTGGATAAGCAACAGGTGTATCAATTCTCCAGCCAATTTACCTATGATCCGAATTTGCATCGTTTTTTGCCAGAGCACGAAGCTATCCTTCGCGAACTCCTGCAAATTTACCGAGCGGAGAAACTGTATCGGGAGACTGCGAGCGATCGTTATCAGGAACAGAAGCATGTGGGCGGAGAACGAATTCTTCTCGTTCCGTCGTTTACCTGGGAGCGATTATTTACCTTACTACTCAGTGCTCCGTCTGTTCACATTCAGGATCATGAGCAAATATATCCAACGTTCGTATGTCTAGATGATCGACCGCCACTCCACTTCGAATTTGATCAGACAAAAACAGATCAATATCAGCTGGAAGTGCAAGGCTTCAAGCACATTACTGTCTTGGAAGCTTACGGCCTGCTGCTCGTAGATGGAAAATGGCACAGACTGCCCAAGGAACAATGCCACAGTTTGGCGGAGCTCAAGCACTTGTTGGAATCCCATAGCAGTGAGCGGATTCACATTCCCGCTGAAAAAATCGAACCATTCATGGTGCAGATTGTCCCGGCCTTGATGAAACTGGGGAACGTGCATATTGCAAAAGCTGTCTCCGAACGCGTCGTGCAATTCCAGTTAAAAGCCAAGCTGTATCTGGATCGAGTAAGAGACAGACTGCTGGCGGGACTGGAGTTTCAATACGGTGATATCGTCATCAATCCGCTGGAAGGCCATGAAGGGGGAGGGCAACGTGGCAGTGAGCTGATTTTGATGCGTGACGGGGAGAAGGAGCGGCAGATTTTAGAGCTGATGGAGGAAAGTGCCTTTACCCGCACGGAAGAGGGGTATTTTCTAGATGATGAGGAGGCAGAGTATGACTTCCTTTATCATGTCGTCCCTAAGCTGGAAAAGCTGTTAAAGGTATACGCGACAACCTCCGTAAAAATCAGGATTCAGCCTCTCCACATCCCCCCTAAAGTCAAAGTGGATGTGAATGAGCGAACAAATTGGTTGGATTTTCGTTTTGATATGGATGGCATACCCGAGTCTGAGATTCGAGGCATCATCCAATCGGTAGAAGAAAAGCGCAGATATCATCGGCTGTCGAATGGAGCGCTTCTGCCGCTTGAAACAAAAGAATTTGAGCAAATCAATCGTTTCTTGGACGAGATAGGCATGCAATACGCTGATCAAATGGGGAGTGGCTTTCAACTGCCTGCTATTTACGGACTGCGTTTGATGGATATACCCATGCAGGGACAGTCTGTTCAGTTAGGAAAATCGCTGCGTCAGTTTTTGGAGAATATGCGAAACCCTGATAATCTGGACTTTCCTGTACCCGAATCTTTGCAGGGGACACTTCGTGATTACCAGAAGTACGGCTATCAGTGGATGAAAACACTGGCACACTACGGCTTTGGGGGAATTCTCGCAGATGATATGGGTCTGGGGAAGACATTGCAAAGCATGACCTTCCTCCTCTCTGTTTTGCCCGAAATCCGAGAACAAAAGCTACCAGCGATTATTGTGGCTCCTGCCTCTCTTTTATACAATTGGCACAACGAAATCAAAAAGTTTGCGCCAATGATTCGGAGCGTTATTGTGGATGGCACGAAGGAAGAGCGGAATCAAATCGTAAACGAGCAGTCAGAAATCGATGTGCTTATTACATCGTATCCACTCTTGCGTCGTGACCATGAACAGTTCGAGGAGCATTCCTTCCACACCTTGATCTTGGATGAAGCACAGACCTTCAAAAACTATGTCACCCAAACCGCTCAGACAGTCAAACGGATAAAAGCCAAGCACCGCTTTGCGCTTACGGGAACACCTGTGGAAAACAGGGTAGAGGAGCTGTGGTCCATCTACGATGCTGTTTTCCCAGAGCTTTTTCCGGCACGAAAGGAATTCCTCGACTTGTCGAGAGAAACGATTGCGAAGCGAACGCGTCCATTTTTATTGCGCAGGCTCAAGACGGAAGTTTTAAAGGAATTGCCACCAAAAATTGAAACACTGCAAAGCGCAAAGCTGTTGCCCGAGCAGAAAAAGCTGTATGTCGCCTATTTGGCGCAGCTCCAACAGGAAACAGTGAAGCATCTGTACAATAAAGGCTTTCAAAAAAATCGGATCAAAATTCTCGCAGGCTTGACCAGACTGCGCCAGATATGTTGCCACCCAGCGCTGTTCGTCAAAGAGTATGACGGAGGGTCAGCCAAGCTCGAACAGCTATTCGAGATCCTCGGTGAATGCAAAAACGCTGGAAAGCGCGTTTTACTCTTTTCTCAATTCACGGAGATGTTGGGGATGATCGGACGTGAGCTGGGCTATCACGGTGTCCCGTTTTTCTATTTGGATGGACAGACGCCAGTAGCAGAGAGGCTAGATTTGTGCAACCGGTTTAACGAGGGGGAGCGTGATTTGTTCCTCATGTCGTTGAAAGCGGGGGGAACAGGATTGAATGTGACGGGGGCGGACACCGTGATCTTGTATGATCTGTGGTGGAATCCCGCCGTCGAACAACAAGCAGCTGATCGTGCCCATCGCATCGGACAAAAGAACGTCGTCCAAGTGATTAGGCTTGTTGCAGAGGGGACGGTCGAAGAGAAGATGTACGAGCTGCAACAAAAAAAGAAAAACTTGATCGAAGAAATCATTACACCGGGACAAGAGGCAATCTCTTCTTTAACCGAGCAAGAAATACGCGAATTGCTGATGATTTAACATAAACAGCTTGACTGTCGCTACCAAGCGAGGGGTCAAGCTGTTTTTTTGCGAGACCTTATCCCTGTGCGAATAACGAATTGGCAGACTCCCAATGATATTTGTCCGGTTCGAGATCAGGACATAGCGAATAGCTTATGGAGAAGGACGAAGCATCACCACAGAAGTGTGGGGGGAATGGAATGGAACAATATGTGATTAAGCCATGGGATACCCGAGAAGGGAATGTGGAAACGCCGGCTAACTGGGATTTGACAGTGCCACCAGAAGTAGATGCGATCGCAGAACAAGTGATCAAAGAGTATGACATGTCGGTAAAGAGTCGTACACTCATTACTTCCAAGCCAGACAAAGGCGGGGCTATTTGGCGCATCGAGACAGATAAAGGTCCGCGCAGCCTAAAGGTACTGCACCGTACGCCAGAACGGAGTCTCTATAGTGTGGCTTTCCAAGAATACGTTGTCAAACAGGGGGCAAGGGTCCCAGCACTGATTCCTGCCCGAAACGGAAGTCTTTACGTGGAAAAAGGCGGGAAATTATGGATTGTTACCGATTGGATTGCTTTGCAGCCGGCAACAAAAGTAGATTTGGTAGGCGCGCAAGAGCTTTGCTACGGTCTTGGTGAATTCCATCGCCATTCGAAAGGCTATGTTCCGCCCGCTGGAGCCAAAAACTCCTCCCGTTTATATCGTTGGCCCAATCATTATCAAAAGATTGCCAAAAAAATCGGGTGGATGCGGGAAATAGCAAAAGCCTACAGTGAAACCCCAACAAGTAAATCCATTTTGGCCGTCGTCGATCACTATGAACAGCGAGCATGGGCAGCCTTAGAGAAATTAAAAGCGTCTGCCTATCCGAAAATGATCAAAATGGGAGAGGCGCACTGGGGATTGGTGCACCAAGATTACGGCTGGTCAAATGGTCAAAATGGACCTGGAGGGCTATGGGTCATCGACCTGGATGGCGTGTCGTACGATTTGCCATTTCGGGATTTGCGAAAGCTCATCACCAGTACGATGGATGATATGGGCGTCTGGGATGTTACCTGGATGCGAGGCATGATCGAAGCCTACCATAAGGCAAATCCACTGGATCGCGAATCGTTCGAAGTGCTCTTGAATGACATGGCAGTACCAAACGAATTTTATAAGCATCTCAAAGAGATGTTTTATGATCCAGCGACCTTCTTGTCGACTGAGGCGGAAGGCATCCTGCAACGAGTACTGACGGGGGATCAAACAAAAGATGCGGCATTGGCAGAGCTCGCGAAAGACATTAGTAAGTACGAACCGGGCAACTATGATCAAATAACAGAAGTGGTTGAACCGCAAAGGTTGGCATCCGGTATCAAGGAATTGTTACCTGTTGCGTTGTCCACACCACCAACAACAGAGGCTTTCGTCGAGGAACCGAAAGACAAAAAGTCTACGAAGATCAAAGTGTCTAAGGATAAAGAGTCAAAGGTCAAGGGATCCAAAGACAAAGAGTCCAAACTCAAAGAGCCCAAACTCAAGGAGTCCAAAGACAAAAAGCCTGTAAGTGACAAGGTAGCCAGTTCCCGTCCGACTTCCGAGAAAGCGCTAAATAAACCGCAAGAAAGCCAGGATGGGGCAAGTGCGGAAAATAGCAGCACAACCCGCAGAGGTCCAATCTCATTTTCGGGAAGTGCTCCGTTCACACCGTCAGCACCATTTGCTCCAAGTAACGTACGAAAACTCGTCCGTCAAAACAAGAAGCGGGCAATGAGCTCTGCTGTCTCAAAAAGCAGCAAAAAGTCAAGCAAGCCTCTAAGCAAAGTACGGGTCTCTATCGAAGTAAAGAACAAATCACCAAAAGTAAAACCCGCAAGTCAAGCTGGGAAAAACAAAAAAGAAACTGTGTGGACATCTAAACAGCAGTCCCGGACCGTCACTTCCAATAAAAGTAAGAAGGTTGCCAAGACAGCGAAACCAATCCGAAATACGCAGATAAAGAAGCAGCGTCAAAAATCAAAGAAATCGAAAGGCAACTAATGTGAGAAGTCGGTACGGGAAAGGAGAATACGGATGAAAGTTATTATGGTCTGTACAGAAAAATTGCCAGTCCCTCCTATACGAGGGGGAGCGATTCAGACATATATTGCGGGGATTGCAGATATTCTAGGGAGGCATCATGAGCTAACTATCCTGGGAACATCGGATCCCACGCTACCGAAGGATGAAATGGTTCGTAATGCGCGTTATGTCCGGGTAGATGGTCAAGGGGTGTTCGAGATCTATGCGAGCGAGGTAGCCGCTTTTCTGAGTGCGAACAACTATGATGTCATCCATGTTTTTAACCGACCGCGGATGGTGCCCATCATTCGTGAGGTATGCCCGAACGCACGTATCATTCTAAGTATGCACAATGATATGTTTGATCCAGTAAAAATAGGGCAGGCAGAAGCTGCTAGAGCCGTTGCTGAAACAGAACAGATCATCACTATTAGTGATTATGTCGGTCGGGTCATTGCCTCGTTGTATCCTGAAGCCGCAAATAAACTTCGCACGATTTATTCAGGTGTGAACTTGGAAACGTTCGTTCCGGTGGAAGGGTCCAAGACGGCGCAAAAGATTCGGCAGGAATTGCGGGCGACGCACAATCTTGGCAACAAACAAGTGATCTTGTTTGTAGGACGACTGACACCGAAAAAAGGGGCCGACATTCTGGTTCGTGCAATGAATGAACTCCGCTCCTATCATTCCAACATCGCCCTCGTCTTGGTTGGAGGGTCCTGGTACGGAGAAAATAAAATCAGTGACTATGCAGCATATGTACGCTCATTAGCAAATCGTTCGCCAGTTCCGGTTATTACAACGGGATTTGTTCCAGCAGATCAGATTCACCACTGGTTCTGGGCGGGGGACGTTTTTGTCTGTCCATCGCAATGGGAGGAACCACTGGCACGTGTTCATTATGAAGCGATGGCTGCCGGACTGCCCTTTGTCACGACCAAGCGGGGTGGAAATGCTGAGGTGATCATCGGAGACAATGGTCTGTTGGTCGAGCAGCCGGAAGACCCTCTAGCGTTTGCAGTACAACTGAAACAACTATTGTCTAGCCGCGACCTCCAACGTCAAATGGGGAGAAATGGACGCCAGCTCGCCGAACAGAGATTTACATGGGATCGAGTCGCAAGAGATGTGCTAGACGTATGGAATAACAGGGGTAGGTAAAACCAAAAAGTGAATGCTACAGCCCACTTCCCTAAAGAGAGAACGGAGAAGTGGGCGTTTATTCATACCTTTAGGACAAAGAGTCATGCAATGTCCCGCCAGAGTGGACTGGCCTGTCTGAACAAAAGGGCTAGTCCCGCATGTGTTTGAACGAAATGAGGGGATGCGGGGAATCTACTACGCACAGACTCCCCGCATCTTTAGGCCATCCTAAAGCCTCGCAGAATATCAGCTTGTTCAATTGGATTTATGCATTTGGAACAATCGCGACGATATGGGTGATAGGAATAACGATTGATCGTGAAGATGTCTGTAATTCAATGATTCCTTCTTCCACTCTAAGAAGCTTGCCGACTCGGTAAGAACGACTCTCGGGTCCCCATTCTGTCGTCAGTAAGACTTCCACACGTTGATCGTTTCTCATGCATTTGCTGAGCTCTTGGCGAAGCCCCTCTATAGATGCTTGATCCGCTGATTCTTCCTTTTCGACATCAACCTTAACGAATGGTGCCGGGATGACGATTGGCTTCGGAGCTTCTACTTGTACATAAGGTGCCTCTACTTGTACAACAGGCGATTCTACTTGTACAACAGGTGCTTCTACTTGCACGACAGGCGCTTCTACTTGAGGTGTGGGGGTGGTCACATTCACTTGAGGTGCGCGAACGTGGATACGCACAAAACGTCGTAGTTTCCTGAGCAGACTATTGTTTTTGCGTTTGGTAGATCGCTTCTTGCAGCGGCAACGGGCTTGCTTTGCTTTTAGCTTCTTCTTTCTCAATGCTTTCAAAGGCAACACCCTCCTAACTATGCATGCAATATCATATTCAACAGGGGGATGACCGCATTGGACTAACACCTGATTTGACAAAATCAGGCAGGGAAACATTAGCAAAATTAGATGATTTTTTTAAAAAAACAGGAAAATCGTGTATACTTATCAGGTAATCTCAAAAAGAAAGATGGAGGTTTCTCATGAATCGTACGCCGATTGCCCCCATGGGAGTGGGGAAGCTGTTGGACAAGAGCTTTTCAGTGTATCGCCAGCATTTTGGAGCATTCTTTTTGTTGGCTTTAATTTGGTTCGGTCCATTATTACTCCTGCAGCAACTGCTTCTGGTTGACTTTACCAGAGTGCCTTTGCTCGCACAAGATACAGAAGGTCTGGACTTTGCAGAATCGTTAGGCGCAAGATTTGCCGGACAAGAAGAATTTATGACACAAAGCCTGCCTATGTTGCTCATATTCTTCTTCCTTGTCGCACCGATCCTTTGGATTATCGCCTATCCGCAAATGATTTCCGGTTCGATTTTACTGACGAAGGCTGCCCTCGAGGGAGAGATCTTGAGCTTAAAAGATGCGTTGAAGGGGGCACTTCGCCGATTTTGGCCGCTCGCAGGTAGTACTTTCCTATATGGAGTCATCGCATTTGCAGTATCGACAGCATTTGTCATCGTATATGGATTGATTTTCTTTCTGATCGCCTTCGCTGGTGGTATGACATTGGAATCCATGTTTAATCCGTCAGAGGAAGGCAGCATTGTGCTTATGATCATTCTGGTTTTATTTGGCTATTTATTTTTAATTGCTGGGATGATGCTCGTACCAGGCTTTTTCTTAATTCGTTGGGGTTTTTATATGCCGCTCGTTCTGTTCGAACGCGATGGTGTCGGAATTGGTCAGAGCTGGAATATGACAAAAGGAAGCTTTTGGCGCTTATTCGGTATTTTTGTTGTTCTGAGTGTGATCTACTCGATGTTCTCTAGCGGCATCCAATTAGTACTCACTGGCGTCTTGGGTACATCGATCCTCACGCAATTGATTCTAGTTGTACTTACCTGCCTCTTGACCCCTTGGATGGCCATTGTTTACGCTTTGGCTTACTTTGATCTGCGTGTGAGAAAAGAAGGGACAGATTTACAAGAGCTAGTAAGCCGTCAGCTTGCTACATCCGCACCAGTAGAACCAGCAAATCCTACCCCTGCACAAGAGCCGGGAGTTACACATGATTAGCACGAGTCCTTGGGTAGATGACAAGGAGCATTTACAAGAGATTCTAGCCAGAGACGAGTTCAATTTGCCCCAAGGAAGTGGAGAGAACTGGATTCAAAGAGCGGTGGAGTATGTGATCGAGTTGATCGCCGAGCTATTTCAGTGGACCCACATTCCATCGGGTGCGGCTAATACCGTATCTACACTCGTGCTCATTCTGGCAGTACTGGGACTGGTCGGCATCATTTACTGGTTGTTCCGCAGAATGATTTGGGAACAGAAGAAGCATCGACCGCTGTTTATGGACGGTGAAAAAATACGTTCTCATGTAGACTATTTGCGTGATGCGAAAGAAAAAGCAGCGCGAGGAGAATGGCGGGAAGGAGAACGCTCGTTGTTTTTGGCGTTGTTGGTTTATTTGCAAATGAAGTCATGGGTTCGTGTGGAGAAATGGAAAACGAATTGGGAATACGCAGAAGAAATTGAGGCAAATCAGCCGAGCTTACGCGATGTGTTTGGCAGCTTCGCACGAGAATTCGACGCTGTTTGGTACGGGCAGGCGCTTGTAGATGAAGGGTCGTTCTGGCAGCGTGTGAACGAACTGGAAGGCATCTGGCGCGAGGAGGGACAGCATGGATAGTTTGCGCACCTATCGTGTCGGAATCATTGTGACTAGCTTGTTGCTCGTCATCGTGGGCTGGTTGATCGTCAAGCCTACAGCTGAACCTCTCCCGCCGTATCTGGCTTCATCTGCACAGTCGAGCGGAATCAAGGCTGTGCTCGTACTACTGGAGGAAAAAGGCAAGCAGGTAAAGGAATGGCGCCAGCCTATGCGTTTTTTACCAACAGCAACAGGGCAGGCCATGCTTGTAGTAGAGCCAGAAAGACTGCTTCCAGAGGAACAGATAGACATTCTGGATTGGGTCAGTGAAGGCAATGACTTGATTCTCTTTCAATCGAGACCAGAGTGGGAAGACCTTCCCTTTCAGACGGAGTACATCCGGGGTAAAGAAAATCAGGAGCGAAACATTCAGGGACCTCTCGTTTTAGGCAGGTTCATGGGCAAAGCAGAGACCCCATTGCGATTTTTAGAAGATGACGACATGGAGCCACTTCTCTATGACGACCAGGGGATACTCGGGGGAAGAACAGAGGTAGGAGATGGCAGTGTCACGTTTTTTCTTGTACCGGAATGGCTAACCAATCAAAAAATTGATCGACTGTCCCACTTTGAAGCGATCTGGCCGTATGTACAAGGAGAGTGGTCTGTTCTTTGGGTAGACGAATACCACCATGGCTTGCAAGAAAAACCAGGTTTTTTGGCGATCTATCCAGGATGGCTCATAGCCGCTTGCATGCAACTCGGTATCCTGCTTTTGCTGTATGTGTGGTGGAGAGGAAAACGTTTCGGACCAGTCTATACGCTTAGGGAATGGACAGTACGACGTGGTGATGAGACGTTGCTCGCCGTATCTAGTTGGTATGAGCGAAGAGGGCTGGCAAAGGATGCGTTACGACATCGAGAAGCATACATGCGGCAGTTGTTGTACGATCGGTGGGGAGTGCACCAACGAGCTGATCGTGTAGAAATCGTGCGATATGCCAAAACAAGATGGACAAATCAAGAGGTAGAGAAATTCGCTCATCTACTGGAACGATTGGAGCAGGCAAAAAACGAAGGGCAATACTCGTCCAAGGGCTTACTTGCAGACAGTCTCTTATTGGATGAGATTACGAAGCGTCTGGAGAAGGAGTGACAACTACGGTGGAGCAATTGTTGCAACAAATGGAAAAAGAGCTGGTTGGTCAACGACAAAATATTCGGCTGCTGCTAACCGCTTTGGTTGCCGGTGGACATGTTTTGCTAGAAGGTGTACCCGGTATCGGAAAGACAAAAATGGTAAAGACCTTATCGGAGTTGATGGGGGGCGAGAGTAAGCGCGTCCAGTTTACGCCTGACATGATGCCATCGGACATTATTGGTCATGTGGTGTTCAATATGCAGCAAAACCAGTTTGAGACAATCAAAGGTCCTGTTTTCGCTAACTTATTGCTGGCGGATGAGATTAACCGGACTCCGCCGAAAACCCAAGCGGCCCTTTTAGAAGCAATGGAGGAGGGGCAAGTGACGATTCATGGTGTCACCTATCCTTTACCCGACCCGTTTTTTGTCGTCGCTACGCAAAACCCGGTGGAGTATGAAGGAACGTATGTGTTGCCGGAGGCACAGCTCGATCGCTTTTTGTTCAAGCTAACGATGTCGTATCCTTCCCATGAAAATGAAAAGCAAATCCTCGCCAAACATATTCCCAACAAGCGCAGCCACGAGCGTGATCAAGAGCCGCTCTTTACATGGGAGGCGATTTTGGAGAAGCGACGCCAATTAGAAGAAGTGGTTGTGGATGATTCGATTCTGGAGTACATTACGACACTGATTCGCAATACACGTGAAACGAAACGATTGCTCTTAGGTGCCAGCTCTCGTGCTGGAATTGCCGTGTTGATGGCGAGTAAGGCCTGGGCCCTTTTGGACAATCGCAAGTTCGTGACGCCTGATGATGTGAAGATGGTAGCCCGCCCTGCTTTGCGGCACCGACTCATTCTGTCACCGCAGGTAGAATTGGAGGGGGGTACCAGTGACCACATCATCGAAGAGACGCTGGCGGCTATTCCAGTTCCTCGCTGATTTTTTGGCAGACCGTTTTGTCTTGCCATCCAAGCGACTACTCGTGGCAGTTTTGCTAGGGACGCCCATCGCGATCGTCGGTTTTCTGCTGGAGATTGGCTATTCGACATTCTTTTTGTACAACGGTTTACTCCTGATCGCTAGTATCTTGGATTGGGTTACCATACCCAAACGCCGAGACTTGTCGATCCGGCGTATCTTGCCTGAGCAGACGGATATCGGACAATCGGTTTCGATCGAGCTTGAGCTTGCCAATAATAGCGGGCAATCCGTTTCGTACTCCATCGTGGAAGATCTTCCGCTGACTTTTGAAGAAACCGGACCAATCACAGGCGTGATGGAGCAACCCTTAACCAATATCCGTTTTGAAACAAGAGGAAAAGAACGCGGAGAGTATGTGTTCCGCTGGCTGTATATGCGCTGGCATGGCAAGCTCGGCTTGTGGTATCGCCAAAGCCGCTTTGCGTGTGAACAAACGATCAAGGTATACCCCGACCTTTCAGCCGTTCGTGGCTATTTGGCTTCATTGCAGGAGAGCTTGATCGTCGACGGGAAAAAAATCATGCGCAGGGAGAAAGCGGGTACGGAATTCCATGCGATCCGCGATTACGTGCCAGACGATGATCCTCGGATGATTAACTGGTCCGCTTCTGCACGCTCCCGACGTCTGATGACGAACCAATATCGACCAGAGCATGGCAAGGTGATTACCATTCTGATCGATTGTGGCAGGTTGATGGGCGTCGAGCTGGATAATCAGACGAGGCTGGATCGATCGCTGGAGTCTGCTCTCACGTTAGCGGCAGTGGCATTGCGTCAAGGAGATCAGGTAGCGCTACTAGCCTATTCGCATGAAATCAAGACGTACATACCTCCAGGCAGAGGACTGCGCCACTTGCACACCCTTTTGGAGGCGACCTACAACCTGACGAGTGATTTTGTAGAGGCTGATCCAGCGAAGGCGCTTGAATTTTTGAATCGCCAGCAGAAGAGAAGGAGCTTGGTCGTTCTTTTTTCAGATATGGAAAACTACCTCGTCGAAGATCAGTTGAGCAATTATTTGTGGCGGATGCGCCGTTCGCATTTGCTCCTGTTGCTGTCTTTGGCAGATCCGCTGCTGCATGAATGGAGCCATATAGACACGAGCAACAGCAGCTTGGCGTTTACGAAGGCGGTAGCTCAACGGTTCCAGCTCGAGCGCAGGGCGTTTCAACAAAAAATGATCGGCGCGGGTATCCAGGTACTGGACGTTCCGGCCGATCAATTGACGCTGACGGTTATCAATACTTATTTGGACATCAAATCAAGAGAAGCTTTGTGAGAATCGGACTTGTATCCGAGGAGGTACCAGGCAATCAGCAAAAGCAATGTGCCAACAGCTACGATGTACTTGGCTTCGAGAGAGAGACTCGAGGGAGTAATATAGCCCTCGATGATTCCCGCGATGAACAAAAGCGGGATGGTAGCCAACAGCAGATGCGCAGACTCTTTTGCCGCCTCCAAAAATTGATGTCTTCGTGCGTAGCGACCGGGCACAAGCAGGCGGTATCCCATGTGAAGACCTGCTCCGCCCGCAATAAAGATGGCAGTCAGCTCAATCACGCCGTGCGGCAAAATGTAGGCCCAAAACGCATAGCTGCTATCTGCCTGATAGTAGACGGCTGCCAAAGCTCCAACCAGAAGGCCATTGAATAAGAGAAGGTAGATGGGAACGATTCCAAACGTAATTCCACTGACAAAGGCCAGCATCGCGACTTTGATGTTGTTGGTCATAATCATCGTGGAAATGACCGGACTGTCGAGTGATTCGTGCCCTTCTCCCAGCCTGGATGGATCGATCTGCTCCGCCATCCCTTGTGGCAATACATAATACAGGTTGAGTGGATCGACCATGACGGCGGCAAAACCAGAAATGCCACCGATGATGAAAAGAAGCGCTGCCACACCAATGAAGCTCATTCGCATATGTACGAGACCCATCAAGTAGCTACCAAAGAAATGCTTGAGCTGCTGCCAGCTGCCTATTCGCTGCTTGTAAGCCAAATTGTGTGCACGTAAGACAAGTTGGTTTAAGTAGAGGGTAATCTCGTCCGCAGGATGGTAGGAGCGTACATAGGCCAAATGTGCAGACGTCTTTTTGTATAGCTGTGTCAGTCGATCAATATCGGTAGCACTGATGTGCCGAGGTTGTCGGGTAAAACGCTCCACTAATTGTTCCAGTTCGGCCCAAGAGGCCTTATGCTTGTGCCAAAACGAGGTAATATCCATGTATAATGCCTCCTTCATTAGCGTGTGTGTAATCACTCGAAAAAAACTCATAGTTTCGAGGGGGGAAGAAAAACATCATGAATGAACCGACATACGTCAGTGGGTCAAATCGAGAAGCGTCTGTCGTGACACCCGAGCATGTTATGCTGCGATTTCAGACGGCAGGTTTAGGCAGTCGCGCCACTGCGATGCTGATTGATACAGGAATTTTGTTCCTGGTTAATCTTACTGTATTTATATTGTTTGGTATAGTTTTATTTGGAAATGAAGATGATTTTTTCCCGGATTCTGGCAACTACACGTTGGCCATCGTTCTCCTGGTGACCTTCGTAATAAATTTTGGCTACTATTGGTTACAGGAAGCATTCTGGGGTGGACAGACCGTTGGCAAAAGGCTGGTGGGAATCCGGGTCATCCGTGATAACGGACAGCCTGCGACGTTTGTTTCCTCGACGATCCGGAATCTGTTTCGCATCATTGACGCAATGCCGACTGGTTATTTTCTCGGGGCGCTCATCTGCTTTTTTCACCCCCGTGATAAGCGAATTGGCGATATGGTAGCGGGCACAATTGTCGTAGTGGAGTCAGGACAGCGATCGACTCTTTTTCAGAAAAAGAAAGACAAACAGCCAAACGGCTTTGATTTGAATCATGCGCTACTCGTGCTTGATGAGCGACAAAAACAGGCGATTACCCGAGAGGATTGGCAGCTGCTTTCCTCCTTCATTAGCAGAGTATCTTCTTTATCTCAAGCGAAAAAATATGAACTGGGGAATCAAATAGCCAGCATCCTGCGCAAAAAATTAGAGCTTGTTGACGAACAGACCAACAAGGAAGACCCGATCCTGTTTTTGCAAAGGCTGCACAATCAGCTACAAAACGAATTTCAACTCCGAAAATAAAGCGAAGTACCGCCAAAAAATAGTGGCGGTATTTTCTTTTCTCGACGTATTTTCCCATTATTCAGCAAAATGCTGCTTCAAAAACTTTCTATGTTATAATGAAACCTCACTCTATGCCACAGAAAGGAGGAGGGAGCCGATGGACGACAAATACATGGGAGCGTCATCGACTTCGTCACCCACACTGCCACTCCCGGCAAACGGGAAGCAGAAAGGAAGACGCAGAAGAGGCAGTCTTTTTCAGGCATTGATTCCCTCCCAGACAGAAGGCAAGCGCCCTTTACTACCGATCGTTTTGGCCGTTCTGGTCTGGGTAGGACTTGCCTATGCTGGATATGCCTTTGCTGTTTATACGTTGGACAAGCAGCAACAATCTGTAAACCAACGAATTGATCAAATTCAGGAAAATAATCAAAAGCAGATGAAGGCATTGGGAGATCAATTGACTCTCGTGCAGGAAGAAATGCAAAATGTCCAGAAGGGTCTAGGAAATCTGGAAGAAGATTTGGCTTTGACGGGTGAAACCATTGGTGGCACCAACAAGACCAAAGAAGCCCTGCAGGATCGGGTTGACCAACTCAACAAACAGCTGGTTGATTTGAAAGCATCTCTGAAAAAATTGGAGGATGCTGCCCGTGCTTGGTAAGATAAACCGTTTCTTTCTCTTTCTGTTGGCGCCAGCGCTCGGTTTTTTGGTCGCTTTTGCGCTGGACAATCCAGTGGACAAGCTCCAGACAGAAGGACTGAAGCTTTCTTCTGCCGTAGCGAAGAGCCAAGCAGATGAGCTGGGGGAACGGCTCAACGATACCAAGGTGCAGCTTCGAAACGTAGAAATCGTCATCGAAGACATCCGGGATCGCTCGAAAAAGGAACAGAAAGATTACGAGCAACAAAACAAGAAGATCAGCAGCGCACTTGAAGCGAGCAAATCCCAGACACAAAAATCTGCGGATGTATTGGACACGATTTTGTCCAACATGCTTGGCAAGCCGATCGGTCAACACTTCGGGAAAAACTCGACAGTGAAGGTATATTCCCTGCAAGAAGGCGGATACCGCGGCTATATGGCAAAAGTTCGCCTCAATGATCCAAACGCGCTGAAAATGGTGCTGGCCAACAACTCTGTAAAAAGTAAGGGAGAAACAACAAGTCAAGCTGGTAAGCGTACAGGCTCCATTCTTGCGATCAATGCAGGCGGCTTTATGTCGGACAAGCAGGGCAATTTGACTCCGTTAGGCATTACGGTTGTTGACGGCAAGATTCGAACCTTTTCCAATAATGCGAAGCTGAGCTTTGTCGGTTTCAATAATAAAGGTCATCTGGTCGGAACAAGCATCAAGACCCAGGCGCAAATTACGCAACAAGGGATATTGCAGGGAGCGAGCTTCTTGCCTCGTCTTTTGCAAGGTGGAAAACGATTGCCTATTCCGCGTGAATGGGCGAATGCGCGTCAACCACGGACACTGATCGGACATTTCGACAACGGCGATTTGCTGCTGATTGTCATTGATGGAAGACGAGATGGCTGGAGTAATGGTGTTACGCTGGAGGAAGCGCAAAGAAAGCTACAAGAGTGGCATGTCGTGGATGCGTATAACCTCGACGGCGGCGGCTCCAGTGCGTTTTATTACAACGGCAAGCTGTTGAACAAGCCTTCTGGCGGCAAAGAACGACGCGTGGTGAGCAATTTGGTCGTCATGCCTTAAGCAAAAATCGCAACACTCTTCTGCGAAGACGACAAGTCTTGTTGCAGAAGAGTGTTTTTTTCTGTAGAGAAAAGTTTGACTAGGCAACTGTGAATGTGGGTTGACCTTGAAAAATGCTGAAAATTATAATAATAGGAGGAGTTAATGAAATGGAATAGGAGGGATCGCATGAAAAAAGGGATGATGGTTACCCTCTCGATTGTTACCGTGCTTTCGTTTCCTCATTTGGCAGTGGGGAAAGTCCCGGGTGTGCCAGCAGGCGTGCAAGGAGCTACAAAAGGAATTGTCGCGGTCTCTCATCCAGCAGCGGCACAGGTCGGTAGAGATATCTTGGCAAAAGGCGGCAATGCGATTGACGCTGCGGCTGGGATCCAATTTGCGCTAAATGTAGCAGAACCGTATATGTCCGGTATCGGCGGCGGTGGCTTTATGATGATTTATATGAAGGATCAAAACAAAGTGACGGTGATAGATAGTCGAGAAGTGGCTCCTTCCAAGGTGACTCCCGATATGTTTTTACAGACAGATGGTACGCCGATCCCATTTGAGGAGAGACATACGAGTGGTCAGGCCGTAGGTGTCCCAGGCACATTACTGGGAGTAGAGCAGGCGTTGGAATCGTATGGGACATGGGATTTGGGAAAAGTGATAGAACCCTCGATTGAATTGGCGGAAAAAGGCGTTCGCGTCAACTGGGTGTCCGCTCAATTTATTGCCAATTCCATGGAAAAGCTGAAAAAGCACGGGGCTGCTGCACAGGTGTTTGCGCCAAATGGCGTTCCACTCAAAGAGGGCGAGATGCTGGTTCAGCCCGAATTGGCGAAAACGTTGAAGATCATCCGCGACAAAGGCTCTGATGCCTTGTATGAAGGGGAAATTGGCAAGGCACTCGTCAAGGAAGTACAAAGGACGGGAGGCTCTATGACTCTCGATGATTTGCAGGCGTATCAAGTAAAAGAGCGTGAACCGGTCCGCGGCATGTATCGCGGGTATGAAGTGATTTCGATGGCACCCCCCAGCTCTGGCGGCTTGACACTCATTCAGATTTTGAAGCTGATGGAAGGCTACGATAACCAAAAGGACGGCATTGGGTCGGTAGCCTATTTGCATCATCTGATCGAAGCCAATCACCTTGCCTACGCAGATCGGGCGGCGTTTATGGCGGACGCGGATGTTTATCCAGTACCGAAAAAGGGGCTGATTGCGGACGAATACATCAAGGAGCGGCGCCAGCTCATTCGTGAAGAGACAGCGAATGCCAATGTAATGGCAGGAGATCCTTGGAAGTACGATCCTGGCAAAAAGCCAGTGGTGTCCATGAAACTGAGAGATCAATCTCCGGTCAAGCAGACCACGCACTTCTCTGTGATGGACAAATGGGGGAATATCGTTGCGTATACAACCACGATCGAAGATATTTTTGGCAGTGGTGTGATGGTTCCTGGTTATGGCTTCATGCTCAATAATGAGCTGACAGATTTTGACGCGATTCCTGGCGGAGTCAATCAGGTCGAGCCCGGCAAGCGTCCACGTTCGAGCATGACGCCAACCATGGTGCTTAAAGACGGGAAGCCCTTTTTAGCAATTGGCTCACCTGGTGGCTCAACCATTATCGCCTCTGTATCGCAGACGATTCTCAATGTGATCGATCATGGAATGGAAATTGAGGATGCCATCCGTGCACCACGCATTTTTTCTAGCAGCTATCCGAATGTAACGTGGGAAGCGGGCATTGACCAAGATGTCATCCTGCAATTGATGGCAAAAGGTCACGTCTTTGCTGAGGAACCGACAAACATTGGCAACGTCCAAGCGATTGTGTACGATTTTGAAACGGGAAAAATGTACGGCGGAGCAGATAACACACGCGAGGGTACTGTACTCGGGGTCGATGCCATTGCGTATACGGCTGCTCAGCCAATCCAGTCCCCAAAAGAAAAAGATGGGCCCTTTCATTTACGAGTAAACGGTAAGGTCTATCCATACACGGCAGATCAAAAAGTGATGATAGATGGAGTAGCGTATGTCCACGCTAACAAGTTGCTGTTAGGGCTGGGACAAAAAGTGACGTCCTTCCAGTCTGATGTGGTCATGGTGAAGGGAGTTCCTTGCTTGCCTGTCAAAAAAGTTGGCGAGAAGCTGGGCTATACGGTTATGTGGAAGGAAGGAGAGCGGTCCATCGAGTTGAATAGCAAAAAGTAGGCTGATAAGGAAAGGATGTAGCAAAAATGAAGAAAGTACTTGTACTCGGCGGAACGCGATTTTTTGGAAAGCGATTAGTCCAGCTTCTCGTTGAAGCGGGGGCAGACGTTACCGTGGCAACAAGGGGGCTTACCCAAGTGGAGTTGCCTACCGCTGTCAAAAGAATGACGCTTGACCGAGATAACGTCCACTCGCTAGCGGCTGCAGGGGAAGAGCAGTGGGACGTGGTGTACGATAACATCTGTTATTCCTCTCAAAATGCACTGGATGCGTGTACGGTTTTTCGGGGGAAAGTGGGGAAGTACGTCTTGACCTCTACCTTGTCCGTCTACGATTATGCCGAGGAACCACTACAGGAAGAAGCCTTTGATCCATACACGTATGCAATCAACCTGAAAACGAGAGACGAGACAACCTATCAAGAGGGAAAGCGTCAAGCAGAAGCCGTCTTTTTTCAAGAAAAGGCCTTTCCTGTCGTAGCCGTTCGTTTTCCAATCGTACTGGCGGAAGACGATTACACACAGCGGCTATGGTTTCATATTGAGCATGTCCAAGAGGAACGGCCGATTGGTATCACGAATCCCGCTGCACAGATGGGCTTCATACATGCACAGGAAGCAGCTCAATTTTTGGCATGGCTGACGACAACGTCCATCACAGGGCCAGTGAATGCGTGCTCGGATGGGACTGTTTCGCTTGCTAAGCTAATGGAGACCATTGCGCAAACAGTCGGAAAACCTGCCCGGATCGAACAAACGACAGATGCTTCTGACGCGTCTCCCTTTGGATTTTTAGCATCCCTGTACATGGATAACGGAAAGGCTAAGGCTGCGGGCTTTCCATTTTGGGTGCTGAATGAATGGTTTCCAGCGCTTGTCAAACACCTAAACGAGAAATATACCGCTGAAAAAGCGTGACCTATCTACCTTTTTTTTCGTACTACTCCGTGGTAAGGTAGAGCAGAACGTATGTGTCTGTAAGGAACCAGGAGGATCGATCATGAACAAAAATCGCACCAGCAGCCTTGCGATCATCGCAGCGCTATCAGTAGCACTACTCAGTGGATGTGAACCTCCCTCATTAAGTGGATTGCTTTCCAGCGAGTCGAATGGACAGCCCGCAGGTGAGGGCACGCAAGCAACGACAGTTGAGCCGAATAAAGAGGAGACGACACGTCCCCAACGGGCAACGCTTGCAGAGACGATAAAAGATGTGGATGGAGTGCCAACCGTTACGAATGCAACAGATCTCTCGGTTGTCGTAAATAAACAGCGGGCATTGCCAGGCGATTATATTCCACCGGATTTGGTAGAGCCGAATGTTCCGTTTCCTTTTGATGAAAAAGTGGAGAAGCGATTGCTGCGAGCAGAAGCCGCACAAGCATTAGAAGAACTGTTTGCCAAAGCAAAGACAGAAGGTATTGAACTGTATGCCGTTTCTGGCTATCGCTCATATAAGACTCAAAAATCGCTGTACGAAACGTATGTAAGGACGCAAGGTGCAGAACATGCCGCTGCCTACAGTGCCGTGCCTGGAAAGAGCGAGCATCAGACTGGCTTGGCTATGGATGTGTCCGGACATGATGCTAGTACACGCCTGGAAGAATCGTTTGCTGAGACACCTGAAGGGTTATGGCTGGCAGCCAACTGTGCAGACTCTGGGTTCGTCATTCGTTATTTGAAGGGTAAGGAAGATACGACTGGATATGCGTATGAGCCTTGGCATTTGCGTTATGTAGGGAAGGAAATGGCAAAAGAGATTATGGCAGGTGGCCTTACTTTGGAGGATTATTTTTCTGAAGCGGCAATTGCCCACAAATAACGTCATCAAAACGAAAAGAGCCGCCCCGATAAGGAGCGGCTTTTTGCTGCCTGGATCCATGTTAACGTGGAAGGCGAATCTGGGACAGCGGCCAGTATACAGCTTCTGCACGTCCTACTACATGATCCAGTTGAACAGGGCCAATGACGCGGCTGTCCATACTGTTGTTGCGATTATCCCCCATGACAAACACACTGCCCTCAGGAATCTTCACAGGATCAAAATCTTCGGTTAACGTCACACCTGCCGCAGAGGTTTTTAGCTTGTTTTCGACCAAATACTCTTCGCTGAGCGGTTTGCCATTGACGTACACTTGATTATTTTTGGCTTCAACGGTGTCACCAGCAACTGCGACCACGCGCTTGATCCAGTTGTCGCCAGTAGCATCTGGATGAATGATGACGATATCACCAGGCTGCGGTTCTTTGAGGTAGTAAATCGCTTTGTTTACGATGACACGCTCGCGATCATGCAACGTACTTTCCATGGAGCGCCCTTGGACGACGTAGGGAGCCATGACAAATACGTAGATGAAGGCTGTCAATCCACCAATCAAGACAAACGATTTTAACCAATCAAGCAATTCCACTTTCCATTTTGGTGTAGGGTTGGTTTGTTCCATTGAAATTCTCCTATGTATGTGATTTCTGTGGCAAATATGCCTGAGTCAATTGCCTCGTGTGTGTAAGGCTGTCTTCCCATTATACATGCTATACGAATAGATACGAAAGATGATTCAAGGAAATAATTGGCTCGAGGATGAAGCTAAAAAAAGTCGAAACATTATTTTGCTAGCTTACCTATTGTCAGTTTTTCCTGTTTGAGTTAAGATGTTCTTGAAATAAGTTTTACAATAAAAATATTAAGTGGTAAACACTTTGTCTGGCTCATACATATCTTTCGTGAAAAGAAATAATTTCGGGAGTCCTATTGATCTTCCGGTACTTAGGCTATATAGTTTTATAGTAAAAGTACTTATATTATTAATTTTCCGAAAATAGGTGATGTCGTGAGCAATATGTCCCGTGCCAGTAAACTTGAGGAACTGGATCGAGTTTTTGTCGAGATTGCTCGTTTCTTTATTAATAATTGGCTAGAGGAAGAGTCAATCAGTCCCAAGCAGTTTATCTTGCTACGTGTGCTACATCAAAAAGGACGAAGCACAGTTTCTGAGCTGGCGACTATTTTGAAGTTATCCAATAGTGCCACCACGATCGCACTCAATCGGTTGGTCAAGGCCGGTTTTATTGACCGGGTTCGAGATGAACAGGATCGACGTGTCGTGTGGGTCACTTTGTCACAACAAGCCGTTCCAACTCTGGAGGGACTTCTGTGCCACAGGAGAGCACTAGTAGGAAAGCTGCTGGAGAATCTGACTGACGACGAGTTAGAGCAGTTTACGTATTTTCTCAGGAAAATGCAGCAGTGCATATAGCATGCCTTCAAGTTCGGGTTTGGGGACATTCGTGTAAGACAAAAGTGTGTACCGCGGAATGGGAGTGTACACATATGAAAAAGAAAAGCACACTGATCATGAGTTCTTGTATCTTAGGAGCAGCTCTCTTCACACAAGCTGCATTTGCTGAAGAGGCAGTAAAAGCTACTGAAACGACTTCTGCAACAGAAGCAAAAACAACTGCAACTGAAGAAAAACCAGCAACTACAGAAGAAAAACCAGCAACTACAGAAGAAAAGCCTGCAACTACTGAAGAGAAGCCAGCAACTGAAGCAACTACAACTGCACCAGCAACTAAACCTGAAGTAAAACCTGCGACTCCACAAACCGTTACTCCAATTCAAGGTTTGACTCAACAAGGTGGCTGGGTCATCATGCCAGGTAAAGATGAGTATGTATGGGTGAGTGGTCAATATGTTCCAGTCATCTCTAACGTAGCTGGCTGGGCAATGATGCCAGGAGCAGATCAATATGTTATCACTGGTGGCGTAACTCCTGTGAGTGCTCCAGCAGCTGGTTGGGCAATGATCGCTCCAGAATCTGATAACGAAAAATAAGCATAGCTGAATATAAAGGCGCTTTGTCCCTCGATTGGGCAAGGCGTCTTTTTTTTGCTAAATTTGGAGATTCCCGTACAAACTAAAGTGGATAGAAATCAAATGGAAGGAGGAACGAAAATGGCAGGTTATGATAAGGAGCAGGCTCAGTCCAGGGCGAGAGAGTTGGGGGCTGAAGATGCTGGCACAGCTGTCTACTATCAAGAGGCAGACGAACATACGGCTGGTCTGGCTACGACGCAGGAGCAGGTCAGTGACATGTACAAGATGGGAACCATTGAGGACAGAGAACAGACGATGTAAAAGCACAGGAAAAGAGCAAGGCCAGCCCGGATACAAGGAGGCTGGCCGCTTTTTATTCCGTTGATAAAAAATTTTTTATTGACTTAGTAGGTTGTATCGGTAAGAATACAAGAGGAATCAGAAAATTTAAAAAGGGTGTGCCACGAATGAGAGACTCACGATTAGATCAATTAGCGTACAATCTGGTTAACTATTCTGTACGAGTACAGCCAGGGGAAAACATTTTGATCAACGCGAAAGGGGACACACCGGATTTGGTGCAAGCCCTCGTGCGTGAGATTTACAAAGCAGGCGGCAGTCCTTATGTTCAATTGATTGATCCCGCCGTAAGCCGAGAAATCGCAATGAATTGCAATGAAGAGCAGTTGAAGACCATGGCTCAACATGAAGTTGAACTCATGGAGAAAATGCAAGGTTATATCGGGATTCGTGCAGCGAGCAACATCAATGAGATGGCTGATGTTCCAAGTGACAAGCTGAGTATCTATTCTCGCCTGTATGAGCTGCCAGTGATGAACGTGCGCGTGCCAAAAACGAAGTGGGTTGTTCTCCGTTATCCGAATCCTTCCATGGCACAGCTTGCGAACATGTCTACAGCAGCTTTTGAAGATTTTTACTTCCAAGTATGTAACCTGGATTACGCGAAAATGGACAAAGCAATGGACAGTTTGGTTGACTTGATGAATCGCACAGACAAGGTACGCTTGGTAGGACCTGAAACAGATCTCACCTTCTCAATCAAGGACATCCCTGCTGTGAAATGTGCTGGCCTGCGCAATATTCCAGATGGTGAAGTGTATACAGCACCTGTGAAGAATTCTGTAAATGGTGTTATCACTCATAATGCGCCAACACCATACCACGGCTTCACATTCGAAAATGTTCGCCTGACCTTCAAGGACGGCAAAATTGTCGAAGCAACAGCGAACGATACCGAACGCTTGAATCAAATTTTGGATACAGACGAGGGAGCGCGCTTCATTGGAGAATTCGCCATCGGTGTGAATCCTTACATTCGCAACCCGATGAAAGATATCTTGTTTGACGAAAAAATAGACGGAAGCTTCCACTTCACGCCTGGTCAATGCTATGACGAAGCTTACAATGGCAACAAATCGTCTGTGCACTGGGACATGGTTTCCATCCAGCGTCCGGATTGGGGCGGAGGGGAAATCTGGTTTGATGACGTCCTGATTCGCAAAGATGGTCGTTTTGTCATTGCAGAGCTTGAATGTCTGAATCCAGAAAACTTGAAAGGGTAAGGTATAGCCTACCCCATCATTTGTCGTACTGTCGGAGCCTTTCGTGGGCAAGCATAATATCCATTTCTAGCTGAAATAGCATGTGCAGATTGCTTGAAGGAAGAGTAATTCTGCGTGCCGCGTGGTAGAGAAGTGGCTTGTTTTGTTTGACGACCGTCATGATTTCCACAACCGGTGGAATGACTTGTTTGATTCTTAGCAGGCTTTGCAAATAGCGGAGAAATGTTTGAATACTAGTCTGGTCATCCTTGTTCGGTACCGCTTCAATCAAAGCGAAAAAGTCTCGGATGATGATCCGCTTCGTCTCCTGAGGCTCCACTATGGTTGTACGATTCACTTGATCCACCTCACGGGAAAGAGTAACAGCTTCTTTTCTTTACCCGTTGAATGATAAGTGATAAACCTTTTGTCTGATAAAAAGTCTTTGGCATGTGCGTGTGCCAAAGACTTTTCGTTTTTATGACTCACGATGACCATCGTAGACGCTTGCTTCTTCCATAGGTATCCGAATGCGCAGGAGCAACCAGGCATTTAAGAGAGAAAACGCTAGGGCAGTTGCCACAGCGGAAAATGTCAGCGGGAGTAGCAGCAGCTCAAGCGATACGACCACGTAGTTGGGGTGACGAATGAACCGATAAGGACCTCGCTTGATTGGAGCCTCGCCCGGGAGGATGAAGATGCGGGTATTCCACCGTTTGCCCAAGCTGCGAATACACCAATAACGAAGTCCTTGCGCGATTAAAAACAGGCTGAACGGAATTGCCCACCAAGAGGGCAGAACCATTGCGCTGCCTTTTCCCACCACTTCGAAAAGGAGCGAGAGAAAAAAGAGAAAATGAAGAAGGACGATGTATTTGTAATGACTCGCCCCAACTTCGTAGCCCCCTTTTGAGCGGATATAGCGAGCATTCCTCATGGCAATGAGAAGCTCGACCAGCCGTTGTAACACGACTCCAGCCATGACAAATCCAAAAAAGAGCAACATGACTATCTCGCCTCCAGAAGTAAGAGCTCGGAGCTAAACCCAGGTCCAAGCGCAGCGACCAATCCGCGATCTCCTGGCTCCCACGCCTTCTCCATGCTTTTTTCCAGGACGAACAGAACCGTAGGGGAGGACATGTTTCCGAAATTGGTTAGGACATCTTCAGAAAACCGAGTGGCTTCTGTGTCAATGCCCAGGGACCGCTGATAAGCCGTTAGTACCTTGGCGCCACCTGGATGGAAAATGAAATGGCGTAGATGGTCAATAGACATCCCGTGCGGTGACAAAAAGCTCTCCACGTTTTCTCGCATGGAAGAACGGATGAGAGTAGGGATGTCACGAGAGAAAATGACTTTTAACCCTGGATCGGTCAATTCCCATCCCATAATATCTACTGTGTCCGGCCATGTTGTCGTTCGCGCATCACAGAATTGAACCTTAGGTGTGTCCGAAGAGGACGAGACTTGATCTCCTTCTATTAATACGGCTGCGGCTCCATCTCCAAAGAGGCAAGTTGCAACCAAATTGCTTTTGGACAAATCTTGTCGGATGAAGGTCAAGCCGCACAGCTCTACGCTCACAAGCAATACTCGTCGGGAGGGATAAGCCTGGGTGTACTCGCATGCACGCGACAATCCCATCGCTCCACCAGCACAGCCAAGACCCCACAACGGGACACGGGTTGCTTGTGAACGGAGTCCTAAACGGTGGAGTAAGCGGGAATCAAGGCTTGGGGTCGCAATGCCAGTGCTTGATACAAACATCAGACAATCGATGGATGACGGCTCGACCCCAGCTTTTGTCAAACACTTTCGGGCTGCTTCCTCTGCCAAGGCTTCCGCATGCTCGATATACAATTGATTTTTCTCCGCAAATGGTCGGTCTTCCAAAAACCAATCCATTGGCATACTAAAATATCGCTTCTGAATGTGACTATGTGCAAACACGTGTAACAAACGGTCTATGTCGGGAAAAGCATCTTGAAAAAATAGGCGTGCCAGCTTCATGGAATCCTCTTGTGTAATCTCGTGGGAAGGTACTGCTGTAGCTACTGCTTCTATACGGGGCACCCATTCATTCACTCCCGTCTATTTTGATTAGCCCTTAGCTTATCCCTTCCAATTGGTTCCAATTCATGCAGCACCACGAGCGAAGGCCGCAGGCTGATTGTCAGGATTTTTCCATGATTCGTTTGAATGAATAAGTGGCAGTTTCGTGGATTTGCTTGAACTTATAAAAAAAGATAGGTAAAATATTCCTGATTATATGAAAAAAGACCTACTATAGATTTCGATAGATAGGTCTAATGTATGAATGAAAAGAGGGGAACATCGGATAGATCGGGGGTAGTGTACTTTGGGCTCACGCTGGATTAGCTTGGGTGTGTCCTGTGGAATCATTTCGGTTTGGCTGATTGGATACGGATTGCCATCGGATGAGAGTATGGTTGTCTTTCTTTTTCTTGTGGCTGTCATTCAGACGCTTGCTGCCTATCGTATAGGGAAATATATAGATCAGCTGCGGCAGATGGCTTATCACGATTCACTCACAGGCGTTCTCGTCAATCGCAGATTTCTGGACAAGTTGGTCGCAGAAGTAGAGTTGGCAAAAAGCAATCATCAATCTGTTACGTTATTGTTTATTGATTTGGATAATTTCAAAATATTCAATGATTCATTTGGCCATATGGAAGGCGACAGACTCCTTTGCCAATTTGCAAGAATCTTGCAAGCAAGTGTACGGAAACAAGACGTTGTTGGAAGGTGGGGCGGGGAAGAATTCGTCGTTTTGTTAACGCAGACAGACACAAGAAGAGCACTGGCAATCGGGGAACGAATTCAAAATCAAGTGCGAGACGCACTTTCAGGGGTCACTGTCAGCATCGGAGTAGCCTCGTATCCACACCATGCCGCGACAGCGGAAGAGTTAGCGAAAAAAGCAGATATGCTTATGTATGAAGCGAAAAAAAGGAAAGATTGCATGATGGTCGCTTCGAGTGAAATGATAAATATTGGCAAGGCTAACACTCGTCCTCTCTCTTGACACGAGTGTTTTCTTTTATTGTAAAGAGCATTTACAAAAACTTAATAATTCCTTAAAGAAAAATATACACATTTGACCTTGATTTTAAATTTACGGAAACAATAACATTCGATATAATCTTGTAGGTGCCATTTATTCAAAGGAGTGAAGAAGTCCCGTATGTTGAAATCAAACAAGTATATCTTCTTTGATCTGTTCGAACAGCAGATTGCCACGGTACACAAAGGAACTCATCTTTTCTATGAAATGATAGGAAACTATCAAGATCTAGAAACAAAGGTTAAGGCAATCAAGGCTGTCGAGAAAGAAGGAGACGAAATCGTTCGTCGCATCATGAACGAGTTGAACTCTACTTTTATCACTCCGCTTGAGCGTGAAGACATTCACCAACTCGCTCATACAATGGACTCGATGATCGACTACATTGACGGTGTCGCTGATCGTATGTATCTGTACCAAGTGACTCAACCAGATCCACGTGTATTGGCACAAGCCAATATTTTGGTGAAATGCTCGGCTAAGCTGATCGAGCTGATTCGCACACTGCGCAAGCTGGATCATAAAGTCGTTACACAAATCGCTGGGGAAATCAAAGATTTGGAGCATGAATCTGACTCCAACTACCGCAAAATGGTATCTGATTTGTTGAATTCTCCTGATACCAACCCAATGGAAGCGATCAAACTCAAAGAGATTTACGATAAGCTCGAAGACTGTGCTGACTTCGCTGAGGACGTCTCCAACCTGGTAGAAGGGATCGTGTTAAAGAATGCCTGATCTTTCGCCAGAGGTGATTATTCTCGTACTCGTCGTCATCATGGCGCTAGCATTTGACTTTATCAATGGTTTTCATGATACGGCGAACGCGATTGCTACTTCTGTTTCGACACGCGCATTAAGTCCGAAAACCGCGATTATTATTGCATCCCTGTGTAATTTGATTGGTGCACTCTCGTATACGGGGGTAGCGAAGACAATCGGGGGAAGCATTACCGATCCATTCAAGCTGGAAAATGGATTGGTCGTCGTTTTGGCGGCGTTGACATCTGCGATTTTGTGGAACCTAATCACCTGGTGGTTCGGAATTCCTAGCTCGTCCTCGCACGCGATTATCGGAGGCGTTGCAGGTGCCGCTTTTGGTGCCGCAGGAAGTGGTGCCATTAACTGGTCAGGTTTCATTAGCATTATCCAGGCGTTGATCATATCACCGCTTGTTGCCTTTGCTGTTGGTTTTGTGGTGATCAAGCTTGTGTCTTGGTTTGTTCGTAACTCTGCGTATCACAAAACCAATAAAGGTTTCCGTTCGATGCAAGTATTGTCAGCTTCTTGGCAGGCTTTCAGCCATGGAGCCAACGATGCGCAAAAAACAATGGGCGTAATCACCCTTGCTCTGATTTCTGGAGGATTCTTGGTACAAGCACCGGGCGAATTCGTTATTCCACTGTGGGTAAAACTTTCAGCTGCTCTTGCAATGGCATTAGGAACAGCCTTTGGTGGATGGCGGATCATCAAGACCTTGGGTGGTAAGATTATGAAAATCAAGCCAATTTCCGGTTTCTCAGCAGACCTGTCTTCTGCCTTGATTATCACAATCTTTACAGCTTTGAAACTGCCAGTGAGTACAACGCATGTGATCACATCCGCCATCTTGGGGGTTGGGGCATCGCAAAAGCTGAACGCTGTAAAATGGGGCCTGGCTGGCCGAATATTGGTCACATGGGTCATTACCCTTCCGATTACCGGACTTTTGGCTGCTGCATGCTACGTCGTGTTTGACGTATTCCTGTAGAGCTACATCTTTATCCAACAGACAACAGACACCTTTCCGTTGTAAAGTACGCGGGAAGGTGTCTTTTTCATTAACTTGATCCCGTTAAACGCTCCCATAAGCCCGGCTTGGGTTTAATTTGCACGAGGCGTACGGCAGAGAATGGGATATAGTCAAGCGAGCCATCCCGTTCTTCAATTAATATGCCATTTGGGCTGTAATCATACAATTTGCCTTCTGCATACGCGGATAATCCTTGGCCGATCCTATCAGGAGCAAAATGAATACGTACGTAGTGATCAAGATACTCTTCCAAAATTTCGTCATCCATCCTATTTCCCTCCTTTTTCATTCTTTCTCCTAGTTATTGCCTGCATTGCGACAATTCAGACGAGGCAAAGAAAAAACCACCCGGTCGGACTGACCTGAGTGGCAATGGATATGGCATATAGATGTTATTCGATCGAGTTTTGGGAATGTCCGGCCTGCTTGCTTTTCCGTGCAAACACGAGCATCAAGATGACACCGGCAGCAACTAAGCACAGACTGACTAATTGAGCGACACGCAGGGTATCGGCTATCAACAAACTGTCTGTACGCATGCCCTCAATGAAGAAGCGTCCAATCGAATACAGGATCATGTAGCTAAACAAGACCTGTCCATCGAATTTTTTGAATCGGTACAGCATGAGCATGAGAATGGCGAAAACAACAAGGTTCCACATCGATTCATACAAGAATGTAGGGTGGTAATATTGTCCACCGATAAACATTTGTTCGCGGATGAACGCAGGGAACTTTTCCATAAACTCAGCAGAGACGGGACCACCATGTGCTTCCTGGTTGATAAAGTTTCCCCAACGTCCGATGGCTTGACCCAAAATAACACTCGGCATAAAAATGTCAGCCAAACGAAGGAACGGCAGTTTATGTTTTCGAATATACCAGGCTCCTGCCAGAACACCACCGATTAAACCACCGTGAATAGCCAAGCCGCCTTGCCAAACTGCGAAGATGTCCAGTGGGTTGTCTTTGTACTGCTGCCATTCAAACGTTACATAATACAATCTTGCACAAACGATGGCTGCTGGAATGATCAGAACCACCATGTTCAAGACGTGATCGGGATCAATGCCAGAACGTTTGGAATTGTAGCGAGCGAGATAAGTACCCAAGAAAAACGCGAGCCCCATTATAATGCCATACCAGTGAATCTTTAAGGGGCCGATTGCAATTGCGATCGGATCAATCATGAATGTGCCTCCTTGCCTCAAAACATCTGTGCCAAGTATAGCACAAATAGGCAGCATGATTCCAACTAACGGCTTACTGAGACTGCAAAAAGCCGAGGATGGCATCAAGAGAGGCCCGTTTTGTCGGGGCAGATATGGAGGAGAATAAATCCCCAAATGTTTCCAGACGTTTGGGTACCGTATAAACGGTGAAATCTGTGGGATGACAATCGGGAACTTCTTCCCACAGGAGTGGCGTTGATACGGTTGCCTGTTCTTTTGCACGGGTTGAATAAGGGGCTGGTAATGTCTTTCCGCGCCAGTGCTGCAAATAGTCAATGTACAGCTTATCACCCCGATTCTTCACTAAGCGCTCGATGGTTAAAAGGGAGGGATGCTTGCTGACTAAATAGGATGCGATGAAATGGCCGACTTGGCGCGTCTGTTCAAACGTATAGCGGAGCTCGATCGGAACATAGATTTGCAAGCCGCTGGAACCAGATGTCTTGACCCATGAAGGCAGCTGTAATTCATCGAGCAGCTGTTTCAATAAGAGGGCAGACTCTATCACAACAGCAAAGTCATCTGTGGAAGGGTCGAGGTCAAACACGAGCTCTGTCGGAGTCTCATCCTTGGCGAGGTGAAAGGAGACGTGCCACTCCAATGCCGCTTGATTCGCCATCCATACGAGTGTCGCTCGGTCATTGCACAGCACGTAACGTACGTTTTCCCACATATGTGTTTGTATCCAGTCGGGTGCATAGTCCGGGGCGTTCTTTTGATAGAAGTGCTTGTCACCGATTCCGTGAGGGTAGCGAATGACCGTTAAGAGCCGATCCTTGCTATACCGGAGTAGTGGGGCTGCAACAATCAGCAAATAGCGCAAGTAATCTAGCTTGGTTACCTCCGCCTCTGGCCAAAGAGGCTTGTCAGGGTTTGTGATGGACAATGTGTGATTGTCGATCGTCAGCTCGTACTCTTTTGTTGCAGGACACAATGACATGTTCACCTTCTTTTGAAACGGTATAGGTGTTCCTACTATCTCCCATCCACGATTCTCTATGTGATGGGAATACCTCTTTGCATATATTTCCTGCCAATCAACCATAATACGGGTAGCTTTCCAACGGTTGGTGATGAAAATGAAATTCAAGAAGAAAGATAAAATGAAGGAACTGATTGAGACAATGAATGCCTGCAGCTTGATTGAGCTGGAGGGTATACCGATTTCTCCTAAATTGGAAGAGAACATTGAGCTATTGAAAAAAATGTTCGCTGATTGCTCCGATTTTGTCATACGAGATTTCTGCCAAAAAAACAGTGTCCGTGCGATTGCTGTCTTCGTCGATGGGCTCATTGATACCAAAGAGGTCAATTCCGCACTGAAATCGTTAATGGTGCTTGAAGATGGCGATAAAGATATAAAAGTGATAGAAGAGTCACGTTTGCCTGTTTCCCAGATGGGAAGAGTAGACGATTATAAAAAGCTGCTACAGGCTGTGCTTTCAGGTGATACAGGCATTCTTGTAGAGGGAAATACAGAAGCGCTTACACTCGGCATTCGTGGAGCAGAAAAACGCTCGGTTAATGAACCAGAAGGAGAAGCCGTCGTACGGGGGCCGCGTGAGGGTTTTATCGAAAATATTCGCACGAACACGTCGATGCTGCGGCGAAAATTGCGAACACCTCGTTTGAAAATGAAGTCCTTGGTAGTTGGACGTGAGACAAATACCAATCTGGTGGTTGCTTTTCTAGATGGGATAGCTGATCCAGAGATCGTACAGGAGGTCACTGGTCGAATCAGTAAGATCAATTTAGATGCTGTCCTGGAAAGCGGATATATCGAAGAGATGATCGAGGATAACACATACTCGCCTTTCCCTCAGGTTATGTATACGGAGCGCCCAGACACGGTTGCTGCGGCATTGCTGGAGGGGCGTGTCGCGATATTTGTGGATGGGACACCGATGGTTTTAATCGTGCCGGTAACGTTTTGGATGATGATGCAGGCAAGCGAGGATTACTACGAGCGATTTCAAATGGCAACCCTTGTTCGATTGCTGCGTTATGTTTTTCTCATTATCTCGCTCATTACCCCTGCTTTATATGTGGCCATTACGACCTATCACCAGCAGATGCTACCAACCACGCTCCTTTTAAGTATTGCGGCGGCACGCGAGTCTATTCCTTTTCCAGCAATTGTAGAGGCTTTAATCATGGAAATTTCCTTTGAGGCCTTGCGTGAAGCGGGGATTCGTCTCCCGAAAACGGTTGGGCAAGCCGTCAGTATTTTAGGTGCGCTGGTCGTTGGTCAGGCAGCCGTGCAGGCAGGGATTGTTTCTGCCCCCATGGTTATCGTCGTATCGCTCACAGGGATAGCCTCATTTACCGTCCCGCATTTTAATGCAGCGATTTCATTGCGAATGCTGCGCTTTCCGATCATGATAGCCGCTTCAATCCTCGGCATCTATGGGATGCTGGTATTGTTATTGCTAATCCTCGGGCATATGGCCAACCTGCGCTCTTTTGGTGTCCCTTATTTATCGCCGTTAGGACCGATGTCGATCGGCGATCTCAAAGATGTACTGATGAGAGCTCCATGGTCGATGATGGAAGAACGCCCGAGCTTTTTGGGCGTACAAAATGCAAGGCGTATGAATGATGAGTTTGCTAATTCTATTCAGCAAAGAGGAGGGCAATCAGGGGTGACAGGCAACCGTCATCCAAACGAGGAGGGGGAATCGTGAAGACTGTAACCCGCATGTTGGTTGTGGCGGTCTGTATGTTCTTGGTATCTGGCTGTTGGGATCGGCGTGAAGTCAATGATATGGCTATCGTCATTGCAATGGCGATGGATAAGGAAGGTGACGGCAGGTATCGGTTATCTATTCAGGTCCCGCTGGTCAGCAGCCTTGGTGCACAGTCCGGAGGTGGTGGGGGGACGAGTGGTGATAAGAGTTATTACGTAGATTCCGCTGTAGGCAGGACAATTCGGGAAGCGAATGGATTTATCCAATCAAGAATGTCTCGGCAAATTTACTACTCCCATCACAGGATGATCGTTATAGGCGAAGAACTGGCGAAGGACGGAATGTCGGATGTGCTGGATATTGTCACACGTTTTCCCGAAAACCGATTGACAGCTTATATTGTCATGACGAAAGGCAAAGGAATTGAATTATTAACCGCACAGCCGCAATTTGAACGTTTTTCAGGTGAAGCGATGCGTGAGCTGGTAAAGATGGGGGGCATTTCGGTAACGTTGAAGGACGTGGCCCAAATGCTCAGTACTCCAGGGCTTGATGCCATTTTACCCGTTCTGGCAGCAGTGGATTCCCATCCGAAAGGGAAGTCAAAAGAAGTCGAGACGACGGGGGTAGGTCTGTTTCGGAGCGACAAGCTCGTTGCCATCATTAAGCCGAGAGAGCTGCTTGGTTTGCGCTTGTTCCAACGCGATTTTACACCGTTTTCGTTTATTCTTCCCCTTAACAAGAAAGAACGGCTTACGATTAGTCTTTCGAAAGGAAGGGCGAAAATCAAGCCCGAGATCAGGAAAGGCCGCATTCATTACAAAATTGACCTCTATGCTTCTGCCGTAGTGGTGGAAAATATGTCAAACCTCGATCTCGAGAAAGAGAAAAATATCAGAATGCTGCAAGCGAAGCTTGACGAACAAATCAATAGCGGTGTGAAACATATAATGCAAACGATCCAACATTATCGATCAGACTTCATTGGGTTAGGAATTACATTATCAAGGAATTATCCGCAAGAGTGGCAAGAGCGATATCGGAACAGATGGAATGAAGTTCTTCCGAAAATCACTTATGAAATCCGAACAAAAGTGAACATGGCCAATATCGGACAGACAACGAAAAATATTACCCAAGGTGAAGATAATCATGAATAGAATATTTCTGGTCTTTTTTGTCCTCATGCTGATTCTTTCCTTTGGAGAATTCATCCTGAAGCGAAAAGGCATGGATGGAAGACAGCAGGGAGTCATTGTTATTTTCTACACCCTAACCATTGTTTGTCTGATCGCCTTGCAATTCCAGTATTATCAAGTGCTCCCCACGAGTCGTATCATGAACATGTTCTCTCCCTATGTGAAGCGATGGGTGGAACAGTTTATATAAGGAGGCCCAAGTATGATTCACAAGCAAGTTGTCAATCATCGACAAATTGCCTGGCTGGTCGGTAGTGTCTTGATGACAGGAATGATGATCAGTTTATTGCGATCTATTGTGCAGGTAGCAAGGATGGACGCTTGGTTCTCACAAATTTTACCGATTTTCTATGCATTTTTGATCGCTTTCGTTTTGAGTGGACTGGTTGAGGCGTATCCGGGGAAAAACATCTTTGAAATTTTGTTTATTATTGGTGGAAAGTGGATTGGTGGAACGATCAATCTGCTCATTTTGTTTTATATTTGGATCATCTTGGCGCTCGATATCAAAGTGGCTGCTGATTTTTTACATATCTCGTTATTGCCAACCACACCAATGGAGATCATTCTACTCGTCTTCGTGCTGCTGTTAATGTACTATGGCAAAACAAGTCTTGAGGTGGCGGCACGAGTAAATGAGTTTTACTTTCCACTTTTTTTCATCATGTGGATATCGCTATATTTCCTGCTGATGAATGAATACAACGTAGAGCGTTTGGAGCCAATCCTGACGAGTAGCTTGGACCGGATCGTAATCAGTAATTTGTTTCCGTTGGGTGTGTATGGGGATATTTTTTTGTTTGGGGCATTCTTACATGCCATTGTAGAGCCACGACTATTTCATGCTGCGATGAAGCACGGGATCATCATCGTTGGCTTTATGACGACAATTTTGTTGCTCGTCTTGCTTGGCGTGTTGGGCTTCATTATCGTTGGTCGACTGAATTTCCCCATCCATATTCTCGTCCAGCAAATCCACGTTACAGATTTTTTGGACAGGGTCGAGATAATTCTGTTTAGCGTGTGGTTCCCTGCTTTTACAACCAAGGTCACTGTCACTTACTTGGCATTTTTAGTGGGGGTTGGATCGTTTGGGGGACAGCGGCATTATAATACATTCAATGCTCCATGCGGATGGTTTATGGTTGTATCGTCCATACTCGGGTTTCCAAATGTCGTACAAAATGATCAGTTTATTAGTTATAGCTTGCCGATGATCGTGCTCGGCTTCCAATTGCCGTTGGCGCTCTTTTTGCTTATTCATGTGAGAAGAAAGAATAAAGGAAGAGAGCAAAGCCTCATTCCCGAAGGAACGAAGCTTTATCGATTTTACCGGTCGATGGTGTGGGGCACGACAGTCTGTTTGATTGGTTGCGTGATAGTCATTTTGATTGGTGACTTTTTAAAAGATAAATCAGCGATAGGTGGGATTGTGACAGCTCTCGTGTACATTGCCCTCTTACTGACAGCGCTGTTTACGAGCTACGGGGAAATGCAGGCTCTTAATCATGGCAAGCAAAGGCTGGGAAAAGCAAAACAGGCAGGAACGTTTCGACAATAAGGTCGAAAGCCAAGGGATTCTCTCCGTGAAAGCGCGCCAGCCTTCATACATCTAAAAATCTCAATACACGTCCATTAACGTATGCTGGTTGTTCCATCGACAAAACGTGGCCAGCATTTTTTACGATTTCCGCTTCTATACCGGGAACAAAACTCGAAGCACGATGTAACGCCGATTGTGGGTCATAAATGACTTCTTGCTCGCTAAGCAATAAGAGAATCGGAACTTTTACTGATTTTAATTCGTCGTCAGTGAAAACATACGGGAATCCATCAGCTTTAGGTTTTGGATTTCGTAATTCATCCTCCCACATAACTCCAGCATGAAACTGCTTTGCAAAATTTGGGTGTAACACGTAACGATCACCCATCATCCACTTTAAGAAATTCTCAACGCCGTTAGGCAGAGCAAGGCCAAGTGCATATTTGTAGAAATCTGGATGAAATGATACGAATGTTTCCGCAGGACTAAGTAAAACAGCCTTTTCCACTCTCTCGGCTGCACGTAAAACAAAATTCATAACATGAAGCCCACCAAGCGAAAGTCCAACTATATTCGCCTTTTTGATACCAAGATTGTCAAACACATCGAGAAGCCATTCGGCGTAACCCGCTCTCGTACCGTTTAAATCCTCAGGAACACTTTTGTTCTTATCGCCCATGATATCAATGGCATATGTCCGGTATTTGCGGCTCCAATCAGCCATATTTGGATACCACATGGTCGAACTAAACAAGGCTCCGTGTAGCAATACGAGTGGTGGTGCATCCTTTGGTCCACTTGCAATAATATGCGTTTGTCCGAACCGGGTAGATACATAAAATGCTTCGTAGGGAACTGGCCAAAGAGTAAGGCTTTCTTCATAGGTTTGAAAATAGTGAATGCCACTGTCATTTGGTGATGAAATGAACGATTCATGGTTAGACATACAAGGCTTCCTCCCAATCCTGTTTATGTTGATGTGAAAAAACATGAGGGAAATCTGAATCTTAAGTGATACAATACCAGTATTTAATATAATACAGATTAGAAAACTCGTCAATAATACAATAAATATGAGGGATTTATTTATTAATACAGTATTTAAATTAAAGTATAACAGATGGGTATATCGTGGGAACTCCAGATACTACAGCGACTAATCCACCCGGGATGTTCAAGACCTCAGGTCCAAGGGTGCCACTTGTTTTTTGAAAACGTTAATTTCTGAAATCGAATTTGGTATGAAGAACAACAAATACTCCCATAAAGAGGAGTATAAGAGCAATACTACACTTCCCTTTTCAGAGGTGAAAAATGAATCCAATTATACCTATGGAGCCGATTAGCTGTGAGGTAATACCCCAAGGCGACGACTGGATGGCCCAAGTTAAATGGGATGGAGTTCGAATCCTAACTTACTTTGATGGTCAGGGGACTCGTTTATACAATCGGAGAATAAATGAGCGGACTCACCAATACCCAGAGTTAGCTGAAATACAGACATATTGCAATGCTCGCTCGGTGATCTTAGATGGAGAAGTGATTGCACTAGGAGCTGACGGAAAACCGTCATTTCATGAAGTGATGCGGCGGGATGGGATTAGACGATTGGAGAAAGTCAGCCAGGCACAGAAGGCTGTCCCCATTACCTACATGATATTTGATGTCCTATTTACAAATAATGAGTGGATAAACGATCTTACATTGAGAGAACGTCTCAACTTGTTATCAGAAATCATTATTCCAAACGACCATGTACAATTGGTGACCGGTCATAATGATGGAAACGCTATGTATGAGGTCATCAAACAGCATGGTATGGAAGGTATTGTTGTGAAGAATCTAAACAGCAAATACGTCATTGGTGGGAAAGAGAAGCAGTGGCAAAAGAAAAAATACTATCGGGACACCATAGCTGTCGTTGGGGGAGTTACGCTGCGTGATAATGTTGTGAATTCTCTCTTGTTAGGGCTGTATGATCCCCAAGGGCGCTTATTTTATATAGGCCACGCAGGAACAGGTAAATTAACTCGAAATGACTGGGTGACTCTGACGGAAAAGATTGTACCTTTGATACAAAATGATAGGCCCTTTGTAAATACCCCAGCAAGGTTCAAAGGTGCTGTGTGGCTGAGACCAAGTGTCACGGTTAAGGTACAATTTGCTGAATGGACAGAAGGCTATACGTTACGGCAACCGAGTATTCAAGCAGTTGTTGATATACCTGTTGATTACTGTGTCTTGGAGTAGAATCTCATGGTGCAACACAATGGAACATAAAAAATATCCCTCATCTTAAATGGTGGGATGTTTTTCTATGAAACTATCCTTTGATTCCGAAAGTTGAAAATTCACCTGGCGATCATTCGGTGTGAGTGGATGGATTCTTGTTGGAATTTTATGAAACTTTTTTATTGATTAAGTATTGAATTCGAGCTATACTACTCTGTATAAAGTAACTGATCGGTTTAGCGGATTTGGGCTGTATCTGGTTGAGCTGTTTCCTCCTTCCGTGGTACGTCCACCACACCTCATGGGAAGGGAGCTGCTCTCTGATATGGCCCTCTTTGCGTCTCTTGCTCCAGGTGGGAATGTTAGTTGTTCACTTTCTTTAATCCTTTTTTCATTGATATACGATTAGAGACTTGTTTATAATGACTGTGCGAATTCATTTACGAAAGAAGGAATTGACTTGCCGTTTCTTCGGTTTAAAGGCTTTGCGAAGCAAGACATAGAGCCCATTTCTCAGATTCTTATAGAAGAGTTTTCTAAAAATGCTGAAGTCGCTCAGGAAAAGGTGAAATTGGAGCTGCTTCAGGTAGAGCAATTAACAAACAGTCCTTTGTCTGTAGAGATCATGATGTTCCCCCGCGAACAAAAGCAACATGATGCGATTGCAAGCGCCGTACACGGTATTTTGAAGAAGCAAGGCTTTTTGCATGTCCATATTTTCTTCATCCTGCTATCGCCTACTCTCTATTATAAGGAAGGACTTCCGTTGCAGGTCGGGATAGCGAAATAAGCAAGAAAAAAGGTCGAGATCCTCCAGAAAGGATTTCGACCTTTTTCTATTAATAATAGAGGCTTTCGGATTGTAGGCACTTGGAGCATGTTCGCGTAAGTGGAGTTTCGATATAGACGTGGCTGCAGTCTTGTTGAATGAGCCGCAATTGTTGTTTAAATTGCTCTAGCTCAGCCTCTAGTCGAATGATCTTTTCGCGTAAACGACTGGCTTCCTCCATAGGCATCCCCCTTGATTACGACTGGTACAAACGGCTTCCTTGTTCGCGGAACTCACGCGATTTTTCCTGCATCCCTGCAAGGATAGCGGGATCTTGGGCAGATCCTTGTTCATTAGCAATGTGACGAATGTCGTGCGATATTTTCATGCTACAAAATTTAGGCCCGCACATGGAACAAAAATGGGCGGATTTGGCGGCTTCTGCTGGCAACGTTTCATCGTGATATTCGCGGGCGCGCTCTGGGTCCAGGGACAAATTGAATTGATCGTTCCAGCGAAAATCAAAACGAGCTTTGGATAAGGCGTCATCTCGCTGTTTTGCCCGCGGATGTCCTTTTGCGAGATCAGCGGCATGCGCTGCGATTTTGTATGCGATTAAACCGTTGCGAACATCCTCTTTATTAGGAAGGCCGAGATGCTCCTTGGGCGTTACGTAGCAGAGCATCGCTGTTCCAAACCATCCAATCATGGCAGCGCCAATCGCTGAAGTAATGTGGTCATAGCCGGGTGCAATGTCTGTCGTGAGCGGTCCGAGTGTGTAAAAAGGGGCTTCATGGCAAATAGATAACTGTTTATCCATATTTTCGCGAATAAGATGCATAGGGACGTGACCGGGGCCTTCAATCATGACCTGTACGTCGTGTTCCCACGCAATTTTTGTGAGTTCTCCCAATGTTTCAAGCTCCGCGAACTGTGCCTCGTCATTCGCATCCGCGATAGAGCCAGGACGCAGTCCATCCCCGAGGGATACACAAATGTCATAGGCCTTCAGAATTTCACAAATTTCAGCGAAATGCGTATACAAAAAGTTTTCCTCATGATGGGCCAGGCACCATGCGGCCAAAATGGACCCGCCGCGAGAGACGATACCGGTAACACGCTTAGCCGTCATGGGGATGTAGCGCAAAAGAACGCCAGCATGAATCGTGAAGTAATCGACACCTTGTTCCGCCTGCTCAATCAAGGTGTCTCGATAAACCTCCCATGTCAAATCCTCGGCTTTCCCATTTACTTTTTCAAGTGCTTGATAAATCGGGACAGTTCCGATTGGAACGGGGCTGTTGCGGATAATCCACTCCCGCGTGGTATGTATATGTTTTCCCGTCGAGAGGTCCATAATGGTGTCGGCACCCCAACGAACAGACCAAATCATTTTTTCGACCTCTTCTTCCATCGAAGAGCTGACGGCTGACGTTCCGATGTTGGCGTTGATTTTGACATGAAAGTTGCGGCCAATGATCATCGGCTCGCTTTCCGGATGATTGACGTTAGAAGGAAGGATCGCACGTCCAGCGGCGATTTCTGCCCGTACAAATTCAGGGGAGACACCCTCGCGAATGGCAACGTATTCCATTTCCGGTGTGATGATATTTTTTCGGGCATAATGAAGCTGGGTAACATTTTTCCCTGACTTTGCCCGTTTTGGTTTGTAGTCCTCTCGAGGGAAAGTGGGGAGGGTGGCAGCCTTTTCTTCGTTTCGGATTCCGTCGTCGACTAGTTGTGGTTTGCGACCGACATACGTTTCTGCATCATTTCGCTCATCGATCCACTGATGGCGAATGGAGGGCAGTCCGGCTTGAATGTCAGGAACGTAACCCGTTGCGGTATACTCGCCACTCGTATCGTACACGCGAAGAGGAGGATTGGGTGTGGGGCCAGACAATCCTTCGGTAGGATGAAGGGAAATCTCGCGCATCGGGACACGGATGTCCGCACGACTACCTGTTTCGTATACTTTGCGACTGCCTGGAAAAGATGACACCAATGACATAAAAAAACCTCCTTGTTTTGGTTGCACGAAAGTGAGAACCGTTTAGGGAGGCGAAAGAAACTTCCGCGAAAAAGCGCCGCATAAACAATATGCGACGCCAACGCGAGAGTAGAGAAGAAACGGGTATCCTAAAAATACGCGCATCTTTTCGTGTCGTATATGACATTCCTCCGCTGGCATTACCCAGTTCAGGTTCAACGGTCGATGGCACAGTACCATCCTCTCAGCCTGGTGAATCCCAAGCTCCCGTGCTTTTTTATTTTGGATTGCAAGAATAGGATAACGGGAAGTCCATTTAAATTCAAGGGAAATTTTCCAGCAGGGAAATTGCAGGTGTGCAACACATTTTCCTCCCCCCTATTCTCGTGAATCGGACTAAAACTGTTTCTGTAGACCCACATGATTCCGATCTGTTACGATGAAGTTCGAAAAAAAGCAACTGCTTCCAGCGCTTTGATATTCATCGTTGTCGAAGCAGGATGGAGAAGTATTTTGAGGTGATGAGGTATGGATGTTTATTCGGATCTAAAACAAGGAGAACGTGGAGCGTGGGTGAGTATTTTCGCCTACATTTTCTGCTCTGTATTAAAAATAGGAGTTGCGTATGTCACTGCGTCAGAAGCTTTAATGGCCGACGGTCTTAACAACTCAACAGATGTTGTCGCATCGATTGCTGTTTTGATCGGGCTGCGTATCGCAAGGAAACCACCTGATAAAGATCACCCGTATGGCCATTTCCGGGCCGAGACGATTTCAGCACTTGTCGCATCATTTATTATGCTATTTGTTGGAGTTCAGGTCATTACGAATGCTGTACCATCCTTGTTTGATCCTAAACATTCGGCTCCTGACCTGTTGGCAGGGTGGACAGCACTTGCGACTGCGGTCATTATGCTTTTCGTCTATCGCTACAATAAAAAGCTCGCTATCAAAACAAACAGCCAAGCACTAGATGCAGCGGCCGCTGACAACCGTTCAGACGCATTCGTCAGTATCGGGACGTTTATCGGGGTGGCTGGCGCACAGTTTCAATTGCATTGGCTCGATCCGTTAGCTGCTTTTGTTGTTGGTCTCATCATTTTGAAGACTGCGTGGGACATTTTCAGGGAAGCAACCCACCGTTTAACAGATGGGTTTGACGAGAGCGAGCTTGCGGACCTGCGGGCTACGATTTCCTCGATTTCAGGGGTAAGGGATATCAGTGACATCAAAGCTCGCTACCATGGGAGCAGCGTACTGGTTGATGTTGTGATCCATGTAGATCCCGGTCTGAATGTGGTGGAGAGTCACACCATCACCGAAAAAATTGAAGAACAGATGCGCAAGATTCACCGCATTAACGCCGTTCATATCCATATTGAACCGTGTAGAAAAATGGCGCCTAGCTAGATTTCGTCATGGGAATACAAAAAAACCTGTCCAGTGTGGGCAGGTTTTTTTGTGTGTGCAGCTAACCAGAAGTAGCCTTCTTTTTGCGGAGTGCTTTGGTTGTAGAAGTAGTCGTAGTCTTTTTCGGACTGGCTGGTGCCGCCTTTTTCGATGCCTGCTCTTTTTCGGACGAGGAGGCAGCGGTGGTGCGTTTTCGCGCAGGCTTTGACGGAGTTGGTTCGGGCTCGATTTTGATGGGCATAGCGGCTTGACCAGCTGTAGATTCCAAGCTTTCTTTTAGGGCCTGCATGAGATCGATAACATTGGTTCTTGCCACGGTAGGTGCAGTGGCGATCTCCTGACCCTCCAATTTTTTCTCAATCAGTTTTTGCAGATCGGATCGATATTCATCCGTATATTTTGCCGGATCAAAAGGGATCGTCATATTGCTAATGAGCTCAGTTGCCATCTTTAGTTCGTTTTCGGCCAACTGTACAGTGGCTTCAGGCAAGGCAGGTACTTGACTGACGGGACGTACCTCATCTGGATAGAAGATCGTCTCCAGCATGATGCAATGTTCATACAGTCGGATAACGGCCAGGCTTTGCCGATTACGCATCGTCACCTGTGCAACGCCGATTTTTCCTGTCTGTTCCATAGCGGACCGCAGCAAGGCGTATGCTTTTTCGCCAGTGTCCTGTGGAGATAGGAAATAGCTCTTATGAAAATAAACGGGATCGACCTCCGACAAGTCTACGAAGTCGATAATTTCAATGGCTCTGCGTGTTTCTGGCGTAATGGCTTCCAGATCGTCATCGTCGATCATGACAAAATGTCCTTTTTCGTATTCGAAGCCACGGACGATTTCGCTCGTATCGACCTCGCGTTGACAGTGCGGGCACATTTTCGTGTACTTGATCGGGGTATTGCACTCTTTATGCAGTTGACGAAAGCGAATATCGCGCTCTTCCGTTGCAGTAAACATACGAACAGGTATATTGACGAGGCCGAAGCTGATTGAGCCCTTCCACACCGTATGCATGCGGATACCTCCTTCACAGTTATTTTTGTATAGTATCTGTATCCGCTTAAAAGAAGTGCCGAGGGAATTGAAGGTGGAAAAGTAAAAAGCCAGCCGATCGATGCGGCTGGCTATTGTATGCAGCTACTGTCCATGTTTGACGATGTCCGATTGATCTGCACGCGATTGCATGTCACGCGCCAGCTCGACGTCTTTGCCTGTGCGGTCTGCAATGGACTGGGCTTTGGACGCCTTCAGCTTTTGTGCGGACGGTCGCTTTTCTGCCATGAATGACTCACTCCTTTCAGGCAAACTACATGAAGAAGGTGTTGCAGGTATATGTAGTATGTGCTGGACACAAAAAAATACCCCATCGCCAAATGACGAGGGGCGACCGTTCAACTCCTCCCGGTGAAGGGAGCGATGGCACGAAATGCTCCTATCAGACACGTCGTGCGCCTAAGTGAACAGCCTTTCAATTATGGGAGAGGAGAAACCGGAGGAAGAGCTTATGGGGAAACGTAAGTCTTCTCCGCGGTTGTCAGCGACACCGTTGCGTCGCTATTCAACATCTTTTCCAATTGAATGGGGTTATATACCTTTCTTGCGATAAATTTTTCCAGTTGCTAATTTTACGGGTGTATGCAGTTGTGATAGTATGATATCATTCTCAGTCTTAGAAAATCGCGTCTTAAAACATACATATTAGGAAAGCAGACAGGTGAAATGAGTATGCGAGTCATCGCTGGAGAACACAGAGGAAGACGGTTGGCAGCTGTTCCGGGAAAAGGAACGAGACCGACAACCGATAAAGTCAAAGAATCGATTTTTAATATGATTGGCCCGTATTTCGATGGCGGATGGGCATTGGACCTATACGCAGGAACAGGTGGTCTCGGGATCGAGGCATTGAGTAGGGGTGCGGATCGAGCTGTTTTCGTGGAGCGAGATCAAAAAGCATTTGCCGTGGTAAAGGAAAACGTCAGCACTTGCAGGCTAGACGATTATGCCGAGCTATATCGAATGGATGCGGAGCGAGCTATTCGCACACTGAGTACCCGCAATCAAAAATTTGACCTCGTCTTTTTGGACCCGCCATACGCCCAGCAAAAGATCGTAGAAGAAATTGAGATGTTGCAGGAGCTGGGAATGTTGGCAGACGGAGCGTGGATCGTGGCTGAGCATGATATCGCAGACTCCTTTCCGGATGCGATTGGTCATTGTGTGAAGGATCGAGCGGCAAAGTATGGGGATACGGCCGTTACCGTGTATTATTACGATTTGGAGCCACACGCCTAATTTTTAAATCAAGGTGCGAAAAGAGCACTAAGGGAGGATAACCCGCTATGGCAATTGCCGTATGTTCAGGAAGCTTTGACCCTGTTACTTATGGGCATCTCGACATTATTGCGCGGGGTGCCAACGTTTTTGATAAGGTCATTGTCGCCGTCTTGATCAATTCAAAGAAAAACTCATTGTTCAGCGTAGAAGAGCGTGTCGAATTGCTTCGTCAGGCAACGTCTGACATGAAAAATGTAGAAGTGGACTCTTTTGACGGCTTGTTAATTGACTATATGAACAAAAAGGGCGCACAGGTGATCATTCGTGGCCTTCGTGCTGTTTCTGATTTTGAATATGAGATGCAAGTCGCCTCGATTAATAAAAAGCTCGACGAAAATATTGAAACGTTTTTCATGATGACGAACAATCAATATTCATACTTGAGCTCAAGTATTGTAAAGGAAGTTGCGAAGTACAAGGCGAGTGTTGCCGATTTAGTGCCGCCCATCGTAGAAGAGGCACTGAAGCGAAAAATGGCGGAGTAGATTATCGCGTCTTGCTGCGGTTCATGTGCGAAAGGGTCAGGCTGGTACACAAGAGAATCGCACCGACGCCGATGGCGAGTCCCCCTGATAATAGGAAGGTCTCCCACCAACTCGTCGCAGGAATCTCAGATTTCGCATGCACAAATACAGGGACGGCTTTCTCGACGAACCAGGAACTGACTGTGGCAAGTGGCCCCCAAAGGACAAAGGTCAAAATCGCAGCTAGCAAAGCATGCAGGGATCTGGCAATCAAGTAAGGGGCGACACGAATATCTGTTTCACTCAAGATACTTGCGACCTGTGCGTGAACACTCAGACCGCCCCAGGACAATATCGCACTGGCAATGGCTGCTTTCCAGACCAAGGAAACATCATTAGGCACAATGCTCGCTGCCTGTGCGCCAAGGGTTACTTCGAACAATCCAGCCACGATTGCTTGGGAGAAGGCTGGTGGAAAACCAAAGGGACCAAGAAAAATCGAGAGAAGTGTACTGATGATTTGCGTCAGATGAATGGTGGAGAAAAGTTGGATTAATACCGAAAAAACAATGATGAAGCCACCGATCATAAGCAGTGTATTCAGAGCGGATTGCACGGCTTCTCCCATTAATTTTCCGAACGGACGACGATCGCGGATACGTGCCCGATGCATCGCTTGCAAGGCCCGTAAAGGAAGAGGTAGTGAATTTTTCTCCAATGGGGCTGAAGTAATCGCAAAAGGCGCATGAAAACGATAGATTACGCCCATGAGTACAGCTGACAAATAATGAGTCAGGGCTAAAATGACGCCCATTTGCTCGCTGTGGAAAAAGCCGATTGCCACTGCCCCCATGACGAATAAGGGGTCTCCTGTTGTTGTAAAAGAGACGAGACGTTCACCCTCAGCCTTCGTTACATTGCCTTGCAGACGCAGGCGTGTAGTCAGCTTTGCGGCTACCGGATAGCCGGACGAGAAGCCCATAGCCAATACGAACCCTCCAGTACCCGGAACGTTAAACAGTGGGCGCATCAGTGGTTCCAGTAACACGCCGACGAAATGGACGACACCAAGACCCATCAACACCTCAGACAGCACAATAAAGGGAAGGGTAGAGGGAAAAACTACCTCCCACCATATCTTTAGACCGCGTACGGCAGCTTCAAAAGATATCTGCGAGTAAGCAATCAACGCAATAACAATGAAAACGGTCGAGATGGCGAGCAACAAGGTAAGTACGGGTGAGTGGCGTGACATGGATTCCTCCTGAATCGAAGAAAAGTAGTAGTACATGTCTACGTGGCAGGCGGGAGAACTATGCGTAAGCTTGGTCGACGAATCTCTCCCAAGTGTGAAAGGTTCAGCGAGTTACCACATAGGCTGGTTACAGGGAGGGGTTTTTCCATGCAGACAAAGCGTAAACCAATCGTGGGTGTAGCCCTGGGTTCTGGGGGTGCTCGCGGTTTTGCACATATTGGTGTATTGAATGCGTTAGAAGCACATGGTATTCAGATTGACATGCTGGCTGGCTCGAGTATGGGCAGTCTGATTGGGGCCGTCTATGCCAACGGGATTGAACCGAGCATGATGGGAAAGCTTGCCATGAATTTAAAACGAAAGCATTGGCTCGATTTAACTGTACCCAGCATGGGCTTTGTTACGGGGGAAAAGATCAAGCAATTGATTCGCCTGTTAACGCACGGGAAGCGCCTGGAAGAGCTGAACAAGCCGCTTGCCATTGTCGCGACGGATATTGAAACAGGGGAGCGAGTGGTATTTCGGAAAGGCCCAATTGATCAAGCAGTGAGAGCGAGCATATCCATTCCAGGCATCTTCGTCCCTGAAAAAGTAGGGGGGCGGCTTTTAGTCGACGGAGGAGTCATTGATCGTGTGCCGGTGACAGTACTGCGTGAAATGGGTGCCGATATCGTGATTGCGGTAGATGTCGCCCAATTCGATACGCGGGTGGAGGTCAAAAGTATTTTTGATGTCATCGCCCAAACCATTGATGTCATGGAAAGGGAAATTCTGCGACATCGAATCATTGCGGCAGACATCGTAATCAGGCCGGATGTTGGACACTATAGCAGTATCGCATATACGGGTGTCGAAGAAATAATCGAGCTAGGCGAACGTGCGGGTACTGAACATATCGAACGCATTCAGGAACGAATTGCAAATTGGGAGGCACAAGAATGAGTGAGGAACAGCTTTATGCCAACAGACGCAGATCTTCAGGAACCAGAGGCTTTAGCTGGATACTTGCCTTGGTTTTTGTCTTGTTGGGTATTTCTTTTTTTGTACCGACGAATTATTACGTGAGCCGTCCGGGTTCAGCGATTGAGTTGGGGCCGATGATCCAAGTGGAGGGCGGCAAGAAGGACGAGACCGGCTCCTTCATGCTAACGACAGTTCGAATGGGCGAAGCGAATTTGCCGTGGTATTGGTATGCAAAAATGGCGCAGGATGTTGAGCTGTTGCCCAAGGAACTGGTTGTCAGCAAGGGCGAGGACAGCGAAGATTTTATCCGTCGAGAACAAGCAGTCATGGACCATTCACAAAAAATTGCGGAGGCAGTCGCATTCCGTCTTGCTGATTTCGAAGTGAAAATCGAAAAGCAGGGCGTGTGGGTGATGGGTACCTTGGAAGGCTTCCCTGCCCATAAAACGTTGCAAATCGGTGATGTCATTACGTATGTAGACGGGGTTCGCACATCTGAAGCAAAAGATTTGCTGACAGCCCTCTCTGCAAAAAAAGCAGGCGATCAAGTCGAAATTACGTACACAAGAGATGGACAAGAGGCCAAAACGATGTTAACCTTGGAACCACTACCTGAATCCAAGTCAGTTGGAATTGGTGTACGCCCTGACAACAAACAGGAAATCATCATTCCAAAAGAAGTAACCATTGCCTCTCAAGGGATTGGTGGTCCTTCTGCGGGATTGATGATGACGCTGGAGATTTATGACCAGTTAAATACGGAGACGGATTTGACAAAAGGCTATAAAATTGCAGGAACAGGCACGATTTCGTTAGACGGAAAAGTAGGCAGGATCGGTGGCATTAATTTAAAGGTAATCGCAGCGGACAAAGCGGGTGCAGAGATCTTCTTTGCTCCACAGGATACGCCAGATACGAGCTCCAATTACGAGGAGGCGTTAGCAACTGCCAAGCGGATTGGAACGTCAATGAAAGTGGTTCCGATCAAGACGGTAGAAGAAGCGATTACCTACTTGAATGCTCAAAAACCGAAATCTACCTGAGCAAACTAGCTGTCAAGCAAAAATGGTTGACAAAGCTTTGGGCAGGGTCTATAATCATCTTTGTTGTGCATGAGGTGAAATGCTATGAACATTAAGTTAGCAGAGTTAGAGCACCGAAAAGGAGAGCCGTTGCCATTCCAGGTAACTCTGGATGCAGATGAGCTGAAGAAGCGCCATCATGAGATTCGTGGGATTACTCCTGTGACTGCGAGTGGTGAAGCCGTACAGCTGGGCAATCTCTATTACGTAAAAGGAAGCATGAAGGCAGATGTGAATTTTGTCTGCGCGAGATGCTTGAATCCTTTTGTCGATCAGGCAACAGTAGATTTCTCTGAGACATTTGCGCTTGCGGATGATCCGATCCTGCAAGACGACGAGGACAGCGATATTCTTCCTCTGGAAGGCGATGAAATCGAGCTGGACTCACTGCTTCAAGAGGATTTCTTACTGGCTATGCCGACCTTCCCGCTTTGCGAGGAGGATTGTAAAGGTCTGTGCCCGACTTGCGGTGTAAACCGTAATGAAGTGGCATGCAGCTGCAAGAATGAGCGTGTTGACCCGCGATTGGCTGGGTTGGCTGACTTTTTCAAAGACAGCAAATAAGTATTCTTACCGTATTCAAGATGATTCGCCGACCATTCGTGGCAGCGTCTCATTTTTGAAGGATGGCATAAGCATTTTGCCTATACTGTCCACCCAATAGAGCTTCTTAGCATTTGTCAGTTGAAGGAGGTGTAAGGAAGATGGCAGTACCTCAACGGAGAACTTCCAAAACCCGTAAAAGAATGCGTCGTACGCACTTCAAATTAGAGATTCCAGGCATGATCAAATGCGATAATTGCAGCGAATACAAGCTTGCGCATCGTGTTTGCCCAAGCTGCGGTCACTACAAAGGCGTGAAAGTAGCGAAGTAATATTCGCTGCTAAGAAAGCAAGGTGAGAAATCGCCTTGCTTTTTTTGTTCCTTCTTATTGCTTATAATTACTTATAAATGCTTATTATCGCTTGTAACTTTTGCTTAAATGACTTATAATGAAGGCAAGATAAGGATGGGGTTGAGGCTTCGTGTTTCAAGAGGAGAGGCTCGCTGCAATTCTTGCGTATTTGCAGGAGCACCAGCGTATCAGTGTGCTGGAGGTAGTTGAGCAGTTTGGTGTTTCCCGTGACACAGCGAGGCGTGATATCGTCAAGCTGGAGGAGCAGGGGCAAATCCTGCGGACCAGAGGAGGAGCGGTACTGCCCAGCCTTAACAAAAAGAACTACTCCCATCAGGAACGAATGCAGCTTGATTTGACAGGAAAGCGCAGTATTGCGGCAGCAGCGGCACGTCTGATCAAAGACGGCGATTACATGCTGCTCGATGCTTCCACAACTGTTCAGCTCACAGTGGAATCGTTGCAGACCAGCGACCATGTCATCATTACGAATTCATTAGCCACTGCCGCCAGTATGTCCCGAAAAGAAGGCGTTCTTGTCAAGCTACTGGGCGGAGACGTACATGCAGAGGATCAATGTGTGCTCGGTACACGCGTGATTCAAAACCTCGCTGATTTTCATGTCGATAAAGTACTGGTTGGTGCATGCGGTCTTACAAAGGAAGGGCTCATGTCCACGCAGGAGGATCACGGCTTTCTGATTAAAGAAATGATCAAGCGGGCCGATCAAGTGATCATACTCACTGACCATACCAAGTTTGGAAAAAGCATGCTGTATCGCGTTGCAGGTTTTGACCAGATCGATATTATCGTGACCGATAAGCTGCCTGAAAAGGAAATAGCTGAGGCCTTGCACGCCAACGATGTAGAGGTGATTGTAGCTTCCACATGAAGCTATTGATCCATAAAGAAGAGGATAAGTTCCATTTGGCTGGCGTGAATGGGTGACCAGCGTGACAGCAAATGGATTTATCAGGGAGAGTCCTTCAAATGGGAAGGGCTCTTTCTTTTTTTCTTGCATTTGTGTACGGCCCCTGCTATTCTGGTAATCCTGACTTTTCCAAGAGGAGGGTTTTATGGTCTATTGGCGGATTATAAGCAAGAGTTATCGTCGAAATCTTCAGTATCGTTTATCGCATGTCGTCAACAATGTCGCAAGCTCGATTTTTGGGCTTGTTTTTATTGCCATTTGGACGGGGGTCCTTTCTGGAAAACAAGTTTACGGCCCCTATGATGTAAAAACGATGGGGTTTTACATCGCGATTTGTCAAAGTGTTCTCTGGATGACAACATTTTTGTCCCCAGGTCTGAATGTGCAAATCGCGGTTAGAAGCGGGGCTGTCAGTCTGGATATGATCAAGCCTGTTCACTATCTCTGGTACATGCTCAGCCAGGAGTTTGGACGACTTCTGTACAACGCTTGTTACCGAAGTGTTCCGATTGGCTTGCTGCTAGGATTAGCGGTGGGCTTCTTTTTTCCCTCCCAGCCGTTTACTTACTTCTGGTTTATCCTCTCGCTTCTACTAGGAACGTACATAGGCATGCTGCTCTTTTATCTCGCGGGCATTTCTTCCTTCTGGACGACAGAAATTCGCTGGGTACACCTCATCCTTTTGTCATTGATCTTTGGGTTAGGCGGACAAATGATTCCAATAGACTTGATGCCCGGCGTCATTGGAAAGGTAGCGCCTTATTTGCCCTTTTCGGCAATGATTTATTATCCAGTCATGACTTTGCTAGAGCTTGCACCTCCTTATGGCATGCTTGTACAAGTTGGCTGGGCGCTTGTTTTAACGGCAGTTGCTTTATTGGTGACGAATATGGCAAGAAGAAAGCTAGAAATTCAAGGAGGATAACCACATGTTTGCCCTCTATCGCAAACTGATTGCGGCCAGCATTCGCTCGCAAATGCAATACAAGATAAATTTTGTCACGAGCGCTGCCACGACCGGAATGATTATGGTGCTTGATTTTATTATTCTCTCTGCGATTTTGTATCGATTTCACGATGTGGTCGGCTGGAATATTTACGAGGTTGGGATGCTTTACGGGATTTCCTCGGCATCTGTCTCCTTGTATCGGCTGTTTGCCCCGGAAATTAACGACTTTGAGAAGTACATCGTACAAGGGGAGCTCGATCAATTGCTCATCCGTCCTGTTTCGCCTTTGCTTCTGCTATTGACACGCAATCTTGATTTGTCGAGAGTGGGAGGGTTGGTACAAGGGGTGTCTGTTTTGGTCATCTCCTTGTCGGGTCTTGCGGCGGACGGGAAATCGATCATAGGGTTGGTGCTATTTTCACCGGTTGCTATTTTGTCTGGCGGCGTGATTTATTTCTCGATTGGACTTGCTACGGCTGGGGTCGCTTTTTGGACGCATCAGATGAAAGACATGCTGACCTTTACCATTTATGCGCCGGCCAATGCTTCCAATTATCCGATCGGGCTATATCCAAACTGGCTCAAATGGCTGTTTTTCTCAGCGATACCGATCGCGTACATGAATTATTTGCCAATGTTGACGCTTTTGGGCAAAGGGGGCGAATGGTTTTATCCAATACTCACCCCGGTAGCCGCAGCGTTTGCTTTTTATTCCGCTCATATGCTGTGGAATGTCGGGATTCGACACTACCATAGTACAGGGAGCTAAGGAGGGGTAACATGATTGAAGCAAAGCACATCGAAAAATCATTTTTCCTGAATCAAGCCAAAGAGGGGCGCTTTGCTTCTCTACGAACACTCTTTTCTCGTGAACGAAGGGAAGTCAAAGCCGTCCATGATATCTCCTTTTCCATTGGCAGAGGCGAGTTCGTAGGATATATCGGGCCGAATGGCGCAGGAAAATCGACGACAATCAAAATGCTGGCAGGCATTCTTCATCCCAGTCAGGGGGAAATACGAATAGGTGGATATAGTCCACAGCGGGAAAGAATTCAAGTAGCCTCACAGATCGGAGTGGTGTTCGGACAGCGAACACAACTGTGGTGGGATTTGCCAGTCAGAGATTCCTTCGAGATTTTGCAAGCGATGTACAAGATTGACAACCAAGCATATCGGCGATCAATGGAGGTGTATCAGGAACTGCTGGATCTCCATGAATTCCTTGATACACCAGTGCGTAAGTTGTCGTTAGGTCAAAGGATGAGAGCAGATTTAGCGGCGGCACTTCTGCATGATCCGCCTGTCCTGTTTTTAGACGAGCCTACGATTGGGTTGGATGTGGTTGCGAAGACGCGCATCAGAGCTTTTTTGAAGGGAGTGAATCAGACCCAGAAGAAGACCATTCTATTGACAACTCATGATATGGACGATATTGAACAACTCTGTAATCGGATTATCGTGATTAATCATGGCAAAAAGATGATGGATACGAGCTTGACTGAATTGCGGCAACAGATAGGGCTGCCAAGCCTCATACGAATTGAATTTCGACAACCGCCCAAAAAGCTTTACGACCTAGAGGGAATCGAGCGGATGGAGCTTTCAGAGAACGTACTTTCGATTTACTTCGACAAAGGAAAAATTTCTTCGCCGCGAATCCTTGCCGAAGTGGCGGGGTGGGGTGAACCTTTGGACATCCAGATGAAAGAACCGGGGATTGAGGAGATCATTCGTCTCATTTATCGGTAGGGACGGCTACCTAATTTCGCGATCCATACTTGTAATTCCACATCTTCTCCCTTATACTGTGTTTTGGTACCAGGTATTAAAAACAGATCGCAATCATACATAGTACAACTGAATCCTGCTTAAGGGGGTGTTCGGCATCGCCCGCTTGCCAAAAAAAGATCGCCAGTCTCGCTTGGTGCAGTATCTGGCGGATAACCCATTTGCGACGGACGAAGATCTGGCTGAGTTATTTCATGTCAGTATTCAAACCATACGTTTAGACCGACTGGAATTAGGAATACCGGAGCTGCGTGAGCGTATCAAGACAGTCGCAGAGAAAAGTCTTGATCCTGTAAAATCATTGGGCATCGATGAAATCATAGGTGAAATGGTTGATTTGCAGCTTGATTCACAGGCTATTTCCGTATTGGAAATAAAAGAAGAACACGTTTTCTCCAAAACACAAATTGCCAGAGGGCATTATATATTTGCTCAGGCCAACTCATTGGCAGTAGCAGTAATTAACGCAGACGTAGCGTTGACAGCTACGGCGAGGATCCGCTTTGTCCGTCCTGTACGAACAGGGGAAAAGCTGGTTGCCAAAGCAGTGGTGAGAAGCCGTAACGGCGACGAATGCAAGGTGCGCGTAGAGACGAAGGTCCAAGGTGAACTGGTCTTTACCGCAACCTTCCGGGTAGTTGAAATGTCGAGCTACCATAACAGCATGGATGAGGAGTAAGGAGGAATCACGGTTGCGAATTGCAGTGGATGCGATGGGCGGCGATCACGCACCGAAGAGTACCGTATTAGGGGCGCTTGCTGCCATCAAGGAAAACCCGGCCATTACAGTTGTATTGGTGGGAGATGAACAGGCTATTCGGAACCATTTGCCGCAGGATATTCCGGCAAACATTGAAATCGTTCCTGCAGCGGAAGTGATTTTGCCAGATGATGAACCGGTTCGAGCTGTTCGGCGTAAGAAAAATTCTTCGCTGGTCGTAGCAGTTGAGATGGCTCGCGAGAAAAAAGTCGACGCGATGATATCGGCAGGAAATACGGGCGCATTAATGACAGCGGGCTTGCTGTACGCAGGTCGCATGGATGGAATCGAGCGCCCGGCGCTTTGTGCCTATATCCCGAATTCAAAAGGCCGCGTAACACTGACGCTAGACGTCGGAGCCAATATGGATGCCAAGCCACATCAGCTTGTACAATACGCGGTGATGGGGAGCTTGTATGCTGAGAAAGTGTTGGGCTTTGAGCGTCCGACAGTAGGCTTGCTCAATGTCGGGACGGAAGAAGGAAAAGGAAACGAATTGACGAAAGCTGTTTTTCCTCTCCTTCAAGAAGCTGACTTGAATTTTGTAGGAAATGTGGAAGCACGCGATGTTATGCAAGGAGCCTGTGATGTGCTCGTATGCGACGGCTTTGTAGGAAATGTTTTGTTAAAAGCCGTAGAGGGTGCTGCCTCCACAATCTTTTCGCAGTTGAAGCAGGAGTTTACTTCCAGCCTGATTAATAAGCTAGGAGCGGCCATTCTGAAACCTGGATTGGTTCGTTTTAAAAAGAAAATGGACTATGCGGAATACGGTGGAGCTCCCTTGTTGGGATTGAAATCCCCTGTGATCAAGGCTCACGGTTCCTCAAATGAGCGTGCAATGAAAAACGCGATCGTCAGTGCTACGCGGTTTGTTCAGCAGGACGTGAACGAGGTTATCCAGCAATCATTACAGAAAAATACTTTGGGAGAAAGCGAGTGAAGCAGATGAGTGCAAAGCGTTCAGTAGGGATTTTGTCTACAGGCTCTTATACACCGGAGCGGGTATTGACGAACTTTGATCTGGAGAAAATGGTGGAAACTTCTGATGAGTGGATTGTTTCCCGTACTGGAATCAGAGAACGCCGCATTAGCTCACCGGAGCAAGCTTCTTCCGACTTGGCTTACGAGGCTGCCAAAGCTGCTCTCGAAAAAGCAAACATCAGTGCGGAACAGCTGGATATGATCATTGTCGCTACCGTAACACCTGACATGTCGTTCCCGTCTACTGCTTGCTTGTTGCAAGAAAAGCTGGGTGCTACACGCGCCGCTGCAATGGATCTTTCCGCGGCTTGCACAGGCTTTTTGTACGGAATTACAACAGCGACTCAGTTCATCCAAAACGGTTTGTATAAAAAAGTGTTGGTCGTAGGCGTTGAGACCTTGTCCAAAATTACGAATTACAAAGATCGAAATACATGTGTGTTGTTCGGAGACGGTGCGGGTGCGGCTGTTATCGGTGAAGTTACCGAGGGCTACGGCTTCCAGTCCTTTGAGCTCGGCGCAGATGGATCAGGCGGTTCACTCTTGTGCATGCCGGCAGGTGGCTCCAGAACGCCTGCATCTGCTGAGTCTGTGGAACAAGGACTGCATTATCTCTACATGGCAGGCGGAGAAGTTTTCAAATTCGCCGTTCGCGTGATGAATTCTGCAACAGAGGCTGTCTTGTCCAAAGCGGGCGTATCGAAGGATGAGATCGACCTGTTAGTGCCTCATCAAGCAAACAAACGCATTATCGACTCTGCTGTACAGCGTTTTGGTCTGTCTGAGGATAAAGTTGCGATCAATCTAGATCGCTATGGAAACATGTCCTCTGCTTCTATTCCTGTAGCACTGGATGAAGCAGTAAAGGCTGGTCGCGTAAAAGAAGGCGATAACCTGATTCTGGTTGGGTTTGGTGGCGGCTTGACTTGGGGAGCGACGCTCTTGAAGTGGTGCACAACCCCGGCAGAAGGGAGCAAGTAGGAATGGGAAAGGTAGCCTTTGTTTTTCCAGGGCAAGGTTCACAATTTGTAGGAATGGGGCAAGCGCTCTCCGAACAATCGGAAGCGGCCCGTCACATATTTGAGCAGGCTGATGAAGCGCTCGGCTTTTCCTTGTCGGGACTGTGTTTTGCAGGACCAGAAGAGGAATTGAAGCTGACAGCAAACACACAGCCAGCTATTTTGACAGCAAGCATCGCTGTTATGGCAGCATTGAACGAAAAGTTGCCTGACTATAAGCCTGCGTTCGTCGCAGGTCACAGCTTGGGTGAGTATTCCGCTTTGGTTGCAGCTGGGGCCTTGTCCTTTGCAGATGCAGTCAAAACTGTGCGAGCTCGTGGTCAGTTCATGGAAGAGGCAGTGCCAGCGGGACAAGGTGCGATGGCTGCTGTCTTGAACATGGATCGCGCAGCACTGCATGCGGTTTGCGAAGAAGTAACGGCATCTGGACATCCTGTTCAATTAGCGAACATGAACTGCCCAGGCCAAATTGTCATCTCTGGTTCAGCTGAAGGTGTGAAGCTGGCCGGTGAAAAAGCGAAGGAAGCTGGCGCAAAGCGCGTCCTTCCATTGAATGTAAGCGGGCCGTTCCACTCGAGCTTGATGCAGCCGGCAGCAGATAAACTGCAAGCTGTTTTGGCTGGCGTTACGGTACAAGAAGCGGCAGTGCCTGTCGTGGCAAACGTAACAGCTAGGCCAGTATCTGAGGCTACAATCATTGTAGATCAATTGGTTCAACAAGTTTCCGCTCCAGTTTTGTGGGAGGATTCTGTACAATGGATGGTCGAAGCAGGTGTGACCACTTTTGTAGAAATCGGTCCAGGAAAAGTTTTGGCCGGTTTAATCAAGAAAATCGCACCAGCGGATACGACGATTATCTCTGTGCAGGACATGGATTCACTTACTGAGCTTTTGAACGGAGGGGTACTATGTTAACTGGAAAAACAGCACTGGTCACAGGGGCTTCCCGTGGTATCGGGCGTGCGATTGCATTGAAGCTGGCAGAAGCTGGCGCGAATGTAGTTGTCAATTACGCAGGTAGTGAAGCGGCAGCGAGTGAAACTGTTGCCCTTATTAAAGAAATGGGCCGCGATGCCATTATGATTCGCGCGAACGTTTCTTCTACAGAAGATGTCAACGAGATGTTCAAAGCAGCTTTGGAACATTTTGGTGTGATCGATATTCTCGTGAACAATGCGGGAATTACTCGCGATAACCTGATCATGCGTATGAAAGAAGACGAGTGGGATGATGTGATTGCGACGAATCTGAAGGGTGTATTCAACTGTGTAAAAGCAGCGACTCGCCCGATGATGAAGCAGCGTTCAGGCAAAATTATCAACATCACTTCTGTGGTAGGTGTTTTGGGGAACGCAGGACAAGCAAACTACGTGGCGGCAAAAGCTGGGGTTATCGGCTTGACGAAGACGGCTGCTCGTGAGCTGGCTAGCCGTAATATTACGGTGAATGCTGTTGCGCCAGGATTTATCGATACAGAAATGACTGCTGTATTGCCGGAAGATGTCAAAGCAGGGCTCACAAGCCAAATTCCGCTTGCCCGTTTGGGACAAACAGATGATATCGCATCTGTCGTGCTGTTCCTGGCATCCGACGCAGCCAACTACATGACAGGGCAGACCCTGCACGTAGACGGCGGAATGTACATGTAGGAAGAAAACCTCAAACGAGCGTTTTTACGAGAACTGGTTTTTTGAAAGCTCATCCACTATAATACGGGAGAGGGGGTGAAGCAAGATGGCAGATACTTTGGAGCGTGTAAAGAAAATCATCGTCGATCGTCTGGGTGTAGATGAGTCCAAAATTACTTTGGAAGCTTCTTTCAAAGAAGACCTGGGCGCTGACTCCCTGGATGTGGTTGAACTCGTAATGGAACTCGAAGATGAGTTTGATTTAGAGATTTCCGACGAAGATGCTGAAAAGATCACTTCTGTTGGTGAGGTTGTTAAATACATAGAATCTCACAAGTAGGTTGATCTGTTGGAAGTCCCGTACCATACGGGACTTCTCCTTCAATAGTCACCTGTACATAATCCAAATAAATACACGTTTTGCATGCAGTGAATGTTAGAAGCTGACTGCTGACTTTCATATAGAGGTGATTGCAATGAAACGCAGAGTGGTGATTACTGGCGTTGGTGTCGTTTCTCCAGTAGGGAATGACGCACAGACTTTTTGGAACAGCTTGCTGGAAGGAAAATCAGGCATTGACCGTGTGGCTGCCTTTGACGCTTCTGATTATCCAACACAAATTGCAGGCGAAGTGAAAAACTTCGATCCTGAGCAGTATATGGACAAGAAAGAAATCCGACGTACAGACCGATTCGTTCAGTTTGGATTAGCTGCTGCCAAAATGGCTGTAGAAGATGCAAAACTGGAGATCACGCCAGAAAATGCGGAACGAGTGGGTGTATACATCGGGTCCGGAATCGGTGGTCTGACTACATGGGAAGAACAGCATTCCGTCTTGTTGGAAAAAGGACCACGTCGTGTGAGTCCATTCTTTATTCCGATGCTAATTGCGAACATGGCGTCTGGTGCAGTATCCATTCAATACGGTGCAAAAGGACCAACCTCCAGTGCGATTACCGCTTGTGCGACAGGTACAAACGCAATCGGTGAAGCACTGCGTTTGATCCAGTTCGATCACGCAGATGTCATGATCGCAGGTGGAGCAGAAGCAACCGTGCGTCCAATGGGATTTGCAGGCTTTTGCTCAGCGAAAGCGATGTCCACCAGAAACGATGAGCCACAAAAAGCAAGCCGTCCGTTTGATAAGGATCGCGATGGCTTTGTAATGGGCGAAGGTGCTGGTGTTCTGATTCTGGAAGAGCTCGAGCATGCGAAAAAACGTGGAGCAACGATCATCGCGGAACTCATTGGCTACGGGATGAGTGCAGATGCGCATCATATTACTTCTCCATCTCCTGGTGGCGAAGGAGCTGCGCGTTGCATGGCAAGCGCACTGAAAGACGCTGGCGTTGACCCAACAGAAGTCCAATATATTAATGCACATGGTACTTCTACTGGCCAAGGAGATATCGCAGAAACACAAGCGATCAAGACTGTATTTGGCGAGCACGCATACAAATTGGCTGTCAGCTCGACCAAATCGATGACAGGCCATTTGCTGGGTGCTACTGGTGGCGTCGAGGCAATCGCGACGGCATATGCGCTACGTGATCAAATACTGCCTCCAACAATCAACTTGGAAAACCCGGATCCAGAATGTGATCTGGACTATGTTCCGAACCATGCGCGTAAGGCGACCGTCAATGTGGCTGTTTCCAATACATTTGGATTCGGCGGTCACAACGCAACGGTAATCCTGAAGCGATACGAAGCATAAATGAGCCCTACTGATAGAAAAAGTAGGCAGTCTCCTGGAATGGTGGTGAGGGTGATGAATTTTGCACAGCTGCAAGAAACGATAGGCTTTCGCTTTCGCGATGAAAGTGTTTTGCGGCAGGCATTCACCCATTCTTCCTACGTGAACGAGCAACGCGGCAAACGAATATCAGACAATGAGCGGCTAGAGTTTTTGGGGGATGCTGTGTTGGAGTTGACCGTCTCCCAGTTTTTGTATAAAACTTTTCCGAAGATGAGCGAAGGGGAAATGACAAAGCTGCGTGCAGCCATTGTCTGTGAGCCTTCTCTCGTCAAGTTTGCTGAACTGTTGAATTTTGGCGATCTCGTATTGCTGGGAAAAGGGGAAGAGCTGACAGGTGGACGTCAGCGACCAGCCTTGCTAGCGGACGTTTTTGAGGCGTTTGTAGGTGCGCTTTACTTGGATCAGGGGTTGGAAGCAGTCTTTTCCTTTATGGAAAAATACGTCTACCCGCGCATTGACAAAGGAGAGTTTGCCCAGGTAACCGACTTCAAGAGCCAGTTGCAGGAATTTGTTCAACAAGACAATCTGGGAGACATCCATTACCGAATTGTAGAAGAAAAAGGACCAGCTCATAATCGAGAGTTCGTATCTGAGGTGCTATTGAACAATCGTTCGCTTGGCATCGGCTCTGGCCGCTCCAAAAAAGAAGCGGAACAGCAAGCTGCTGCACGAGCATTGGTCAAGCTGGGGGATAAATAATCACTCGTCAGCGAGAAGGGCTGCATCATCTGCTACAAGATGGTGCAGCTTTTTTCTTTCCGGTGGGAAACAGAGGGAAAATACTGCGAGATGACCGCTATCTATGATACACTTACCTACAGATGACCATGTAGGCTCGTAGTAGGTAGCTCCTGTTCAATGCAGGGGCTTCTTTTCGGGTACCATCCGATCCTTGCATGTTTGTAAGCCTGTCCATTTGGCAGGCAGTCTTGGATGGTTTCTTAAGGAGGACCGTACGTATGTATTTGAAACGCCTGGAGCTGGCTGGATTCAAATCCTTTGCCGATCGCACGGAATTGGAATTTGTACCAGGGGTAACAGCCGTAGTGGGACCGAATGGAAGTGGGAAAAGTAACGTTTCTGACTCGATCCGCTGGGTGCTGGGGGAACAGAGCGCGAAGTCGTTGCGTGGGGCGAAAATGGAAGACATTATTTTCGCGGGCAGTGACAAGCGCAAGCCAGTGAATTTCGCAGAAGTGACACTCACCTTGGACAATACAGATCGTTCGCTCGATGTGGAATATTCGGAGGTATCCGTTACCCGCAGAGTGTATCGTTCTGGTGATAGTGAGTACTACATAAACAACAGATCCTGCCGTCTAAAAGACATTATGGAGATGTTCATGGATACCGGGCTGGGGAAAGAAGCGTATTCGATTATCGGCCAAGGTAAAATTGAGGAAATTCTCAGTACCAAGTCCGAGGATCGCCGTGGAATATTTGAAGAAGCAGCCGGAATCGTCAAATACAAAACACGCAAGCGCGAGGCGGAGAAAAAGCTCGATGACACCGAACAAAATCTCGTGCGTATTCACGATATCGTCAGTGAAATTACGGAGCAAATCGGACCTTTGCAAGAGCAAGCAGAAACAGCCAAGACGTACAAGGAGCTTCATCGCAAGCTGGTTGAGCATGAAGTAGCTCTTTACGTGCAGCAAATTGAAGTAGCTCATACGAAGTGGGAAGCAGCAACTGGACGCGTAGAGGAACTCAAGCATCTGTTAATCGGACAAACGACCGAAGCATCCAAGCAAGAAGCTGATTTGGAGCAGGCGCGTTTTCATGTCACCCAAATCGACCAATCGATCGAAGAACTGCAACAAGTGCTTTTGACAGTTAGTGAAGAGACCGAGAAAGTCGAAGGACAACGTGAGGTATTGCGGGAGCGTATGCGTAATCTCAATGCCAATCGCCAGCAGACGATGGAGCAGATGCATCGGATTACTGAGAAGCAGCACGGTCTTGAGGCCGAACTGGCAGAAGAACAAGAGCGGGCCAAGGAAGCGGATCGTCGCATGACTGAAGCCCACGCTTCGCTGCAAGAAGCAGAAGGTCAATTTTTTTCCATGGTGCAATCACTGACAGATGACGTAGAGCGTTTGAAGAGTGATTACTTCGAAAAGCTCAACGAAATGGCGAATCTGCGCAACGAAAATCGTCATCAAGAGCAGCTTCTCAAGACAAGCGAGGCCAGAGTCGAACGTCAATTGTCTGGAAAAAAACAGCTCGATGAAGAAGAAGAGCAGCGTCTAAATCAGTTGAGCCAACTCCAGGATCAGCTGGAGAAGATCGTTTCTACCATTCAAGATACCGGCGTTAGATACAAAGAGCTAGTCGAGGGCATGCGAGAAGGACAAGCCCGCCTTGAAACAGCCCGTCGAGAGCTGCGCCACTGGGAACAAAAGCGGGAAGCAGCGAAGTCCCGTTTTGACCTGTTAAAAGAAATGCAGTCGGAGTTCGCAGGGTTTCAGCAAGGGGTAAAAGAAATTTTGAAAGCACGCGAGCGGGGCTTCAAAGGGATCCATGGAGCAGTCGCTGAGCTCGTTGTCGTGCCACAGCAATACGAGACAGCGATGGAAGTCGCATTGGGTGGCGCACTGCAAAACGTCGTCGTGGACAACGAAGCATCTGGTCGTGCAGCCATTGCTCACTTGAAGCAGCATAATGCAGGTAGGGCAACATTTCTACCGCTTGATGTCATCCGTCCTCGCACCTTGCAGGCAAGCGATAAGCGCCAGCTGGAGGAAGAAAGTGGAGTCGTCGGAATCGCGAGTGAGCTCGTGACCTTTGAGGAAGCGTATCGACCCATCCTCGAAAGTCTATTGGGCAATGTCATTATTACGGAAAAGCTGGAGCAGGCAAACCGTGTGGCCCGTACGCTTGGCTACCGCTACCGCGTCGTGACGCTGGAAGGCGATATCGTGAATGCTGGCGGTTCCATGACAGGGGGTGCCTTGAAAAAGAACAGCACGAACCTGCTTGGACGCAACCGTCAATCAGAAGAGCTGGAAGCACAGCTGGTAGAAATCGACCAGGCAATTTCTGGGCATACTACCCTTATGGAGCAGCTGACGAAGGAACTGGCGCAAATGCAGCAGGAGCAAGAAGCTCTGCGGACAGAGGGCGAAAGCCTGCGACTGAAAGAACAGGAAGTAAAAGGGCTCTTGCAGCAAAAAGAATCGGAAGGCAGATCCTTGGGCGAGCGAGCAAAGCTAGTTGAGCAAGATATTGAAAGCTATCGCCGCGAGATGGAAGAAGCCAAACGCAAGCAAGAGCAGCTGCAAGCTTCTTTGACTGCCATGGAGCAAGAGGAAAAAGAGCTCAGTGAGCAGATCGCAGAAGCTGAGGCGAAACGCCAAGAGCAGCTCGAATCCAAAGAAGAAATGAATCAAAAAATAACGAGTCTCAAAGTGCTGAATGCGCAGGTCAAGCAAGAGTATCAATCACGCTTGGAGCAAACAGAACGCTTGCTGGAGCAAAAAAGCCAATTGCAGCACGAATGGGAAGAGCAAAACGCGAACTTGGCATCTCTTGATGAACTGGAGCGTACGAACGAATCGTCCGGGCTTGAGCTGGATCAGCGCATTAGCGAATTGCGTCAGGATAAAGACCGTGTAGCTGGCTTGATTCAAGAGCGGCGAAGTGAGCGGGCCACTCTCTTTTACAAACAGGAGCAAGTGGAACAGCAGGTCAAGGAAATCCGCCGCGAGGTCAAATCGCTCGAGGAAAAGCTTCATCAGGAAGAAGTAAAAGTCAATCGTAACGAGGTAGAGCTTGATCATCTGTTGAATAAACTCTCCGAAGAATACGAAATGAGCTACGACCTGGCGAAGCAAAAATATCCGGCACGTGGCGAGATTCAGGAAGAGACACAAGTGGTCAATCGTTTGAAAAAGCAGATTGGGGCACTTGGCACTGTGAATCTTGGTGCGATTGAGGAATATGAGCGCTTGTCAGAGCGTCAGCAGTTCTTAAGCTCGCAGGAAGCTGATTTGAATGAAGCAAAAGACATGCTCTATCAAGTGATCCAAGAAATGGACGCAGAGATGTCGCGCCGCTTCAAAGAAACATTTGATGCGATCTCAGAGCAGTTCCGCGATGTGTTTGTCCAACTGTTTGGCGGAGGACGTGCAGATCTTGTCCTCTCCAACCCAGATAATCTGCTTGAGACGGGCATCGATATCGTGGCGCAGCCACCTGGTAAGAAGCTGCAAAATCTTGCGCTCTTATCCGGGGGCGAACGTGCTTTGACTGCAATGGCCTTGCTATTTGCCATCCTGCGTGTGAAGCCAGTGCCATTCTGTGTATTGGATGAGGTAGAAGCCGCTTTGGATGAGGCAAACGTTAATCGTTTCGCCGAGTACATGCACCATTTCAGCAACCAGACGCAGTTTATTTGCGTCACACACAGAAAAGGCACAATGGAGAGCGCAGACGTGCTATACGGTATCACGATGCAGGAGGGCGGCGTGTCCAAACTCGTCTCCGTGAAACTGGAGGACAGTGACAAATTTATCGAATCAGCCTCTTAAACGGATTTGCCATTCAATTGATACTACCCGCAAAGGAAGATGAACATGAGTTTTTTCAAGCGCCTTCGTGATGCTATTGTCCAAAAATCCGAAGAGGTCACCCAGAAGTTTACGGATGGTTTGGCGAAAACGAGAGACCTGCTAGTAGAAAAAGTAGAGGATCTGGTACGTCGCTACAAAAAGATCGACGATGACTTTTTCGATGAATTAGAAGAAATTTTGATTACATCTGATGTGGGCGTCAATACCGTAATGGAGCTCATTGACGACCTGCGGACTGAGGTGCGCAAGCAAAAAATTGAGAATGCGATCGACCTGCAGCCGATTCTCTCAGAAAAACTGGTTGCCCTTTTGAAAAATGATGATGCTGCGGATACGACTCTGAACGTAGAGGACGGTCGTCTGAACGTCATTTTGTTCGTAGGGGTAAACGGAGTAGGGAAAACGACCACAATCGGTAAAATGGCACATATGTTCAAGCAGCAAAATAAAAAAGTGCTGTTGGCAGCAGGTGACACGTTCCGTGCAGCAGCGATTGAACAGCTAGAGGTTTGGGGAGAGCGTGTAGGAGTTGACGTAATCAAGCAGCAGCAAGGCTCTGATCCAGCTGCAGTGATCTACGATGCGATTCAGGCAGCGAAATCCCGACAGGTTGATGTGCTGTTGTGCGATACCGCAGGCCGCTTGCAAAATAAAGTCAATCTGATGGAAGAGCTGGCGAAGGTACACCGCGTATTGCAACGCGAATTGCCAGGAGCTCCGCACGAGGTTTTGCTAGTTTTGGACGCTACGACAGGGCAAAATGCGCTTTCGCAGGCGAAAACGTTTGGACAGTCTGCTGGAGTAACAGGTTTAGTCCTGACCAAGCTGGATGGTACAGCAAAGGGCGGTATCGTCATTGCGATTCGCAACGAGCTAAACATTCCGGTGAAATACGTAGGGTTGGGTGAAAGAATGGATGACTTGCAGCAGTTTGATCCTGAGCAATTTGTTCATGCGTTATTCGCTGGATTGATTCAAAAAGATGAAACAGAAGAGCAGGAAAATGCGTAAAAACATAGTGTTTCAAAGATAAAAAAATGATGTCAATAAAAAACCTTGACACTAGGTGTGGAATTAGGTACTATAATCTACGTGCTGTAAAGAAAAAGTCTTTACAGTTTGAAACGAGTACCTCATAGCAAAGGATTGGTTTCATGTTAGAAAAGACCAATCAAGTCAATCTCTTGTTTGACTTTTACGCGCCGCTACTCAAGGGCAAGCAGCGAGAATATCTTGAGCTGTATTATCTGGACGATTTATCGCTCGGAGAAATTGCCGAGATGCATGAGGTCAGCCGCCAAGCTGTTTATGATCATATCAAGCGGGCAGAGAAGCAACTGTTTGAATATGATCAGAAGCTTCGCCTCGCTGAACGTCATGAAAAACGCATGGACGTGTTGAATCGCATGAACGAACTTGTAAATGAGCTTTCGGAGAGCGAGACAAGAGACGAGCTGAACACTTTGCTCCACCAACTGTCAGAGATGGATTAGGAGGGCTCGCATGGCGTTTGAGAGCTTAGCCAATCGGCTGCAAAACGCGTTTGACAAACTGCGCGGCAGAGGGAAAATAGACGAGACCATCGTGAATGAAGCGATGCGTGAAGTTCGTCTGGCCCTGCTGGAAGCAGACGTTAACTTTAAAGTAGTAAAAGACTTCGTTGCTCGTGTCAAGGAGCGCGCAGTCGGTCAGGAAGTTATGAAAAGCCTGACGCCTGGTCAAATGGTGATCAAGATCGTGAATGAAGAGCTGGTCGCTCTGATGGGTGGCAACGTCGCTCAGCTCACGATGGCGCACCGCCCGCCGACCGTCATCATGATGGCAGGTCTGCAAGGGGCAGGTAAAACAACCACAACCGGTAAGCTGGCCAAGTATTTGCAAAAGCAAAACCGCAAGCCGCTTCTGGTAGCGGGAGACATTTACCGTCCTGCTGCGATCAAGCAGCTTCAGGTTTTAGGGGAGCAACTCAATGTTCCCGTCTTCACTCTCGGTGATCAAGTCAGTCCTGTCGAAATCGCTCGCCAAGCGATTGAACACGCGAAGACGAATCATCTCGACGTAGTCCTCATCGATACCGCAGGTCGCCTGCATATTGACGAAGCGCTGATGGACGAGTTGAAACAGATTCGCGAGGTAACCAAGCCCGATGAGATTTTGCTCGTCGTGGACGCGATGACAGGTCAAGATGCCGTCAATGTAGCAGAGAGCTTTAATAGCCAGCTCGAACTAACTGGTGTGGTTCTCACAAAGCTCGACGGTGATACCCGAGGCGGTGCGGCACTATCCGTCAAAGCTGTCACTGGCAAGCCGATTAAATTCGCGGCCATGGGTGAAAAGCTGGATGCGCTCGAACCGTTCCATCCGGATCGTATGGCTTCCCGTATTTTGGGTATGGGGGACGTACTCAGCCTGATTGAAAAAGCACAGGCATCCGTGGATGAAGACAAAGCACGCGATATGGAACGCCAAATGCGTCAAGGTGAGTTTACCTTCGACATGTTCTTGGATTCCATGCAGCAGCTTCGCAACCTGGGTCCTTTTGAAGACATTCTCGGCATGCTGCCAGGAATGAACAAGATGAAGGGCAAAATGAACGTGGATGAAAAACAGATTGCCCGCGTTGAAGCGATCGCCAAATCCATGACCAAACAAGAGCGCGCGAATCCTGATTTATTGAATGCCAGCCGTCGCAAGCGTATCGCAAGCGGAAGCGGAACGAGTATTCAAGAAGTCAATCGCTTCCTCAAGCAGTTCGAGGAAATGAAAAAGATGATGAAGCAATTCTCAGGCGCTGCTGATAAGATGGTCAAGAAGTCGAAGAAAAAAGGCTTCGGATTACCTTTCATGGGAAAAGGCGGAGGCAACAACCAGGGCGGGATGAACTTACCTTTTAACTTCAAGCCACCGTTCAAGTAAGTAGGCATGATCTCTCGCGACACTGACTTGTCAGCTGGACGCGATGGTTCAGATATAGTAGCACCAACGCAGATGTTCTTCTCGCGTTGATTAATACAGGAGGTGACACAACATGGCAGTAAAAATCCGTCTGAAGCGTATGGGTTCCAAGAAAGCTCCTTTCTACCGTGTAGTAGTAGCTGACTCCCGTTCCCCACGCGATGGCCGTTTCATTGAAGAAATCGGTTACTACAATCCGGTTGCACAACCGGCAGTGGTGAAAATTGATACCGACAAAGCGGTACAATGGATCCTGAATGGTGCAGCTCCAACTGACACCGTTCGTAACCTTCTCTCCAAAGAAGGCGTTATGGCTAAAGTGCACGAAACCAAATACGGCAAATAAGTCGGTCATCTGGAGGTTTGATGATGAAAGCGCTGGTCGAAACGATCGCTAAAGCTCTCGTCGATCATCCGAATGAGGTTCGTGTTAACGCAGTGGACAAAGAGCGAACTCTCGTCTTTGAATTGTCGGTACACCCTGATGATATGGGGAAGATTATTGGCAAGCAAGGTCGAATCGCGAAAGCCCTGCGCACGGTCGTGATCGCCGCATCCGTGGAAACGGACAAGCGTGTCACGGTTGAAATTGTATGAGAAAAGGCTGGGAGCATTCCCAGTCTTTTTTCTAGTATCCAAGATGCTCATAACCCATGATGGTTTTTCCGAAAGGAGTGGCGAAGGTGCTTACTATATTTCGGACGGTACAGGTTAAACTGATTATTACGGAAGCATCACGGGCTGCTCTCATTGATCAGTATAGCCAACGACTTCGTTTGCAGCGTAAAGAGTGGGAGCAGTGGCAGTTTCAATCCAAAAAGCTATTAACCGAGGCGAAGAAAAAGTCTGCGGATACATATGCGTTGGCGCAGGAAAAAATCGCGCAGGAAGAGCGTCGACGCAAGGAAAAGATAGATCACCTGACATATACCCTCCAGCAGGTAGAAAATCTCCCGGAGGGAAGCGAGATCGATTACCAGACTGTTCAAAGCCCTGTCACGATCCAAGAGGGCGATGTCTGGGATGAAATGATGTCCGGAACGGAAATCATGATAAAAGATGGCCTGGTACATGAGATTCGGTTACAAACGAAAAATGGGATCAAAGAAAAGGGGAATGAACACGTTGAGCCAAAATAGCTTTTACGGAGTAGGCAAACTGGTTAATACGCATGGCCTGCGTGGTGAAGTGCGTGTAACACCAACGACTGACTTTCCAGACCAGCGTTTTCGCAAAGGAAATGAGCTGTACTTGTTCCACCCGACACTCAGTGAGCCACTAAAATTGAAAATCGCTTCTCGTCGCTCGCATAAAAATTTTGAGATTGTGAGCTTTCACGGCTATGAGCATATTAACGATATCGAAAAGTACAAGGGCGGAGAGTTGAAGATTCCAGCGGAAGCGCTGATGGAATTAGAAGAGGACGAGTTCTACATTCATCAGCTCGTCGGCTGCGTCGTAGTAACTGACGAGGGCGAAGAACTGGGGAAAATCGTGGATGTCATGCAGCCAGGAGCAAACGATGTGTGGGTAGTGAAGGGAAAACGCGGAGAAATCTTGCTGCCGTATATCGATGAATGCATCAAGGAAGTGGACATCGCGAACAAACGTGTGGTCTGCCATCTGATGGAAGGCTTGTTGTAGGAGGAACTTCAGATGCGGATCGATATTTTTACGCTCTTTCCCGAAATGTTTACAGGTGTTTTGTCCGGCAGCATTTTGGGAAAGGCAAGCGAAAAAGAACTGGTTGATTTTCACGTCACCAATTTTCGCGATTTCTCTGAGAGCAAGCACGGTACGGTAGATGACACCCCTTATGGCGGTGGCGGAGGAATGGTCTTGAAGCCTGAGCCGTTGTTCCGGGCCGTAGAAGGCTTGACGGGAGAGAAAAAACCGCGAGTGATTCTGATGTGTCCACAGGGTGTGCCTTATCATCAGAAGCTGGCAGAAGAGTTAGCGCAAGAGGAGCATCTTGTCTTCATTTGCGGTCATTATGAAGGGTACGACGAGCGAATTCGTGAGCATCTCGTGACGGATGAGATCTCGATTGGTGACTACGTTCTGACTGGGGGAGAGCTTGCGGCGATGGTCGTCATTGACAGTGTCGTTCGTTTGCAACCAGGAGCGTTGGGAAACCAGACATCAGCCGTTGAGGATTCCTTTTCAACAGGATTGCTCGAGTACCCTCATTACACAAGACCGGCAGAATTTCGCGGCTGGAAAGTGCCAGATGTACTGTTGTCAGGGCATCACGCCAATATTGAAAGCTGGCGGTTAAAAGAATCACTGCGTCGAACAAAAGCACGGCGTCCAGATTTGTTAGAAAAGCTGGCGCTGACAGATGAAATGAAAAAGCTATTGGCTGAATTGGAACAGGAAAAAAAGTAGGGAACAATAGGAGAAGAGTCTTGTAGTTTTGTGCCCGCTGTGTTAATATATTTCTTGTGGCAATTTTGCCCGCTGACTAAGGCGGTCCGCTACTCGTAACGCAGCCTAAGCAGCTGGACCTACGGGTTAGACGAGTAAGAACGTCTATCGGAAGGAGGAAATTCAAATGAACCAAATTATCCGTGAACTGGAAAAAGCGCAATTGAAACAGGACATTCCTGCGTTCCGACCTGGTGACACTGTTCGTGTACACGTTAAGGTTATCGAGGGTCAGCGTGAGCGTATCCAGCTGTTCGAAGGCGTATGCATTCGCCGTCGCGGTACAGGTATCAGCGAAACATTTACAGCTCGTAAGATTTCTTACGGCGTAGGTGTTGAGCGTACATTCCCAGTACACACGCCTAAGATCGACAAGATCGAAATCGTGCGTCATGGTAAAGTACGTCGTGCGAAACTGTACTATCTGCGCGATCGCGTAGGTAAAGCAGCTCGTATTAAAGAAATTCGTCGATAAGCGTAACGCTTAGAAAGAGGACTGGCCTGCTTGCCAGGCCTCTTTTTTCCATTTAACGATCTTGAAATAAAATAGTTCATCTTGACATATGTTACAGCTAAGGTTGGACGAGCTTTCATGGGAGGATCGTAAGTCATGAGCGAAGAAATTACCTCCAGTCATAAGAAGAAAAATGAACTATGGGAATGGATAAAGGCACTTGGGATCGCTTTAATCTTGGCGTTTTTCATTCGTACCTTTTTGTTCGCCCCGTTTATTGTAGAAGGCGAATCCATGGAAAGTACATTACATAACAGCGAAAAATTAGTTGTGAACAAGGCTATTTATTTTTTGCAAGATCCGAAGCCTGGTGAAATCATCGTGTTCCATGCGGAAAAGGAGCGAGATTACATCAAAAGAGTCATTGCTGTTGAGGGTGATACAGTAGAGGTCAAAAACGATCAGCTGCTTGTCAATGGCAAAGTGATAGAGGAACCGTATCTTGCACAATCAAAAGAACAAGCGAAGCAGCAGGGAGAGCCGTTCTTTACCCACGATTTTCCCCCGGTCCAAATACCAGCAGACCATATCTTTGTGATGGGCGACAACAGGTTGAACAGTCATGACAGCAGAGCCATCGGTCCTGTTGCCGTCAGTACGGTTGTTGGTAGAGCTGAATTTACTTTTTGGCCGGTTGCGGGAATTCGCTTGACAAGATAACGTAAAGCTTCAAGGTAGGTGAGACATCATGACGATCCAATGGTTTCCTGGCCATATGGCTAAAGCACGTCGTCAAGTAACGGAAAAGCTGAAATTAATTGATGTAGTCATCGAGCTTCTCGATGCACGTCTGCCGCTTTCCAGCCGCAATCCGATGATTGACGAGATTGTCAGTGATAAACCACGTTTGATATTACTTAATAAAGCAGATTTGGCGGATGAACGGGCAACAGATGAGTGGATTGCTTATTTTCGCAAGCAAGGCATTCGCACATTGCCGATTGATGCCCTGAGTGGAAAAGGCGTCAGCAAGCTGCCAGAAATGTGTAAGGAGCTAGCTGCTGACATGCTGGCAAAGCGCAGTGAGCGGGGGATGCAAGGTCGTGCCATTCGCATTATGATCTTGGGGATTCCCAATGTCGGCAAGTCTTCCCTCATTAACCGCCTGTCCAAACGCTCGGTAGCGGCAACAGGTGATCGTCCGGCGGTAACCAAGGCGCAACAATGGGTGAAAATGGGCGATACACTGGAGCTTCTCGATACGCCTGGTATTCTTTGGCCGAAATTTGAAGATCAGATGGTAGGTCTGCGATTGGCGGCAAGTGGGGCAATTAAAGACGAGCTCATCGATTTTACGGAGGTAGCATTATTTGTTATCAGCTACATGATGCACTACTATCCGGAACGCCTGATCGAACGCTTCAAGCTAAAAGAATTGCCTGAGGATCGAGTAGAAATGCTCGAAGAAATCGGGAAGAAGCGCGGATGCCTCGTTTCTGGCGGAAATATCGACTATGACAAGGCAGCGGAAATTTTCCTGCGTGAGCTGCGTTCCGGCAAGCTGGGAACGGTCTCTGTCGAGCGCCCGATTGACTGGGAAATGGACGAACCGATTGGTAAGCCAATATCTTTTCCAGAATAAAACTTTCCAGCCATCAAAAACCTGTCTATCGACATATACGGTAGGCAGGTTTTTTACTATGAGGATCGGTAAGGAGAAATGAGTCAATGAATCTAGCGGATATGTCGATAAAAGAAATACGAGTGACGATGGAAAAGTTGGACGAGGTACCCAAAGATTTTTTACAATTGCTTAAAGAAGATAAAAGAGCAGGTGTACAGGCTTTGGCGAAGCAGGCGGAGGCAGCGATTGCACGTCAAGAAAAGCTCGCACAGATGTGGACGGACATGACCGTCTATGAGAAAGCCATGTTTGATAAGGGGCTTCAATACATATTCGGGATTGATGAGGTTGGGAGAGGTCCATTGGCTGGTCCAGTTGTTGCATGTGCCGTGTGTCTGCCAAAAGATTTTTACTTGCCTGGCCTGAATGACTCGAAGAAGATACCCGTATCTACTCGGGAGGCATTTTGCGAAATCATTCAAAGAGATGCACTTGCTGTGGGAATCGGAATTGTCGATGCAGCAAGAATCGATGCGATCAATATACTAGCTGCTACAAAAGAGGCGATGAAGCTGGCGATCCAACAGGCAGGTATCGCGCCAGACGTATTACTGATTGACGCCGTACAGCTAACTGGAATGAATTGCGAGCAGGTTCCGATTATCGGGGGAGATGCCAAAAGCGTTTCAATTGCAGCCGCATCGATTGTAGCGAAAGTCACCCGTGATCGATTAATGGCCCAGTATGCCGAAGAGTATCCAGCCTATGGCTTTGACAAACACGCAGGCTACGGCACCCCAGAGCATCTGGCAGCAATCGCTCGATTTGGACCTACACCGATTCATCGCAAGACTTTCACTGGTGTAAGAGAACACGCCTAACAAGTGCTAGTTACATACTAGCTACAGGAGGAGGATCTGCATGTTTTCCCCGTCGCAACTTATTCAATCATTCGTGCAAAAAGCACCCATATCCGCTCCGAAGCCGGTTGAGCTTACTCCCGGACAAGTGTTTAAAGGCACGGTAATCAAGAATTACCCGGACAATATGGCGCTCGTACAAGTCGGGGGAATGCAGGTTCAGGCTAAAATGGAGGCAAGTCTGGAACCGGGCCAAAAAGCTTGGCTGCAAGTCCAGCCATCAACAGGTGTCGTCACGTTGAAGGTTTTGGATAGTGCCGGTGAAGGAGCTGGCAAAGACGCATCTCTAGAAGGGCTAATGCGATCACTAGGGATTGCCGATACAAAAGAGAACAAAGCGATCATGCAAGCGCTGCTTGGTGCCAATCTTCCTGTGAATAAGGAGACCATACAAGCGTTTTCAGCCGTTGCTGGGCGATTAGGCGTAGACAATGCCACTATTGAGGCATTCATGACTGCTATGAAACGAAATTTGCCACTGACCCCTGATACAATTGCAGGGCTCAAAGCTTTTTTATCGGACAAGCCAATGGGGCAGCTCATACAAAACCTGCTTCAGCAAGCCTCGCTCTTTTTAGAAGGGGAGGGCCAGCCTTCGCAGATGACAGGGCAGGTGCCTCAAAGCCAATCACAGCAGGTCCCCGGACAAGCTAATGTAGCAACGGGAGATGTCAAACAGCTTGTTAGTCAGTTAAAAGAAAAGTTGACGGGACTCCCTTTCCTTATCACGGGCAACGATGGAACAGACGAGGGACTGGCAGTCAGACAAATGCCACAAGGGAATCAGCCCAATCAAGGTGCTTCGCAGAACACGAATGGGGCAAGCCAGACACAGCCACTGCCTGCACTGAGTGGTCAACCTTCGTCGCAAGTTCAGACATCGCCTCAACCATCAATGGTAGCTCCAAGTAACATACCAACGCCATCACAACCTGGTTCGTCAACTGTTTCTACTGAGACAGTGTCTACACCAAACACTGCCGCTAAACAGGTAGACTCGCAGCAAAACGCCATGACCCGAAAGAGTAATCAGTTGCTGCCTAACCAGACCAGTGGTCCAAGCATCGATTCAAAGATTGCTCGAAACGAGCCCTTGCCTACTCCTCAGTCATTACAGATGAATCAGGACCGGGTCCAAAACAAGCAGATGGCTGAGCAAAGGGCCGTAGTGAACGACGCGGGGCAAAAAGTCGTACCACAAATGATGTCTCAAGCAGCTGGTGCAGCGAATGGAGCCACAGCTGCTAACCCGATTGCTGAATTGTTTCGTCATTTAGGCGTAACCCACGAGAGAGAATTGATGGGCCAGGCATTTTCACAGGGAGCGATCGATTCGCATTCATTAAAGCAGATGGATACAGTTAAATCCCTCTTGCTGCAAATCAGTCAAGCGCCAGCTCAGGCAATGCCATCCGGCTTGCGTGAAGCAGCAGATCAATTGCTGCAACAAGTGACCGGACAACAATTGATGATGGTACAGCCTTCTAACCAAGCTTTGTCTCAAATCGTCATGCAAATTCCGATTCGCCAAAGTGAAGGGGATGAGACGGCTTTTGTCCAAATCGAATCGAAAAAGAAAGGCTCTGGACAGCTTGATCCGGAGAACTGTCGTCTTTTCTTTCATTTGGAACTCCAAAGTATGGGGACAACGATGATTGATGTAAGCATCGTGAATCGAATCGTTAACCTGCAAATTTTTAACGATACGCCATGGGTGGAAGCACTCATTCAAGGGGCCAAGGATCGTTTTGCTGACCAATTACAGGACGTTGGCTACCATCTATCGGCTATGCGAGTCCAGGCAGTCCCGGCCGAGCGCGTGAAGTCGACAAGTCCGATTCAAACCAAAGGCCCCATCCTGGCTGACTATAAAGGGGTTGACCTTCGCGTATGATGCCGCCATCCCCTTCAGAGCAAAAACGCAAACAGGCAGTTGCACTAAAATATCAGGCGGGTACCATGGAAGCGCCAAAGGTCGTGGCAAAAGGAAAAGGGTACGTGGCTGATAATATACTGAAGACAGCGAAGGAGCATGATATACCGGTACAGGAGGATCCATCACTTGTAGAGGTTTTGGGCAAGCTGGATTTGGATCAACAAATACCGCCGGAGCTGTATCAAGTTGTGGCAGAAATCCTTGCTTTTGTCTATCGGATCGATAAAGGCGGAGGAACCAAATAATGAGTGATCGCCGTCGTCTTCTTGGTCAAAGAGGAGAACAGCTTGCAGAAGGATATTTAGTGAACAAGGGTTTCCGCATTGTCGATCGAAATGTTCGAACAAAACGTGGGGAAATGGATTTGATTGCTCTAGACGGAAAATGCTTGGTTTTCATTGAGGTTCGAACGAGGAGCAGCCAATCTTTTGGAACGGCAGGCGAGTCCATTACTTGGAAGAAGAAACAGAAGCTGCGTGAGCTTGCCATCGAATACTTGCAAAAAAGCGCACAGCCAATCCCGACCTTTCGTTTTGATGTCATCGCAATTTACACCGGTGCATCAACGCAAGGTGAAGACTTCATGAAGCCTGTCATTGAGCATTATGAGAGTGCTTTCTAGGAAAAACGGGCTCTTGACCACGGATATATTGGGGATACGTCTACAGCATCAGTCGCAGAGCCAGCGTACTATGTACTGTACTCGACGCGATGAAACTCCTCCAAGCATCAATATCCGCTTTCCGGCTCAAAAGCTGGGAAGCATTTTTTTTGATGAAAAGGATCGATTCGTACAGACAAGCCCATAACTCGTGTCAATTTTGCTTATGAATCCGGGGTATAAACAGTTGTTTAAAAGAAAAACAAATATTTTTCAAAAAAAAGCTGATTTGGTGTGACATTTTTCCATCTCATTCGTCAATAGAAGTATAGGAAATAATTTGGAGGTAAAAAACATGAAAAAGATTAAGAACAATCTAATGAAAAACGTCTCCTTAGCAGTAGCAGCTATTTGTACTGTTCAGTTTTCAGTTACTGGCATTGCTTCTGCACAAGTTGCGACACCACAATCTATTCAAGCTTATAGCATGGTAGCAAGCACTAATGGGTTGAAAGCAAGCGCAGGCTCTTTGAACCTCACGATTGGAGATACAGAAACCATTCGCCTTACTTATAATGGCAGCCCTATCGATAACGCATTGGTTGATTGGGAAATTGGCAGCTCCAGCATCGCTTCTGTTAGCAATGGGATTGTGTACGGTAAGAAAATAGGAACGACTGTTGTTACTGCTAAATACAACGGTTATCGCGCTACAGTAAGAGTGACTGTTGACAGAGCGCAGACTCTCGAAGCAACGAAAACAGAGGTTTCTGTTAAAAAAGGTAAAAAGACAAACGTTAGTTTGAAATTTGCGGGCAGCAGTATCCCTGGATCAAAAGCAACTTGGAAAACCGCGGATAAAACTGTAGCAACTGTTGACGATGGTGACATTAAAGGTGTAGGCGAAGGAAGCACAGTTATTACTGCGAGCTACAAAGACCAAGAGGTAGAAATCCGCGTTGATGTTGAAGGCGGCGGAAATTCAGACGGTAAACTGGAAGCAGATGTTACCAAACTGAAATTGGAAAAAGGCGATAAAGAAACCATTAAGTTGACTTATGACGACGATAAACTTTCTGGTTCAAAAGCAACCTGGAAAACTTCAAAGTCCTCTGTAGCAACCGTAAACGATGATGGTGTCGTTACTGCAAAAAGCAAAGGTACAGCAACGATCACTGCAAAATACAAAGGCTACGAAGTAGAAATTGAGGTTTACGTAGATACAGACAGTTCTGGTAAACTGGAAGCAGATGAAACCAGCATCTCCCTGAAAAAAGGCGACAGAGACACGATTCAGCTAAGATATGATGATGATAAATTGTCTGGATCAAAAGCAACTTGGAAAACATCCAACTCCAGCGTGGCAACAGTTGATGATGGTGTCGTTACGGCAAAAGGCCAAGGAACAGCTACCATTACAGCATCATACAAGGGCGATAAGGTCGAAATTCGTGTAAAGGTTGATTACAACAACTCCGGTAAACTGGAAGTAAACGACAGCTCGATCTCCTTGAAAAAAGGGGAAAGAGAAACATTAACATTGAAATATGATGGCTCCACCATTAGCAACTCGAATGCATCTTGGTCTACATCCAAATCCTCAGTTGCAACAGTAAGCAGCTCTGGTACGATTACAGCAACAGGTAAAGGTAAAGCGACCATTACTGCTCAATACAAAGGCGAAAAAGTAGAAATTGACGTGAGTGTCGATAGCTCCTCCTCAGGAGATCTGGAAGCAGACGATACGAGCATCACCTTGAAAAAAGGCGAGAAAGAAACTGTAAAACTGAGATATGATGGCGACACCATTAGCAATTCAAAAGCAACCTGGAAGACTTCTAAATCTTCCGTAGCAACAGTTAGCAGCAGCGGTACAATTACAGCAAAAGGTAAAGGTACGGCAACGATTACAGCTACGTATAAAGGCGAAAAAGTAGAAATTGAAGTAAAAGTTGGCACCAAGAGCTCAGGCAAGCTGGAAGCAGATGACACTAGCCTTTCCATGAAAAAGGGTGACTCCGAAAAGATCACGCTCACCTATGATGGCGATGACATCAGCAGCACGAAAGCTAAATGGAAGTCAGATAAAACTTCCGTAGCTTCCGTATCCAGCAGCGGTGTGGTAAAAGCTAAAAAGAAAGGTAAGGCCACTATTACAGCTGAATACAAAGGCTATGAAGTGGAAATCGAAGTAACGGTAAAATAATAGATGACAAAAAACTCGCTGAATCGTAACTGGTTCAGCGAGTTTTTTTCCAAGAGGAAGGAAAGCATTTCATTTGTTGTGGAGGAGGAATGAATCTTGAGAGAGATCATCTTGGAAAAGTTAAAAGAAATCGAGCAAGTGCATGACTTAAAAGTATTGTTCGCTGTTGAATCGGGGAGCCGGGCATGGGGATTTCCGTCCAAGGATAGCGATTATGATGTACGTTTTGTCTATGTGAAGAAACCGGAATGGTATTTGTCCATTGAGGACAAACGGGATGTAGTGGAAGAACCAATCAATGACCTCTTAGATATAAACGGCTGGGATATTCGAAAAGCGCTCAAGCTATTTCGAAAGTCGAATCCACCCCTACAAGAATGGCTTGTGTCGGACATCGTTTATCTCGATACACTAGGCTTTCGAGATGAGCTGGCGAGGTTGCAAGGAGAAGTATTTTCGCCAAAGGCTTCCTTGCATCATTACCTCAGTATGGCCAAAGGGAATTTTCGGGACTATCTGCAAGGTGAGCAAGTCAAAATCAAAAAATATTTCTATGTGTTACGCCCGATCCTCGCGTGCATCTGGATCGAAAAGTATCATACGAATCCCCCCATTGGATTTGATCAGCTGGTTGCAGAGCTGATAACCGATTCTACATTAAAAAGTAAAATTTCTGAGCTGCTCCAAAGAAAAATAGCTGGGGATGAGTTGAACTTGGAGCCAAGAATAGGAGAGCTGCACCATTTTATTGAGGAACAAATTGAGCATCTGACTGCACTGGCTAGTCAATATACAAATGATCTGGAGGACCCAACAGAAAAGCTGGATGAGATATTTCGGAAGTATTTGCAGAAGGCGTGGATAATCAGTTAGTCATGATGGGCTCGTTATGATAGAGGGGGAGGACATATTCATGAAGGATCATATTCGAAAACGTATACAGCAACCTCTCGAAATTCACTTTGATCAACCAGATAAACCTTACGGCTGTTTCTCCAATTTCTCTAGTCACCCAATAGAGTTGGAAGGGGAACTTTGGACAACTTTGGAACACTATCTGCAAGCCAAGAAATTTTTAGGGACTACCCAAGAAAAAGAGATCATGCGCAAGGCATTACAAGCAAAAGTAGAACAGTACCCTGTCATCCGTGAAATTCTGCTCTCTACTGGGGATGCCACCTTAATCGATTGTACGAGCAACGATTCAGACGTACTAGGAAGATTATGGATGGAATTGCGTGAAAGCTTAGATGGGTACCAACCGCATTTCTACTTGCCGCCATGGATTGTGTTTCCAGAAGAGCATCCTTATAATTTGTATTGGCGGATGGGATTTGGTGAGGACTATCTCATGCATTATTGGCCATGGCTAGAGGAAATGAGTGTGGATGCCCGGAAAGAGTATGACGCTTATTTTCCGGTACCAGAGGAATGGCAGTTTGAAGAATTGGATGAGGAGGACGAATGAAGCTACTGTTCGTTTGCAGCAGAAATAAATGGAGGAGCTTGACGGCAGAAATATAGAAATACCGGATTAAGCTGTTATTGGACATGGTCGAAGTATACCGGATTATTATTGTATAATGGGGATGATATGACTCAATCGCACTATCCATACTTATCGTAAAGCGAGGATTTTCACCATGAAGAAAAAACTTGTACTGGTTCTAGATGTTGAAGTAGCAGACAAAGCTGATATGCAGCAACTGGCCGATTCTATGTCCACAGCCATTCAATCCGTTGATGGGATTGCCTTGCAAGACCTGGTTATGTTTGATAACGATGAAAACAATGCTGACAAGCTAATTGCGAACATAAAGAAAGAAATGTCCTAAAAAAGGAGAGCAGTCTTGTGTTTTTCTTTTATGTACTGGTGTATCTCATCGTTGCTTTCCTTTATGGATTTTGGACGATGAAAAGCCAACAGCTCTGGGTTCGACTGACAGGAAATTTCATCGTACACCTATTTATTGCTACAATCGTGAGTCTCGGTTACTTTTTTACGTAAAGAAGTAGCTATGACCTGTAAGGGGAGATGAGTGGATGGATTATCAAAAATTGAGTAAAGAATTGTCCTATGCGCTTCGTCATGCCCCTCATGAATATGAGCTTGAGTTAGACGAACAAGGATGGGTACCTATCAAGCAATTGCTTTTGTCACTTCATGAACAGCGCAAGTGGCGAGCGGTTACCGAAGAAGATTTACATAAGATGATTGCGTTATCGGAAAAAAAGCGTCATGAGATCAATCAAGGCAAAATTCGCGCCCTGTATGGACATTCAGTGCCGCAAAAGATTCACAAGGAAGAAAAAGAACCGCCTGCGTATCTTTTTCATGGCACGCCGCAAAGATTCCTCGATTCTATTTTGGCTAGCGGCCTTGTTCCAAAAGGAAGACAGTACGTGCATCTGTCAGAAGACGTTCAAACAGCACAGCAGGTTGGGAAAAGACGAGACGATCATCCCGTCCTTTTGCGAATCGATGCGAGGCGAGCTTGGCAAGATGGTGTGAAGTTTTACCATGGAAATGAGCTCGTTTGGTTGGCAGATCACGTGCAAAAAGAATACATCTCTGTCTATCAGAAGTAGACGGATTTACTAAAAAAGAAACAACACAGCATGAGAAAAGACTCGCATTCGGAACGCGGGTCTTTCTTGTATCAATGATAATCATAAGGAGGAAAAAGCGCATGGAATGGATGTTTGCCTTTCTACTGTTGGCAGGACTTTTTGCAATCTACGACGCGATTCGGAAGCTGAACCAGAACATAGTAAGGCAAGTGGATCAAAACCAACGAATCATTGAACTCCTGAATGAGTTGAAGAAAAAGCAGTGAGGGTGAGGTAAACTTCTCCAACGACGTTTCGTAAGACGGCTACATATTTTGAAATCAGAACCGAGATGACAAAATATGTATTGTATTTGTCTTGTTCGTAGTCGATGAGTGGAAAATCATTGATTAGGAGTAAACTGTAATTACAACCATCTGGCACGGTGACGTCCCATTATATGTCGAGGACCAGCGATTATCGTTTTCCCCATCGTATTCAAATGGTTTCAGCAATAAGACACGTTCAAAATCGTTCGATAAAGTGATGAATTCCAGGTCAATCCAGTTCACCTTCGTTTCACACTTTTTCATAAAGATATAATATGCCGTCGTCGATCGACCAACTTTGCAAAGAATGTCTCCAATCGCTTGTTTGCGAGGGTAAGTATTTTTCGAGATCATTTACGATTTTTTCCCAATTTTGATCACTATCATTTATCTCAATGAACTCGCCGAATACCAAGTCAAAAACGAGGTAACCCATCTCGTACTCAATGCAATCGATTTTATAGTAAGAGACACTGTAAACGTCGTCCCAGTCGATCTGAACAGGTTCAGCGTGCTCGTAGTGGATGGAAATTTGATGGGGATCAATAGTAAAAATCAATATAGAAACAACTCCTTATCCGTTTATTTGCAGTATACCTGTTGGAGTGAAAGTTTTCCAGAAAGGTATGGGGGAGTGGCGGGTGTTTGGGGCGAGGGTACATCAAGTTTGGGAAAAATTACGGGATAATTCTGTGACGATGTGGTCTGCATCAATAAAAGCATTTTACTGTTCTATACTCAATACAAATGAAGGTCCATAAATAAAGACTTTAGACAAATTTTCATAAATGCTTTGGTCAAAAGCTCAATTTACTTGCCCACCCCCTCTATCTTTTCCTACCCTATAACTAGAGGGGGAGAGGACATGTACGCATGCAGTTATTCAGGCACGGTGCTCGGCATAGATGGAATGGTCGTCACTGTAGAAACAGACATAGCCAATGGCTTGCCTCAATTCGATTTGGTCGGACTTGGCGGTTCCGCAGTAAAAGAAGCGAGAGATCGAGTTCGTGCTGCCTTGCGCAACGCAGGCTACGACTACCCAATGCAGCGAATCACCGTCAACCTAGCACCAGCAGACCAGCGCAAGGAAGGCTCAGGTTTCGACCTTGCTATAGCGTTTGGAATTTTACTAGCCTCGAAGCAAATGCTCCCTAGACCAGAAAGAATCCTCGTTCTAGGAGAGTTGGCATTAGACGGCTCTCTTCGCGCTGTAACGGGTGTACTCCCGATTCTGCTAGAAGCTAAAAATGCAGGATTTACTCACGTGATTCTCCCCGAACAAAATGCAGCGGAAGCACGGCTCGTCGACATTACCGTATTGCCTGCTAGCAATCTGGAGGAGGCAGTGAACTATTGGAAAGAAGGACTTGATAGTAAGAAATCAGACTTGATTTTTCCAGAATTAGAGATAGGCAAGACAAATGGCAACCAGCTGCCCCCAGACTTTGCCAATGTTTACGGACAGCAATTTGTAAAACGTGGCTTGGAGATCGCAGCAGCTGGATTTCATAATGTAATATTGGTGGGGCCACCAGGTTCAGGGAAAACTCTTTTAGCTACTTGCCTGCCTGGTATCATGCCGAACATGACTATTCATGAATCTTACGAAGTGACGAAAATATACAGTATTGCTGGTCAATTGAAGCGGGAGAGTGGGCTTATCGAGGAGAGACCTTTTCGTGCCCCGCACCATACGATTACCGCTACTGCACTAATTGGCGGTGGTGCGCAAATCCCGCGTCCGGGAGAATGTAGTTTGTCTCACGGTGGGATCCTCTTCCTTGATGAGATGCCCGAGTTTTCTCGACATGTATTAGAGGTACTACGCCAGCCGCTGGAATCAGGGGTTGTCACGATTGGACGATCTAAGCAGGTTTTTACCTTTCCTGCTCGGATTCTGTTAATCGGTTCGTGCAATCCTTGCCCTTGTGGATTCTTTGGTACTCGAGAGAAGCAAACCTGCTCTTGCTCTCCTCAACAAATTTACAAATACCGCTCAAAA
>NZ_JABSUV010000090.1:0-1529 GCF_013284275.1 Brevibacillus sp. HB2.2
CACACTTACTGCTTGGACGGCCATCCAGTAGGCCGCTCACCCTATCCTCCTGCGTCACGCCATTGCTCAAGCGGAACAGAGGTGGTACAGGAATATCAACCTGTTGTCCATCGCCTACGCCTTTCGGCCTCAGCTTAGGTCCCGACTAACCCTGGGAGGACGAGCCTTCCCCAGGAAACCTTAGGCTTTCGGTGGACAAGATTCTCACTTGTCTTTTCGCTACTTACACCGGCATTCTCACTTCCAAGCGCTCCACCGCTCTTTCCAGTACGGCTTCACTGCTGCTTGGAACGCTCCCCTACCCAGTCCGTAAGGACTGCCATAGCTTCGGTGATACGTTTAGCCCCGTTACATTTTCCGCGCAGAGTCACTCGACCAGTGAGCTATTACGCACTCTTTAAATGGTGGCTGCTTCTAAGCCAACATCCTGGTTGTCTGGGCAACTCCACATCGTTTCCCACTTAACGTATACTTGGGGACCTTAGCTGATGGTCTGGGCTGTTTCCCTTTTGACGATGGATCTTAGCACTCACCGTCTGACTCCCGGACATAAGTCATTGGCATTCGGAGTTTGACTGAATTCGGTAACCCGATGAGGGCCCCTAGTCCAATCAGTGCTCTACCTCCAAGACTCTAAATTCCGAGGCTAGCCCTAAAGCTATTTCGGGGAGAACCAGCTATCTCCGAGTTCGATTGGAATTTCACCGCTAGCCACACCTCATCCCCGCACTTTTCAACGTGCGTGGGTTCGGGCCTCCAGTAGGTGTTACCCTACCTTCACCCTGGACATGGCTAGATCACACGGTTTCGGGTCTACGGCAGCGTACTATCGCCCTATTCAGACTCGCTTTCGCTGCGGCTCCGTCTCTTCAACTTAACCTCGCACGCTACCGTAACTCGCCGGTTCATTCTACAAAAGGCACGCCGTCACCCTTTTAACGGGCTCCGACTATTTGTAAGCACACGGTTTCAGGTACTATTTCACTCCCCTCCCGGGGTGCTTTTCACCTTTCCCTCACGGTACTGGTTCACTATCGGTCGCTAGGTAGTATTTAGCCTTAGCAGATGGTCCTGCCAGATTCACACGGGATTTCACGTGTCCCGCGCTACTCGGGGTTGGTCTCGGAGAGACGCGCGTTTAGGTTACGCGACTATCACGCTCTATGGTCAGCTTTCCCAAGCTGTTCACCTACGCGCGTCTTTTGTAACTCCATGTGAGACGCCCCACAACCCCGCCGGGTAAACCCGACGGTTTAGGCTCTTCCGCGTTCGCTCGCCACTACTGACGGAATCACTATTGTTTTCTCTTCCTCCGGCTACTTAGATGTTTCAGTTCACCGGGTCTGCCTTCTCATCACCTATGTATTCAGTGATGGATACCATCCCATTACAGATGGTGGGTTTCCCCATTCGGAGATCCCCGGATCAAAGCGTGCTTACCGCTCCCCGAGGCTTATCGCAGTTCGCTGCGTCCTTCTTCGGCTCCTAGCGCCAAGGCATCCACCGTGTGCCCTTAGTAACTTAACCAC
>NZ_JABSUV010000091.1:0-1513 GCF_013284275.1 Brevibacillus sp. HB2.2
TACTGCAATTTGATTCGGGAAACGCATCGCGGTCTGCTGGAACAATTGATCCACGCGTTGCTCCCGTGGGTAAGCCGTCGTGGTGTCGTTCCATTCCACCAGCAGCTGCTCCCGTTCAGCCTGAGGCAAAAGCGGCAATTGGGCAATGGTCTGCTCCGGCATCTGAACGATGGCTTCGAGCAAGTGATGGAAGTGCTGGGACATACGCACAATCGTCGTTTCATCAAACAGCGCTGTATTGTACTCAAATGTTGCGATCAATCCGTCTTGTTTTTCTGCCATCGTCAACGTCAGGTCATATTTGGCGGTGACGAGGTGTTTGTCCATATCGAATTCCGATACACGTATGCCAGCCTGTTCGTCTAAATCTAGCTGGAAGTTCTGGAGGACAAACATCACTTGGAACAGCGGCGAGTAGCTGAGACTACGCTCTAGCGCCAGTTCATCGACCAATTTTTCAAACGGAAGATCCTGATGGGCATAGGCTTCTAGTGCTGTCTCCTTCACTCTTGCCAGCAAGTCACGGAATGTCGGTTCCCCTGACATATCTGTACGTAGCACCATTGTATTAATGAAAAATCCGATCAATTGTTCCGTCTCTGGTCTATTGCGACCTGCGACAGGGCTTCCGACGAGGATGTCTTCCTGTCCACTGTAGCGGTAGAGCAGAGTTTGGAACGCAGCCAGCAAGGTCATGAACAGCGTCGATTCTTCTTTACGGCTAAGTGTTTGTAATTTGTCGAGAAGTTCACCTGCGAGCGTCGTTGAGTAAATCGCTCCCTCATACGTTTGTACAGCTGGACGTGAACGGTCTGTCGGTAGGGTCAGAAGCGGTTCAGCACCACTTAATTTTTCACTCCAGTAAGAAAGCTGTTCGTCTAATACTGAACCTTGGAGCCAATCCCGTTGCCAAACCGCGTAGTCCGCATACTGTACAGGCAAATCAACCAATGCGGGTAAGTCGTTTTGGCTAATCGCTTCATAGGAAGTGAACCATTCTCGAATGAATACGCCCATCGACCAACCGTCAGAGATGATGTGATGCATGTTCAAAAGGAAGACCGTTTCTTGCTCGCTTACGCGAATCAAGGTGGTACGGAACAACGGACCTTCGCTCAGGTTGAATGGCGTAGCTGCCTCTACTCCTGCCAAGCGCTGTGTTTCTGCTTCGCACTCGTCTGCTGGTAGCTCGCGCAAGTCGATTACACGTACCGACTGTTCTTGGTATGGGTGAATGATTTGTACAGCTTGACCATCTACGTGGTCAAAGGTTGTCCGCAAGCTCTCGTGGCGCTGGATCAGTAGCTGCAAGCTCTTGTTCCACGCCTCTATATTCAGATCCCCGTGCAATCGCATCGCGGACGGGATGTTGTACAAAGCGCTGTCTGGCATCAGACGATCCAGGAACCACAGGCGCTGCTGCGCAAAGGACAATGGCAGATGACCTTCCCGTGAAACAGGTTCGATCGAAGTTCCGGTTGTTTCTTGCAAAAAGCTTCCGAGTGATTCGGAC
>NZ_JABSUV010000092.1:0-1513 GCF_013284275.1 Brevibacillus sp. HB2.2
CACTGCAATTTGATTCGGGAAACGCATCGCGGTCTGCTGGAACAATTGATCCACGCGTTGATCTCGTGGGTAAGCCGTCGTGGTGTTGTTCCATTCCACCAGCAGCTGCTCTCGTTCTGCCTGAGGCAAAAGCTGCAATTGGGCAATGGTCTGCTCCGGCATCTGAACGATGGCTTCGAGTAAGTGATGGAAGTGCTGGGACATACGCACGATCGTCGTTTCATCAAACAGCGCTGTATTGTACTCAAATGTCGCAATCAACCCGTTTGGTCTTTCAGCCATCGTCAACGTCAGGTCGAACTTGGCCGTGACGAGGTGTTTGTCCATATCGAATTCCGATACGCGAATGCCAGCCTTTTCGTCTAAATCTAGCTGGAAGTTCTGGAGGACAAACATCACCTGGAACAGTGGCGAGTAGCTGAGACTACGCTCTAGCGCTAGTTCATCGACCAATTTTTCAAACGGTAAGTCCTGATGAGCATAGGCTTCTAGCGCTGTCTCCTTCACTCTTGCCAGTAAGTCACGGAATGTCGGTTCCCCTGACATATCCGTACGGAGCACCATTGTATTAATGAAGAAACCGATGAGTGACTCGATCTCCTCTCGATTTCGTCCTGCAACCGGGCTTCCGACGAGGATGTCTTCCTGTCCACTGTAGCGGTAGAGCATAGTTTGGAAGGCAGCCAGCAAGGTCATGAACAGCGTCGATCCTTCTTCACGGCTGAGCACACTCAATTTTTCTAACAGTTCAGCTGAAAGCGTAAAGGTATACATCGCGCCAGCATGGCTTTGAACGGATGGACGCGGACGATCTGTCGGCAAAACCAATAGTGGTTCGGCATCGACTAGCTTTTCTTTCCAGTACGCTAGCTGTCGCGTAAGCACATCTTCTTCCATCCACTTCCGTTGCCATACAGCGTAATCCGCGTACTGCAATGTCAGATCGGCTAATCCAGGTTCTTTTTCGTAAACAAATGCTTCGTACAGGGCTCTCATTTCTTTGATGAAAATACCGATTGACCAGCCATCGAAAATGATATGGTGCATGTTAAATAAGAAGACGGCCTCTTGCTCGCTTACGCGAATCAAGGTGGTACGGAACAACGGACCTTCGCTCAGGGTAAATGGCGTAGCTGCCTCGATTCCTGCCAAGCGCTGTGTTTCTGCTTCGCACTCGTCTGCTGGTAGCTCCCGCAAGTCGATTACGCGTAGCGACTGCTCTTGGTAAGGGTGAATGATTTGTACAGCTTGACCATCTACGTGGTCAAAGGTTGTCCGCAAGCTTTCGTGACGCTGGATCAGTACCTGCAAGCTCTTGTTCCACGCCTCGATATTCAGATCCCCATGCAATCGCATGGCTGACGGAATGTTATACAAAGCACTGTCTGGCATCAGGCGATCCAGGAACCACAGACGCTGCTGCGCAAAGGACAATGGCAGATGACCTTCCCGTGAAACAGGTACGATCGAAGCTCCCGTTGTTTCTTGCAAAAAGCTTCCGAGTGCTTCGGAT
>NZ_JABSUV010000093.1:0-1373 GCF_013284275.1 Brevibacillus sp. HB2.2
CAAGCCAGACCTATCCGAACGGAAGCAAGGCTACGTATGAATACGATGAACTAGGTAGACCTCTATCAGAGACTTTTCACAATCAAGGCGGAAAACGAACCATTACGTATGTGTATCGGGACGGCGAAGCTTCTGGATCGAGTTTAGAGGGACCGGGCATCGTGGAGAAAATTGCCCCGGATTCATCGAAGCTCATCACCTACTACACGCCATATGGAGATACCGCCTATCAAGAACAGATAGGCACAACAGGTGCGAAACGTCCATTGGTAGAAAACGAGTTCACGCAGGATGGATTAGAGGTCAGCCGCACGGTTCCTTTTGGGAAACAGGGGGAAAGTACCTCGTATCTGTATGACTGGGATGGCTTTTTGTATCAAACGACGAATGCACTAGGAACCACCAAGCACCATCGAAATAATGCCTACTCGGATGGAACAAGATACTTACCTCGTTTGACGGAACAAACGCTCTCACCAAATGGCTTTATCGCAACCACCTACCACGACTTGTATGGAAGAGTGGAGAGCACAGAGGAGACTACCCAAAGTGGCAGTCACCATCGCGTGACGAACTACCAAACGGATCGATTCGGGAAAGTTACCCATAAGGAAATCTCAGGTGGCAAGAATTCCCAAGCGTGGAGTATGCGCTTCGATCATAACGACAATCTCGTATATTTGCAGGACCCGGAAAATAACGTAAACGTATATGGCTACGATACGCTAGGCAATCTCACTAGTGTCCTGGAAAATGGGACGACCACAGCAGAGTATACCTACAATAGTTTGGGATGGAAGCTCTCGGAGAAGAATCCAGAAACGAGAGCAGAGACGTACACCTACGATAAAAGCGGTCTTGTGAAGAGTTACAAAGACAAAAACGGCGTCGCATTCAACTACGACTATTCGCCTTTCCATGAACTGACGAAAGTTTCTTCTGGTACTGCCTTCTATGAAGAGCGCGTGTACGATCCACAGTCTGGACTGCTTTTGAGCGAAAATAATCACACAGGAAACGCCATCAGCTATGGTTATGATGGATTCCATCGGAAGAATCGCCAGACGATGATGGGCAAAGACTACCAGCTTCTTTATTCAGACAGCGACGATACCGTGGATACGCTTGTATACCCCGCTAGAAGTGCGGTATCTGGCTCTGCTCCATCGATGAGAATCGACTACACCTATGACAATGCGAACAGATTGAATGCGGTGGTGATCCCCGGGGTCGGAACGACCACGTATACGTACGATATCAGTGACACAGGTGAAAACAATACAGTCTCATATCCTGGACAACCAACAGCGATGCAACAATCTGTCAGCTCATTTGGTGAAAAAACAGCCTTGAATCACGCAGACGGCTGGAAC
>NZ_JABSUV010000094.1:0-1373 GCF_013284275.1 Brevibacillus sp. HB2.2
ATTCCAGCCGTCTGCGTGATTCAAGGCTGTTTTTTCACCAAATGAGCTGACCGATTGCTGCATCGCTTTCGGTTGTCCCGGATACGATACTGCATTTGTTTCTCCTGAGTTACTGATATCGTACGTGTACGTGGTTGTTCCGACTCCCGGGATCGCCACCGAATTTAATCGGTTTGCGTTGTCATAGGTGTATCCGACACTTAGAGATGGGGCTGAACCAGATACCGCCCCCCTTGCTGGGTATACGAGTGTATCTATCGTATCGTCGTTGTCGGAATACAGGAGTTGGTAATCTTTGCCCATCATCGTTTGACGATTCTTCCGATGGAACCCATCGTAGCCATAGCTGATAGAGTTTCCGGTGTGATTATTTTCGCTCAAAAGCAGGCCAGACTGTGGATCGTACACCCGGTCTTCATAGAAAGAAGCGCCGGAAGAAACTTTCTTCAACTCATTGAAAGGCGTGTAGTCGTAGTTGAATGTGACGCCGTTTTTGTCCTTGTAGCTCTTTACAAGACCGCTTTTTTCGTAGGTGTACGTCTCCGCTTTTGTCTCCGGATTCTTCTCCGAGAGCTTCCACGACAAACTATTGTAGGTATACTCAGCGGTAGTCGTCCCGTTCTCCAATACACTGGTGAGATTGCCTAGCCCATCGTACCCGTATACATTTACGTTATTTTCCGGGTCCTGCAAATAAACCAGATTGTCGTTGTGATCGAAGCGCATACTCCACGCTTGGGAAGTTTTGCCGTCTGTGATTTCTTTATTGGTTACTTTCCCGAATCGATCCGTCTGGTAGTTCGTTACGCGATTGTGACTGCCGCTTTGCGTAGTCTCCTCCGTGCTCTCCACTTTTCCATACAAATCACGGTAGGTGGTCGCGATATAGCCATTCGGAGAGAGCGTTTGTTCCGTCAGACGGGGTAAGTATCTTGTTCCATCCGAGTAGGCATTGTTTCGATGGTTCTTAGTGGTTCCTAAGGAATTCGTCGTTTGGTACAAAAAACCGTCCCAGTCATACAGGTATGAGGTGCTTTGCTCCTGCTTCCCGTAAGGAACCGTGCGACTAATCTCCATTCCATCTGGCGTAAACTCGTTTTCTACCAATGGACGCTTCGCACCTGTCGTGCCCACCTGCTCTTGATAGGCGGTATCTCCATATGGGGTGTAGTAAGTGATCAGCTTCGATTGATCCGGGGCAATTTTCTCCACGATGCCCGGTCCCTCTGAACTCGATCCAGAGGCTTCGCCGTCCCGATACACATACGTAATGGTTCGTTTTGCGCCTTGATTGTGAAAAGTCTCCGATAACGGTCGGCCTAACTCATCGTAATCGTATGTAGCTTTGCTTCCGTTCGGATAGGTCTGGCTTT
>NZ_JABSUV010000097.1:0-1287 GCF_013284275.1 Brevibacillus sp. HB2.2
GGGACTGACCCCCGTTTGTAGGACAGGGATCAAAACACCTTACAAGTTTAAGCAGCCAGTCGTCGGAATTCAACCGGCGACTGGTTGTTTAGTTTCGTTTGAATACGACTTGAGTTATAGTAGGTAATATAATCTCGAACGGTTTGTACAACGATTGCCGTCGTTGTACTCGTGAGGCCTTCGAGATAGAACGTTTCAGACTTTAGCGTGGAATGAAACGATTCGATGGGGGCATTATCAGCAGGCATTCCCTTGCGGGACATGCTCATGATAATGCCTTTTCCTTTTACTGCCTCTTGGTAAGCTTGAGACGTGTACACACTGCCTTGATCACTATGCAACATCATTCCCGGCCGATTAGGAAGTTGATTTAACGTATCTAAGACAAAGGAAGTGTCTTGTTTATCTGCTATGGTGTAAGCAACAATCTCCCCATTGTACAAATCTAAGATACTTGATAAGTACAACATTTTCCCACCAAACGGCAAATACGTAATATCTGTCACTAGCTTTTGCATCGGAGCTTCAGCATGAAATTGACGTTGTAGGAGATGTTCAGCCGATTGTGAAGGTTGTCCCGTTGGTTTACGTTTCTTGATGCGGACTCTACATTGCAGTTGTTCTACTTGCATAATCCGTTGCACACGCTTGTGATTAATTCGTTGTTCAATCCGAAGGAGTGCCGTAATCTTTCGATAGCCATAACGAAATTTATGTAGGGAACATAGCTGCCGAATCTTTTCGACTATAGGGTCCTTTTGTTTCATTTTAAACACTGACCTCCAACGATAATAGGTGGATCGGGCAATACCCAACCAAGCGCAAGCTTGGTTAATATTCACTTCTCCTCTGATGGTTTCCATCCATGTGACCACGATTCTAGGTGTCACCCCCTTTCCAATTCCGTGTACTTTTTTAGCACATCCAATTGTTGTTTCAAAAATCGATTTTCTGCTTTCACTTTCTCAAGCTCTGAAGTGTACTCAGGACCTTTGCCAAAGCTATATTGTTTGCCAACAGGTTGTTCTAGTCGATGAAGCTCGCCCTCTCGATACCACTTCATCCAGACCTTTAGCTGAGTCACATTGCGGATTCCTAGTTTCTCCATAACCTCCTTCACTGGAACACCTGCCAATCTCATTTGAATCGCCTGCATCTTGACTTCCACGGGGTAACTCACTCTAGTTGACAATGCAAAAACACCTCCAAGATTGTCTCCATATCTTACGACATGGTTTAGTTCTCTTGAAGGTGTTTTGATTTGTCTCACATTACGGGGTCAGTCCC
>NZ_JABSUV010000098.1:0-1279 GCF_013284275.1 Brevibacillus sp. HB2.2
TGGTCAAGACCCCATTTCGTAGACAGTAAGAAAAACCCCGGCCGTTAGGCCGCTAACTGACGCCTAAATTCACTAGGCGTCAGTTTTTTTAATTTCAGTTGAAGACGTTCGTCGTTGTAAAAATGGATATATTCCTCAATTCTTCTTTGAGCATCTTGTACATCTCGTATATCATAGGGATATAGAGCTTCGGTTTTCAAATGAGAAAAGAAGCTTTCCATCGAGGAGTTGTCTAGGCAATTACCTCGTCGTGACATGCTGATCTGGGCGCCAACCGTAGGCAGCATGTCGTGGTATGCATGGGACGTGTACTGGTGACCCTGATCGCTGTGAACGATCACACCAGTCACGTCTTTTTGTGTTTTAAATGCTTTCTTGAAAGTCTCAAGAACTAGCGCATTGTCGTTTCGAGAGCTAATATGATAGGCAACAATTTCGCGCGTACACAAATCTTTAATTGCTGAGAGATAGATGCGTTCATCTCCGATTCGATATTGGGTAACGTCAGTTACCCATTTTTGATTTGGTCTCTGAGCAACGAAATCACGATTTAGCATGTTTTCGGCTACACGTCCATCGGATACGATGGCTTGAAAAGTGGTGATGTAGGCGCGTTTCCGACGAATAACTGCTTTTATCCCCAAATTTTGCATCAACCGCAACACTTTTTTATGGTTTACTTTACAGCCATACTGACGTACTAGTTCTGCTTGAATTCTGCGGTAGCCGTAAATTCCTTTCCTTTGCTTATAGATCGACTTGATCTTCTCTTTCAAAGCTTTATCCTTGTTCTGTTTTTTTGTGGAGAGGTACTTATAATATCCGCTTCTTGAGACACCTAAAGCCTTACAAATCTCAGTTACCATGAAGGTTGAAGACAATGTCTCTACAATGTGATATTTCTTCCTTACACCTCCCGTACCCAGATTTCCAAACACTTTTTTAGGATTTCATTTTCACGCTTTAATTTTTGAACATGACGGTCCTGGTCAATATACGTCTCTCGACGTCCACGTTGATCTAGGAGTCCAAACTCTCCAAGCTGTCTGTACTTTCTCATCCACTTTTTCACACGATCTTTGTCCAGAATCCCCAGATGTTCTGTAATTCGTTTATACGTCCATTTTTCCTCAAGATGTAAACGTATGGCTTCCCTTTTCAGGGTATCTGGATAACTCATAAACTTTTGACCTTTAGTCGCCATAAAAAATGCACCCCCTAAAGTTCATCGGTAAACCACAAGGGTTATTCCAATGTCTACTTTAAGGGGTGCACTTCA
>NZ_JABSUV010000099.1:0-1166 GCF_013284275.1 Brevibacillus sp. HB2.2
GGCACCATTGATAAGGGATAGGCGGTATCTCCCAAGAGCTGTTGTCGCTTGCTCTTGACTCAGGATTACCGTCCATAACATTTCAAATCGTCCTGCCATTTATCCCCGATTTTGTCCGGGTTTTATCCAGCTTTTTGTCGGGTTTTTGAAGGGAAACACTTTACTTTTTGATCTTCAACCAAAACACAAAGTACAATTTGCAAAATATACTTAAGTACGAAAAAGCCACTCCTAACGATGGAGTGGTTTCTATAAAAATTTCTCTTTTATTTTTTCGTCCCCAATATTTCCGATTTTAGGACCGACTTTCATTCACGTATGGTAATAGCTAGCTCGTAATCCTTATATTCGTCATTATACTTAACTTCAGCTTTCAACCCTAAAGAAGATAATTTCACAAAAACCTTTCCTTGCATCCCTTCATATCTGAAGGCATCTGCATCTTTTACATACTCATCGGATACTATTATTGTAACATCGTCTGCTTTTTTATTGAAAATACCGTTAGTGTCCAACTTCGACTTCTCGGTCTCTAACAATGGGTGAAACACCGCTGTACCCGGTTTGGGCCAATAAAAGTCATAAGGTCCAATTATACTATTAACAGAAACATATTGATTTCCGTCTGACTCCAAATAATAATAATCGTCAGAGTTTGTTGTGAACGTATTATTTATATTGACAATCGGAAGATACTTAATTGCAAGCCTTTCTTCATCAAATTTAGGATATAGCTTGATCCCTTCATTTGGGACGAATGAAGCATTATATCCTAATGTGTTACCTATAGCATGAACTGGCAGGTATGATGTTCCATCAACAACTATTGCCTTATTATTAAGTGTTTTGCCATTAATTTTTACTGGCATCTCTCCTTCAACAACCTTACCAACCAAACTAATCACTTCTGCATGTACACTTATCGATCCTCCTATTAATAGTCCAAATAAACTTCCAATTATATATTTACGCATTTTATTCCCCACCAATTCACATTATTTCTTTTGAATATAATTCACACTTTGATCAATGGACTTGTAAATATAAGCATACCATATATTGGGATTTTCACCACTTCAAGTTTATGTCACAGACGGTCTTTTGGAAGGTTACGGCTCAATTTAACCTTTGAGGCTTGTCTCATGAAAAAGGCACTCAGATCATGT